>DASYML010000166.1:0-15307 GCA_036009045.1 Pyrinomonadaceae bacterium
TTTCTGCTCCACGTACATCTTCATTTATGGGCCAACGCGCAGGAGCGGCCTTTGACTTTGACGGAGAAGGCGCGCGTCTATCTCTCTTATCTTCCCGCTCTCTTTCTCTTCGTCACCGTCCCGCGTCTCTGGCAGGGGCCATACCTGCCGATGGTGGAAAAGCTCAAGCCCTTCGTCCTGCCTTTCGCGCTCTGGGCCTTTTACGTGCTCTGCTTCATCGCGGTCACGGACCTGCTCATCTCTTTCAAGACCGTGAGCGCCAGCGAACGACGCATCATGCGCGCGCTGGCGGCCTCGTTTATAGGCGTCGGCCTGCTCATCCTCGGCGCGATTGCGGTCGGCGTCGGAGAAGGGACGACGCTCGGCCTGTATCTCAAGACGCTCGCCAACCTCGGTTCCTTGCTGCCGTCGGCGCTGCTGGCTTACTACATTTATCGCTATCGCCTGCTTGAGTTGATTATCCGCGAAAGCCTCATCGTGGCGACCTTCGCGGGAGTCATACTGGTCCTTTATCTTTACGGTATCAGGACTATCGGGGCGTGGCTCACGGCGCGTTACGGGTTGCGCGCGGGCGCGGTCGAGTCTTTGTTGATACTGGCGCTCGCGCTCGGCGCGGCCCCTCTGCGCGGGTGGCTGGAAAAACGTTTTCATAAACTCTTCGAGCGCGAAGCGACGCTCTATCGAGATGTTGTCTCGCGCATCAGTTCGCACGCGGGGAAGTACCAGCAGTTGCCGGAACTGCTGCGTTTTGTGGAGGAGCGAACGGAGCAAACCCTGGGCGTGCGCCGCGCGCGGCTCATCGCCTATGAGCGCAAGCGGGACGTGCAGGGCGAGACGGATGCGCTGGCCTTCACGGATTTGAGCTTGATGGATTTCGCGGGTGATGATTTGAAGGAAGAGTCTGAAGTTGAACTGACGCGCTGGGTGGATCAGGTGATAGAACTTGCGTCTGCGCGCGATTGGATGCCCGTCGAAGATGAAGCGATTTTGCGCGGACGCGGTTACGAGATAGCTTATGCGCTGCGTCGTGAGGACAGGACCGTGGGCCTCATGTTGATAGACGCCGCGCCGGATGTGTTGACGGACGACGCGCGCGCAGTGCTCGACGTGCTGGCGGCCCAGACCGCGATTGCGATTGAAGATTGCAGGCTGGTGGAAGAGAACGTGCGGCTCGAACGCAGGCTGGCGCAGGGCGAACGCCTCGCGGCGCTGGGTCTCATGGCTGCGACCATCGCGCATGAAGTCAAGAACCCGCTCTCCGCCATCAAGTCCATCGCGCAGGTGATGCGTGAGGATGAACGATTGAGCGGCGACTACGCGCGCGACCTGAGCCTCATCGTAGGGGAGACGGACCGCTTGAATCGCAGCGTGACGCAGCTTTTAAACTTCGCGAGGAGCGCCCCGCCAGCCATCGCTCCATCAAGGCTGGACGATCTGTCGCACGCCATCGTCGAACTCTTTCGGGTCGAAGCCAGCGCGCACGGAGTCGTCCTCGAATGTCGCGCCGAGACTCAAAGCGAGATTGAAGGAAGCGCTGCCGCAGCCGTCCGCGACTCGCTCTCGAACCTCCTGCTCAACGCCATTCAGGCGACACCGGCGGGCGGGCGCGTGACGCTCGAAGCGCGCGTCGAAGCTCAGGAATTAATCATCAACGTCACGGACGGCGGCCAGGGCGTCCCAAAGGAATTACAAGGGCGTATCTGGGAACCCTTCTTCACCACGCGCCAGCGCGGGACCGGCCTCGGCCTCTCGATTGTCAAAAAACGCATGGAAGAAGTAGGAGGAACCGCGCGTCTCTTATCATCCGGGAACGGAGAAGGCGCGCGCTTCGAGTTGCGCTTGATGAATCTAAAAAATGGAGAAGGCGATGAACATATCCCCGCAGGGGATACATATGAGAGCCGTCGGCAGCGCCCCCGGTTACTGGTCCAGAATAGAGACCGACCCTGAAGGGGTCGCACACTCAAGGTTGAAGTGCGACCCCTTTAGGGTCTGGATGGGTTGGCGTGAGCATACCGTGGGCGTTGCCCAGGGCTATCATCTCTTGCCCTTTCAGGGCACAGACGGCTTTTCAGAAATCCTACGGGGCGTTCGCGGCTGCCTTTCATTTTATGGCACACGATGTGCTGATGGAATCGCGGCGGAGACTTTTGATGATGAATGAAGAGACTACAGACGAAGCCTTGCGACTGCTCATCGTTGATGACGAGGAGGCCGCGCGTTACGGTATGCGCCGCGCGCTGAGCGGCTTTGGTTATGAGATAACGGAGGCGGGGAGCGTCGAGGCGGCGCGCGTCGCCCTGGGCCAACAGCGGCACGATGTTTTATTGTGCGATGTCAATTTGCCGGGCGCGAGCGGGCTGGACTTTTTGCATGAACTCGGCTCTGCGGAAAGCTTAACGCCGACGGAAGGCTTGACACCGCTCGTGATTCTCATCACCGCGCACGGCTCTGAGCGGATGGCGGTCGAGGCCATCAAGTCCGGCGCGCATGATTATCTCTCGAAGCCTTTCGAGGTGGACGAACTCCGCCTCGTCGTCAAGAATGCGTTTGAGACCGTCCGGCTCAGGCGAGAGAATCGCTCACTGCGCCGTCGCATCGAGATTGAAGGCGCGCAGCGCGGCTCTCTGCTCGGAGATTCGGAAGCCATCAAACGCGTCCGCGCGATGATTGAGAAGGTCGCGGAGACAGACGCCACGATTCTCGTGCGCGGCGAATCCGGGACGGGCAAAGAACTCGTCGCGCGCGAGATACACGAGCGCAGTTCGACGCGCAGGAGCGGCGCTTTCGTCGCCGTCAACTGCGCCGCGCTCCCTTCGGAGTTAATCGAATCCGAACTCTTCGGCCACGAAAAGGGCGCTTTCACGGGCGCTGCGGCGCGCAGGCGCGGCAAGTTTGAACAGGCCGACGGCGGCACACTCTTCCTCGATGAAATCGGCGACATGAGCGCCAACACGCAGGCCAAACTCCTGCGCGCGCTCGAAGAGAGACGCATCGAGCGGCTCGGCGGAAACGATTCGATTCCCGTCAACGTGCGTATCGTGAGCGCCACGCATCGCCCGCTCGAACAGGAGATCGCGGGCGGCAATTTTCGCGCAGACCTCTTTTATCGCCTGCGCGTCGTGACGGTCGAAATCGCCCCCCTGCGCGAGAGACGCGAGGACATCCCTTTGCTCGCCGAAGCCTTCGCCAGACAATCTGCGGAACGCTATAACCTGCCCGTTCGCACGTTGGCCCAGAGCGCGCTTCGTCGTCTCGTCGAATACGATTGGCCCGGCAACGTCCGTGAATTGCGTAATACGATTGAGCGCGCGGTCATCCTCGCAGAAGGCAACGAATTGACGGCCCGCGACCTGCCCGACGAAATCATTCCCGGACCAGCGCAGGAGAGCAGCCGCGCGCAGGATGAAACAGATGAAAACGATGCTCTGAACATCCCTTTCACGGCGGACTTTCGCACGGACAGGCGCGAGTTTGAGCGTCGCTATATCGCGCGTTGCCTCGAAGAATCCGGCGGCAACGTGACGCGCGCGGCCTCCATTCTAGGCATGCACAGGCAATCGCTCCAACACAAATTGCGCGAACTCGGTCTCGCTCGCCGCTACGTCTCAGTCGGCGGCGAGACGCAGGATAAATCGGACAACTGAAAGATTGCGCTGTCATGAGCCTTGCGGGTAGACTGTCTTTCGTCTTGAAACCCAAAACACACAGGCAGGAATAAATAGATGAAAGCACGTCTCGACGCCATCATCCAACGCGAGCAGGCGGAATATTTGGACCAGCTTTTACCCGCCAGCACGGGCATCATCGCGGAGATGGAAGAGTATGCCGCCGCGCATAGAGTCCCGATTGCGGACCGCGAAGTGGCGAAGTTTCTGGAGATTACGGCGCGGGCCATGAAGGCGCGGCGCGCGCTTGAAATCGGACTGGCGATTGGCTATTCCGCCCTGCATCTGGCCCAGGCGATGGCGGAAGATGGCCTCGTCTTGACCATCGAACCGAATGACGAGATGATCGCGCGCACGGAAGATTATCTTTCACGCGCGGGCTTGCGCGAGAGAGTGCGGATAGAGCGTGGCCGCGCGCTGGAAGTCATGCCGCATCTCACGGAGACGTTTGATCTGGTCTATCTTGATGCGGTCAAGGAAGAGTATTCCGCTTATCTCGATTTGTCGTTGCCGATGTTGCGCGTGGGCGGAGTCGTCATCGCGGACAACGTCCTGTGGGGCGGGCAGGTCGCCGGAGAAATACGCTCGCCGGACCAGCAAGCCTCTACCGAAGCCCTGCGCGAATTCAATCAACGCTTCGTCGGACACCCGGACCTCCGCGCGGAAATTCTCTCGATTGGAGACGGCCTCGCCTACGGCGTCAAAATCCGTTAGCCGTATGATGCTGACCGATGATGAAAGAGCGCGTCAAGTGGCCGCGCGGACAATCGCGGCGGGCGGCGTCCTGGCCTTTCGCACGGACACCTTCTACGGTCTCGGCGCAGACCCTTTTAATCTAGTTGGCTTGCGGAAAATCTATGCTTTGAAGGGCAGGGAAGAAGGCAAACCCCTGCTCGTCATCATCAGCGATGCGGCGGGGGCAGGGCGTTTGATTGAGAGTCAATCAAAACTCTTCGACGCGTTCGCAAAGCGACACTGGCCTGGTCCAATAACGCTCGTCGGAAGAGCACGCGACGGAGTGGCGGATGAGTTGACTGCGGGGACGGGGACCGTTGGCGTGCGCCTTCCAGATGATGAGCAGGTGCGTGATTTCGTGCGCGCGGTGGGCGGGGCGCTGACCGCGACGAGCGCCAATCCTGCGGGTCAAGCGGCGGCGCGCACGGCACAGGAAGTCGCAGGATATTTCCCTGCGGGGCTGGACTTGATTATTGATAGTGGACCAGCGCCCGGCGGCCTGCCCTCAACCGTGCTGGATGTCAGCGGGCCAACCGCAAGGCTCATACGCGAAGGCGCGGTGATAAAAGAAGAATTAAAAGGAACCCTGCGCGTGTTAGGCGAGGACATGAAGTTGTAGGCGCAGGGCTGGTTCCTGCTCGTCGCGCTCTCAACGCGTTGTCAGAAAGCGTACCTCTCAGCGTTGAAATACAGGGTGTGTTGATGAGCAACCTTCGGTTGCCACGGGCAGGGACCAGCCTGCCCTACCTGATGCGCTTACTTCCTTACTTGCTTTCCGGCGTTATCTGCCGGACGAATTCCCAATCGCCGTCGGGTCTGAGGGTGATGTTGCCGACGCCTTTGCGTGCGACGACCATGTTGGCTTGATACCAGAGTGGGAGGAGCGGCAGGTCGCGGCTGACGATGTCCTGGATTTTGGCATAGGTGACGGCGGCTTTATTTCGGTCCAGGGTGTTGATAGCCTCTTCGATGAGGCGGTCGAGGTCTCGATTGGCGTAGCGGCTGCGATTGCGCGAGGGGCGGTCCCTGGTGGGAATCTCGGTGCTTTCAAAGAGGTCTTTGTAAAAGACCGGGTCCGTATTGCCGCCGACCCATTGCCCGTATGTCATCTGAAACTGGCCCAGTGGAAGTTGATTTCTCAGAGTGTTGTTCTCCACTGTATCTATCTGCAAAGGGATGCCGACCTTCTTCAAATAATCCTGGATGACGCTGGTGACGTTGCGGGCCGACACGCTGTTGGCGTTGATTTTGATGACGAGCGGTTGCGGGAAACGCATCTGCGGGCCGTCGCCGTCGGGGTCTCGGAAACCGGCTTCGTCCAGCAGATGCTTAGCCTTCTCAGGGTCGTAGGAATATTTCTGGCCCGGCGAATAGGACCAGGAATTTTCGGGCATGATCGAGTGGGCGATTTGAGCCTGGCCCAGATAGAGGTCGCGCACGATGCTCTCGCGGTCAATGGCGTAGGCGATGGCCTGGCGGACCTGTACCTTGTCGAGCGGCGCGCTCGTCACGTTGAAGGTGATGATATTGACGTTCGCGCCCGGAAATTGTTTGACCTGTAGGTTCAGGTCCTGGCCGAGCGACTTGATGGAGTCCGGGGAAAGGTTGGTCGGCAAGGGGGCCATCTGCGCGCGACCGCTACGCAGTTCGGCCTGCATCGCGTTGGCGTCCGTGATGACGCGCACGCGCAGCGCAGGGATGTGCGGAGCGCCCTCCCAGTATTCCTGATTTGCTTCCAGGTCCAGCACCTGCTGCGAGGCATCCCAACTGACAAACTTAAATGGACCAGTGCCGAGCGGGTGGTCCTTCTGCTGGCCCGCGCTGCCCTGCGGGATAATACTGATGGGGACGAGGTTGGGTATCAGTTGCGGAAACAGTTTGCGAAGATGAAGGATGACGGTGTGCGCGTCGGGCGCTTCGACGCTCGTGATGTAAGACTGTTTATTGCCGTCCGTCGTTTCAAAGAATGATGCGGCCTTGCCGGACTTGGAAGACAGGTCGCCGAAGATGAGCGTGTCCAGCGTGTACTTAGCATCGGCGGAGGTGAGCGCTCTGCCGTCGTGGAATTTGACGCCGTCGCGCATGGTGAAAGTATAAGTCAGTCCGTCATCGGAGCGTTGAAAGTTTGCCAGGTCTCCGACGTAATCGAACTTCTCATTCTTCCTGACCAGCGAGTTGAACATCAGGACGCGCATGCGCTCGCTGGCCGCGTCAACCGTCGCGGAGCCGATGGGGTCTAAGGTCGAAACGTTATCCGAATAGGCGATGACGAAGGCGTTGCTTCTGGGCCTGCAACTCGACAGGCAGGCGCACGAGATGAAGAGAGAGAGCAAGAGAATGATGAACTTTTGAGCGCGCATTTTAGACCGCTCCTCCATACGTGTAGTTGAGTTTGCGATTAAGCTGGACCACTTCATCCGCAAGCTGTTGATAGCGTTCCATCTCTAAGGGGAGCGGCGGCTTGATGCGAGCTTTGAAGGCTTCGATGCGGCGCAGGGAAGCGTGTATGCGTTCCTCTGTAATCTTGCCGTCGCGCGCCGTCAGCAGGAGCGCTTCATAGCCGCGCCTGATCATGTCTGGCCGCGAACAGATTAAGTGCATATCCTCGCCCGCCAGGAAAGCGCGTATGACCGCCGCTTCAATCTCACAATGGCGCGCAATCGCTCCCATCTCCAGATCATCCGTGACGACCAGATGTTGATAGCCGAGTTCTTCTCTTAAGAGCGTCGTCACGATGCCGTGGCTCAGCGAGGCCGGTTCGAGAAGTCCTCCCGCCCGTCCGGTCCGTATGTCTATGTTGGGGAATCCGCCGTGGCTGACCATCACCGCGCGCGCGCGATCATCCTCGCGCTGGAAGAGTTCTATGTACGGCGCGAGGTCCTGCGCGATGAGGGCGTCGTGCGAGAGGGTGACGACAGGCATCTCCATGTGCGAATCAACCTCGCCCGCGCCGATACCCGGAAAATGCTTGAGACAGCCGAGACAGCCGGTCTCTTGCAGCGCGCGCATGTAAACGGTCGTGTAGCCGAGCACTTCGCCGGGCGAGCGACCGTAGGAGCGCGAGTAGAGACCGTTGGAGAGCAGGTCTCGCTCGTCCGTCATGATGGACATGACGGGCGCGAAGTTCATGTTGAAGCCGAGCATGCGTAGGACCTGGCCCGTGATGCGGCCCAGGGCGCGTGCCGCCGCGAGGTCTCCGTGCTGGCGAATGGTGCGCGCCGAGGGCATCGGCGTAAAGATACGCCGGAGCCTGTCAACGAGTCCGCCCTCCTGGTCAATGCCGCAGAGCGGCTCGACGGGCAGCAGGTTGCGTATCTGGTCCAGTAATCCGCGCAATTGTTCGGGCGAGGCGACGTTGCGGCCAAAGATGATGATGCCGCCGGGCTTCACCTCTTCAATCAGCGAGCGCGTCTCCTGGTCCAATTCCGGGCCGGGCAATCCGATGTAGAAAAGTTGTCCGATCTGTTGTTCGAGCGGAAGGGAAGTTAGGGATTGAGACATGTGAAAGATGACGAACGTTCCTTGATAGTTGACGCGATAAAGATGAAATACCGAAGGCTCTCTTAGTTCGGCCACATGGGCGCGCGAGCAAAGCATCTCACGCACAGGCGCAAAGGCGCAAAGCAAAGACGCGAAGCAAGCAACTTTCTCAAAAGAGAATTACTCAACGACTTAGCGTCTTCTTTGCGCCTTTGCGCCTGTGCGTGATCTGGTGCTTTCACGTTCTGCTTTGATAACGATTAAACAATCCGCTGGCGTATCCGTGCCAGGATGTCCAGCGCTTCTTCGGGCTTGAGGCTTTCTACATCAACGCCGCGTAGCTCGTCAAGCAGGCTCTGGTTCGTCGCGTCGAAGAGCGTCGCCTGCGTGGCGATGCGACGCTGGCGCGCGCGCCTCGCGGCAGTTTTCAGTCCGGCCTCCGTCAGCGCCCAGGAGTCCCAATCACTCGCAGCATCGGGCGCACTCGCCTCGGCTGTAATCTGCTGGTCCTCCTCCGCGAAGACATCCAGTTCATAACGTTCGAGGCGTGCCAGCACGTCTCTCGCGCGCACCAGCACATCCGGCGGCAACCCTGCGAGGCGCGCGACCTCTATCCCGTAAGACTTGGATGCGCGCCCGCGTTCGAGGCGATGCAGGAAGACAACTTCACCGTCGCGTTCGGCGGCGGTGATTTGATAATTCTGCGCGCCGGGCAGTCGCTCCGCCAGTTCCGTCAGTTCGTGATAGTGCGTGGCGAAGAGCGTCTTCGCGGCATGCTCAGCCGAATCGTGCAAATACTCCGCGACCGCCCACGCGATGGAGAGACCGTCGAAGGTCGCCGTCCCGCGCCCGATTTCATCAAGCAGGACCAGCGAGCGCGGCGTCGCGTTGTGCAAGATAGTCGCCGTCTCCGTCATCTCGACCATGAAAGTGGAGCGACCGCGAGCGAGGTCGTCAGAGGCTCCGACTCTGGTCCAGACGCGGTCGAGGATGGGCAGGCGCGCTTTTTCTGCCGGGACGAAGGAACCCATCTGCGCGAGGATGTTGATGAGCGCGGCCTGACGCAAGATGGTGGACTTGCCGCCCATATTTGGACCAGTGATGATGAGCAGCCGGTCCGTAGAGTTGTTCATGTAGAGATCATTCGGGATGAACGGTTCGTCGCTGAGGGCTTCGATGGTCGGGTGTCTTCCGCCGACGATTTCTATCTCGTCGCCGTCGTACATAACCGGGCGCGCGTACCTGCGGCGGACAGCAGTTTCCGCGAGCGAGACGAGCGCATCGAGGGTTGAGAGCGCGCGGGCGGTGGACTGTATGCGCTTGGTGTGAGCGGAGACCTGGAGGCAAAGGTCTTGAAAAATTTCCGTCTCCAACTGCGTCATGCGGTCTTCCGCGCCGAGCACTTTGGTCTCCCACTCTTTCAATTCCGGCGTCGTGTATCGCTCAGCGTTGGAGAGCGTCTGCCGCCGCTCGTAATTGGGCGGGACGCGGGCGGAGGCAGCCTTCGAGACCTCTATGAAATAACCGAAGACGCCGTTGTAGCGAATACGTAAGGATGAGATGCCGGAGCGCGCACGCTCTCTCGCTTCGAGCGTGGCGATGGTCTGCTTGGCGTTGCGGCTCAGGAGGCGTAGCTCGTCGAGTTCTGTCGAGTAGCCGTCACGAATCGCGCCGCCGTCCGAAAGCTTGGCGGGCGGCTCGTCGCTGATGGAACTCTCTATGAGCGAGCGCACGTCCGAAAGCTCATCCGTGCTCTCGTAAAGAATCTGCAAGAGTGAAGCGCCAGATTCGTTGATGGTGCGACGAATCGGGGGCACTTGATTAAGCGAGCGTTGGAGCGCGCAGAGATCGCGCGGGCTGGCCGTGCCCATGTTGAGACGACCCGTCAGGCGTTCAAGGTCCGCGACCTCCTTGAGTCCTGCGCGCAGGCGGTCGCGGTTGATTTGCGAAGCGAAGAGGTCTTCGACCGCGCCCAGCCGAGCCTCTATCTCGCCCCTTCGCACGGACGGGCGCAGGAGCCATGAGCGCAACAGACGCGCGCCCATGCCCGTCATCGTCTCGTCAATGACATCGAAGAGCGCCCGCCCGCGTCCCGCCACGCCCTGCGCTTCCGTCAACTCCAGATTACGCACAGTTACCTGGTCCAATATTAAATGATCCTGCGGCTCGAAGTAGGTGATGTCTGTGATGTGAGCGGCGGCGGCGCGCTGCGTTTCCTGCGCGTAACGCAGGCATGCTCCGCTGGCGCGCACGGCCTCGAAATTTCCTTCCAGCCCGTAACCGGCCAGCGAACGCGCACCAAACTGTTCGCGCAGGAGCGTGGCGCAGGATTCCTCTGTAAACAACCAGTCGTCGAGCGGGGTCAGCGCCGCGCCCTGAAAGACAGTGCCGTGATTCGGAGCGGTTGAGACGGACTCCGCGCTCTCTTCATCAGGCGCGCCGGAATCAACGGACGAGCGTCTGACGAGACGTAATGAAGGCGAGTTAGCTTGTCTTCCATCACGCGCGCCTTTGAAGAGCACGGTCATGGATGCGGGGAAGAGAATCTCTCGCGGGGCGTATGATTCAATGTCCGCGCTGATGCGCGCGAAGGCTTCCGGGCCTTTCGCTTCGGTGGCGCGAAATTCACCCGTTGAGAGGTCCAGAAAAGCCGCGCCCATGCGTTCGCCGCTGCCGCAGGCGGCGGCGAGAAAGACGGTCTCGCGCGCCTCTACGAGTTGCGGGTCAATGGCCGTGCCGGGCGTGATGATGCGGACGACCTCGCGGCGGACCAGCTTTTTAGTCGAGGAGGGGTCTTCCGTCTGCTCGCAGATGGCGACGCGATAGCCTTTGCGAACGAGCCTTTGGATGTGGCCCGCGACCGCATGATGAGGGACGCCGCACATGGGAATGGGCGTGCCGCGTTCCTTGTGACGCGCGGTGAGGGTAATCTCAAGTTCGCGCGCGCCCGTCACGGCGTCATCAAAAAATAGCTCGTAGAAATCGCCCAGGCGAAAGAAGAGGATAGTGCCCGGATGCTGTCGCTTCAGTTCATGATATTGCCGCAGCATCGGCGTGGAATTCTGGAGGGTCATAAATTATTGGATGTTAGTTGAAATATTATTGATAACACAGACGGCTCACCTGACGGCACGGGAGGTATACCATAAAGAGCTATTGTAACGCATCACTCGCACGTTGTCTTTCAAAGCTGACCGGCGCTTGGGAGTTAGAAACACCGGGAGATATATGTTAATTTGCAAGCTTCTGAAAATTGATGTTGAGGTTAGGACAAAGTGTATTTACCACAGAGACACAGAGCACACAGAGGACGCACAGAGAAGCAGATGCAAGCCTCTGTGTTGACTCTGTGCGCTCTGTGTCTGCGGTGGTGAGTTCTTATTGAGAACTACCCACTCCAAACTTTTTGAGAGCAGGAGAGGATGAGCAATTCGACTGAGAGGGATGCTGTGAGACCTGCTGCGGAAAGCGTGGATATGCTTTCCGCGTCGCTGGTGGAACATGTGCGCGTGATGGAGGCCGTCTTACAGGAGAATATGGAGGAAATAGAGCGTGCCGCGCAGTTAATCTGCCAAACGCTTCGTGAAGGCCATAAGCTTTTGCTGTGCGGCAACGGCGGGAGCGCGGCGGATGCCCAGCACATCGCGGCGGAACTTGTCGGGCGTTATGAGCGGCAAAGAAGAGCGTGGCCCGCCATCGCCCTCACGACGGATACTTCCGCGTTGACGGCGCTCGGCAATGATTACGGCTATGCGGAGATTTTCGCCAGACAGGTGGAGGCGCTGGCCCAGCGAGGGGATTTGCTCGTGGCTATCAGTACGAGCGGCGATTCGCCCAACGTCCTCAAGGCCGTCGAGCGTGCGCGCGAAAAAGGCTGCCGGACCATCGCCCTGACGGGCGCGGGCGGCGGGCAACTGGCCCCCGCTTGCGATGAGGCCGTCATCATCCCTTCGACCAGGACTTCGCGCGTACAGGAGGCGCACATCACCATCGGTCATCTCTGGTGCGAGATGATTGACGCCGCGCTCTGAGGAATTGCGGAATTCGGATTGCGGATTTCAAAAACAAACTGTGTTCAATCTGCAATCCAAAATCTGCATTCCGCAATCGGCAAACCCGCAATCCGCAATCATCGCAGGCGCTTGACATAGAGGGAGCAGCGAAGTAGGCTCTCAAAGCGAAAGACAAGCCTCTCTCCTCTCTGGTTGGTCCGAACGTTTAGCGTGTAGGTAAACGCAGCCTTTGGGGGAATGAGACGAGGTCAACTTTAAGAGCGAGCCTGTGGAGCGGACGAATAATTTTACAAAGCTTATCGCGGTTTATTGCTTAGTGATTTAATTTTTAGAAGACGGATTTTGCGCGCTGGCTTACGGATTTGAATCCTGCTCGAAAGTGCAGCCCCGTCGGGCGCACTTCCCGCCGCGAGAATCTTTCAACCTGATCAAAACAAAATGTATCCCCGTAAGAATCAAATGCTGGATGCCATAGAGCCTGTCACCTACTCTTTCGGTGAGCATCTTGAACACTCGACCGATGGACAGTCGCTGGCGCTCCTGGCGCTCAGCCACACGCCCGTCGAGCACCAGTTGTACCAGGCCATGCGGAGCGAAACGACCGCCGTCGGGACGCGCATCGGCGCTTTCAATTCGCGGCGTTTGATGCTTCTCACGGGCATTAAAGGATACGGCACGATCCGGCGCGCGATGGCCGGGCTGAGCAGCAAGTTGAGCGTCGAGCGGCAGAAGGTGGCGGGCGCTCCGCACAATTCTCAGCAGTTAGAGACGGTCTATCTCGTCTTCAGTCCAGAAGAGATTTTCGCACGCAGGCGCGCACGCGGCCTCGCGCCCTACCCGGAAGAGTTTCAAGCGCACGAGCACAACAAAGCCTTCGGGCTGGCCCTCGAACGCGTCGTCGGTCTCAATAATCTGAGCCGCCGCGAGGCACAGGTCGCGCTCTGCTGCGCCGAAGGATTGTCCAACGCGGAGATCGGAGAGAGGCTGCGCGTCAGCGAGCAAACGGTCAAGTTTCACCTGCGTCATATCTTCGTCAAGTTCGGCGTCAAGCGGCGCGCCGAACTGGTCTCGCGTCTCCTGACGCAGAGAGCCGAGGGGGGCAACGGCCATCACCTGTAAGCGTCGCCTTGATGAAGGCTCGCGCCGGTGGTCCAGAGAGGTCCAGTAATTGGTCGCCACGCGCGAGTTGATTTGACAATTTTATGCCGCCTCGCGAGAGAGGCTTCCCTTTTTTGGGTACAGCGTGAACGCTGCCCCGCGCATCTGTTAAGCGCAGGGGCCAACGGATTCAGGCAGGGGCCGGAGTGTATCAACAGTCGAGAGAAAGAATTTAACCGGATGGGTACGAAGAAAGCTAAAAAGAAGAAGAAGACGGCGCTGGTCGTGTGCCGTGATGGCAAGCAGTTCTGGACGACGCAGGCGCAGTTCTGGCAGTGGATGAGAGACGGCGTCATCGTCAAGACGCATGACGGTCCCCTGACGGGGGCGTTCAGTCGTGAACATGAAGAATTGATGGTGTTGTTAAGCAATACTGTGCTCAACCTGGCCCATCCGAATCACATGCGCGAGGCTCTCGCTGCGCGCCGTTTGGGCATGACGGGGAAGTAGAGGTCTTTGTTGCAGCCATGAGAAAATCTATCACATCTTCGCAGAGGAGCAGCCATATGAATTGGACCAACGTCTGGAAATCCGTGGCGCTGCTGGCGCTGTTCGTAGCGGCGCCTTTGGTCAACGCTCAGGCACAGGACGGACCGCTCGTCAGCACGCCTAAAAAAGAGACGCCAGCGACAACCGCGAAGCAGCCTAACGCTCAGGCACAGCCCGGTAGTCAGGCTCAGACGGGCGCTCCCGCACAACCCGATGCGGCGTCATCGCAGAACGCGAATGCCGCGACGGCAAACGCTCTGACCCAGCTTGCCGCGCCGCCCGTGGCGCAGGGTGATACGCGTTATCGCATCGGCGCGAACGATGTGCTTGAACTCCGCGTGCTCAAAGCGCCGGAGCTTTCGAGGGACGCCATCCGCGTGGACCAGCGCGGGATGATTCGCATTCCTATGATAGACGACGAGCTACAGGCGGCCTGTTTGACGGAGGGCGAACTGGCGCAACGCGTCGCCACGTTGTATCTGAAGTATAAGAAGCACCCGCACGTTGATGTCTTCGTCAAGGAGTTTCAATCGCAGCCGGTGGCGGTGGTGGGCGCGGTCAACGCGCCGGGTCAATTCAAGCTGCAAAGACAGATTCGATTACTGGACCTTTTAACCTACGCGGGCGGGCCAGCCGAACGCGCCGGGCAGAGCATCCAGATAGTCCACGCCGGTGGTCCTTCTCTGTGCGAGAACCCGGTTGAAATGAACGCGGGCGAGACGGTCGTCGGAGGCTTTGTGACCTACAAGTTAAGCGATACACTGCTGGGCCAGTCGGGCGCTAATCCGTACGTGAGACCGGGCGACATCGTCTCCGTGCTCGCGGCGGACCAGATTTACGTCATCGGAAACGTCGTCAAGCCTTCGGCCATCCCGCTCAAAGAGCCGACGACCGTTTCGCGTGCCATCGCGATGGCGGGCGGGCTGGGGCAGGACGGGAAAAAGAGCCGCGTCCATATCGTCCGGCAGCAGCCGGGCGCGAACGGAGCCAAGACGGATTTTTATGTTGACCTCGGCGCGATTTCAAAGCGCAAGGCGGAGGACGTGGCCTTGCAGGCCAACGACATCGTAGAAGTGCCGACCTCCGTGCCCAAAAATCTTTTGCATAGCCTGATGGGCATCATCGCTCCGACCATCACCCAGGGCGCGGTCAGAGTCATCCCCTGATGAACTGATGAAACCCGCACTGCTCTCGAAAATTTTGTTCAAGCGGAAATCCTAAGCGTGACGAAACGTTTGCTTGAGACAGCTTAATGGACCAGCAAAGCGTCTTGTCGTAATCGGGTGAAATGATGAGAGAATCACACGAACTCACCAAAAGAGTGACGGAAATTAGAGAACTCGGACGAGCGGAAGAGATGGTCGTCCCGGTCGCCCCGTTGGTCACTTACGGCGTCGAGAATAACTCTGAGAATGAAGTCCACCTGCTGGACTACTGGCGGGCGATACGCAAGCGTTTGTGGCTGGTCATCGGCATCGCCGCGCTGGTCACGCTCCTCACGGCCATCTACATGGCGCGCAAGCCTGACATCTTTGAATCACAGGCGCGGCTGCAAGTTGATGTGGAACGCAATCCGGGGCTGGCGGGTGTTTCCAAGTCCGCTCCGATTGTGCTCAGCAACTCCGTCACGGACCCCGCTTACTTCAACACGCAACTGCAAATCCTGGGTGGCCCGGCGCTCCTCCGGCGCGTCGTCAAGACCCTCGACCTGGAACACAATCAGGGTTTCCTGCGCCCGCAATCGCAGCGCAATCGTTCGACCTG
>DASYML010000167.1:0-3399 GCA_036009045.1 Pyrinomonadaceae bacterium
CGCCTGCACGTCGTCGTCGCGGACGACCCGCTGACGGCGGTGGCGAGAGGGGCCGGACGCCTCCTCGCAACGCCTGAGAAACTGCACCGCGCGGCGATACGCCAGGACGTGCCCGCGTGGCAGGCATCGGAAGAACTGGTCGTCAACTGGTAAAGGTTTCACCCCAGCGCAGAGAGACGTGGGATGCCCAGAAATCAAAAGCCGCATGAGACCTCTCAAAATCTCATGCGGCTTTATGATATTCAATTCAACACATTTGATTCAAGGTGTTCAAATCCAAATATGCCCTGAAAGGGTCGCATTGCCATGAAGCGGTGCGACCCTTTGAGGGTCGGTTACTATCTTGGACCAGAAACCGTGGGCGCTGCCCACGGCTCTCATATTCATCCCCTACGGGGATGGGCGTACCTGTTCTACACGGAGATGGGCCGTGCCTGTCATAGCCTTTCTGATTTTCTTTAGGATGTCTTCGGCTTGCTCTTGATAACTGTTTCTTCATCCAGTTCGTCTTCATCCACTGTCTCACGTTTCGCTGCGGATAGTTGTGGTGTCTCTCCGCGTGTCTCAATTACTGGTCCAGCTTGCTCTGCTTGAATGGCCTGGCGCGCGGCGAGGCGTTCGTCGGAAGAGAGTTTCTCGTAGGCACGAAGGAATCTGTGCGCCTCGTGTGATTCATCTCTATGCGGCGAGGGCGCGAGGAGGATGAGTCCGACGACGTAGAGGGCGAGAGTGAAGAAGGAGAGATAACCCGTGGCGGGGGCAAAGCTCTCCGTGTCGAGCGTGCCGAGCGCGACGCCTTCGAGGAGCGCGCCGGTCAGACGCCGCAACCAGCCTCCCTCCGGCGCGTAAAGACTGGCGAGCAGCAGGTGCTTGAGCGCGAAGGCCGTCCCGAAGAGGACTGACAGGCTGCGTAAAAGTTTGCGCGCGTCGAAGCCCGCGAACTGGTTGTTCCATAGCGTCCAGAGTAGAAAAAAAGAGAACAGCCAGTGGAGCAGCCCGCTCTCCGGCATGACCGAATTGAACGCCTGCGCGCTGGCGAAGAAGAGCGCGAGCAGCGTCAGCGCGTGCGAGACGTTCGTCAACGCGGGCCTGTCGCTTGAGACCCACTCAGGGAATTCTATCAAGCGCCCGCGCGCGAAGAGCAGCATCAGCAGGACCGCGAGAATGAGCGTGATGAGAGGCGGCGGGAGAAAGATGAAGGCTCGCGTCTGTGCGCCGACGCGCAGGCCGCCGAGCAGGACTACCAGCAGGAAAATCGTGGGCAGCAGGACGAAGCGCACGAGCGCGCGATTTTTTGAACGTTGGCCCATCTCTTACTTTCGTTCGCGGAAGACCTTGAGCGGGTTCAGATCGCCGACGCTGCGCTCCGTGCCCGCTTCGAGTTCGGCTTTCAATTCGGCGGCGGTGTGCATCCTGAGGTCCGGGTCATCAACGCTTAATGCGCTGCCGCCCTCAGTC
Source organism: Pyrinomonadaceae bacterium (assembly GCA_036009045.1). Lineage (GTDB taxonomy): Bacteria > Acidobacteriota > Blastocatellia > Pyrinomonadales > Pyrinomonadaceae > DASYML01. The sequence continues at coordinate 1,459 of DASYML010000167.1, forward strand.
AATTTTTGGGCGCGATTGACGGCCTCCAACCCTTGGCGGAACAGCGCGTCGTCGTTATAGACGCGTCCCCATCCTTCTCTGTAAAAAGAGTAGGCGATGTAAAACTGTGTGATGGCGTCCGCCTGCGCGGGGTCGGCCCGCGCCAACTCTTCGCGCGCCGCGCGAAACTCTCCGCGATGAAACAACCCCAGCGCGGCATCGAATCGCGCGCGGTCCACCTGATAAGTCCCGGCTGTGACCTTCGTGTTGGTCGCCACCTCGTAAAGCGTGCGCGGCGCGGTCGCGTAAATCCAGATGATGAACGCGGAGAAAATGAGCGTCCACGCGATGCCAGAGATTTGGATAAGCCTGTGTTGCATTTGCTATAATTCCACCACTCGTCTGAAGCTAGAGGATGCCTTCACTCGTTGTCAATGACGATGGCGGGCCGGGATAGCATCAAAGCAATCGGACCGGAGGAGGTCATCACACTCACATGACGAACCTGAAACTCATTTTCTTTGACATAGGCGACACGCTGGTGGTCAAGAAGGAACCTGTAGAGGGCGCGGATGATGTCAAGGTATATGTAGAGGGCGCGTTGGACGTGCTCAAACAGCTTCACGCGAAGGGCATCAGGCTGGGCCTGCTCTCGGACACGGACGATCTGACGCGTGAGGAGGTGAGCAAACTTCTGCCGCCGGGATTTTTGGATTCGCCCCTGTTTGAGAAAGACCTCGTCATACTCTCTTCGGAGCTTTCTTTGAAACTAGGTCATCCCGTGGACAAGTCGAACATTGAAATCTTTTATCAAGTCCTGGCGTTGACGGGGCTGAGTGCGGGCGAGTGCCTGTTCTGCACGGAGGATTTGACGCATACGCTCATCGCGCAGCAAACGGGAATGTTGACCGCGAGACTCCAAAAGCCTCCCGCCGAGAGTGATATTGGCAAGTTAATCCAGGCCCTCTTTGATGCCAATCTCATTTGATGAGACTTTTGTGTTGATGATCATGACAGAGGATGAGGATGTCTTAAAAGAGATAGCTCGGTACAGGACCAGCGCACAGGCTCTGGGCGATGCGGCGCTCGAAGCGATGCAGCGCGGCGATATAGGACTCGCGCGCACGTCCGCGAGGCAGGCCGCGCAACATGCCCGCGTGGCTTTGAGTTGGAGACGGGAGAGAAGCAGGTCGAGCCGGAAACCGAAGTCAAAGGCCAGGCTCCCGATCTCATGCTTTAATCAATCAACGCTCTTCGGAGAAGCGGGAACGAACAACACGCGCGCTCGCGCGTCATGCGGCGCAGCAGTAGATTATCCGTTTAGTTAATAGGTCCAGAAATTTTCGTCAGGTGGAGAATATGGTCAGGCCATTCAAGATACGCGATATAGAAATTAACCCGCCGCTCATTTTGTCTCCGATGGCGGGCGTCACGGATGTCTCTTTTCGTCGGCTGCTCAAGCGGCGCGGCGGCGTCGGTCTCACCGTCTCGGAGTTTATCTCCGTCGAAGGCTTGACGAGGCACAACCCGAAGTCGAAACGGCAGATGCGTTTTTATGCGGACGAGCGGCCCTTCGCGGTCCAGATTTTCGGCGGGCAGGCGGAGCGTATGCGTATGGCCGCAGAGATGGCGGAGGAGGTCGGCGCGGACATCCTGGACATTAATTGCGGCTGTCCCGCGCCCAAAGTCGTCAAGCACGGCGGAGGCTCAGGACTTTTGCGCGATTACCCGCGCCTCGAAAATATTCTCAAGGAAATAAAAAAGGCCATCAAGATTCCCATGACGATTAAGATTCGCGCGGGCTATTACGACAACGCGATTAACGCGGTCGAGACGGCGAAGCTGGCGGAGGCTTGCGGCGCGGAACACATCGCGCTGCACGGGCGCACGAAGGAACAGGCTTATAAGGGACTCGCTAACTGGGACCTCGTGCGGCAGATTCAAGAGGTGGTCAGCGTGCCC
>DASYML010000168.1:0-7886 GCA_036009045.1 Pyrinomonadaceae bacterium
CTAGTAACAGCAAAGATGTTTTTAACTAGCCTCCAGCCTCCAGCCTCCGATTCTTATGTCTATCGAGATTGAGAAAAAGTACCGGCTGACGCTGGACCAGCGCGAGCGATTATTGCGGCGCTTGCGTGAGGTAGGCGCGACGCATGAGGGCGAAGCGTTTGAGGAGAATATTCTTTACGCGGGTGGAAATCTGCACACGCGCCAGTGCGTGCTGCGCCTGCGCCGCATCGGAGACGCAGCGATTCTCACCTACAAGGAACGCTATCCTTCCGCATCTCCCATCAAGCACCAGCGCGAGGACGAGACGCGCGTCGAGGATGCCGCCGCGATGGCCGCTATCCTGGATGCGCTCGGCTACAGGCCCGCGCTGGTTTACGAGAAGCGGCGCGAGACCTGGCACGTCGCGGGCACAGAGGTCGCCGTTGACGAGCTTCCCTTCGGACTCTTTCTCGAAATAGAGGGCGATGAGGCTGCAATCCAAGCGGCTGAAGAATTACTGGACCTCTTTGATGTCGAAGCGGAGATGGCTACCTACCCGCAACTCGCGCACACGTACGGGCAGAAAATGGGAGAGATCATCGAAGCGCGATTCAAGATGGGCCAATAAAAACGTAGACGATGATAACTAACAAAAGCGGCCTCGCTCACATGGAGCGAGGCCGCTTTTAGTTTGACAGTTAATGGGCCAGGATTACATGCCCATCCCGCCGCCCATGCCGCCCATGCCGCCGGGCATCCCGCCGGGGCTGCCCTTCTCATCTTCTGGAAGCTCAGAGACCATCGCTTCGGTCGTGAGCATCAGTCCGGCGATGGAGGCCGCGTTTTGCAGCGCGGAGCGAGTCACCTTGGCCGGGTCTATGACCCCGGCTTCGACGAGGTCCACTAAATCCTCTTCCTCAGTCGCGGCGTTGTAGCCGTAGGTCTCCTTCTTGTGCTCGCGGACTTTCTGGACGATGACCGCGCCCTCTTTGCCAGCGTTCTGCACGATCTGACGCAGCGGCTCTTCGAGTGCGCGCCTGACGATGGTGACGCCGATCTGCTCGTCCGGGTCGCCTTCGCCCTCCTTGTTAATCTGGAATTTTTCCAGAGCCTTGGAGGCACGCACGAGCGTCACACCGCCGCCGGGGACGATGCCCTCTTCGACGGCTGCACGAGTGGCGTGCATTGCATCCTCGACGCGGGCCTTCTTCTCTTTCATCTCGGTCTCTGTGGCCGCGCCGACCTTAATCACCGCGACGCCGCCGACCAGTTTCGCAAGGCGCTCCTGCATCTTCTCGCGGTCATAATCGGAAGAGGACTCTTCGATTTGCGCGCGGAGGGTCTTGACGCGACCTTCTATGTCGGACTGCTTGCCGTTGCCTTCAACGATGGTCGTGTTGTCCTTGTCAATCGTCACACGCTTGGCGCGTCCGAGGTCTTCGAGTTTGACGTTCTCAAGCTTGATGCCGAGGTCTTCGCTGATGACCTGGCCGCCCGTCAGGATGGCTATGTCTTCGAGCATGGACTTGCGGCGATCACCGAAGCCCGGAGCCTTGACGGCAGCGATGTTGAGCGTGCCGCGCAGCTTTTTGACGACGAGCGTGGCGAGGGCTTCGCCTTCCACGTCTTCCGCGATGATGAGCATCGGCTTGCCCATCTTGGCGACCTGCTCAAGCAGTGGCAGCAGGTCTTTCATAGAACTAATCTTCTTCTCGTGAATCAGAATGAGCGGGCTGTCCAGGGTCGCTTCCATGCGCTCAGGGTCCGTCACGAAGTAGGGCGAGAGATAGCCTCTGTCGAACTGCATGCCTTCGACGACATCCAGTTCCGTGTCCATCGTCTTGGATTCTTCGACGGTGATGACGCCGTCCTTGCCGACCTTCTCCATCGCGCGCGCGATGATCGAGCCGATGTTCGCATCGCCGTTGGCCGACACGGTTCCGACCTGCGCGATCATGTCACCCTTGACGGGCTTGGAGAGACGTTCAATCTCTTTGACGGCGCGCTCAACAGCCTTATCAATGCCGCGCTTGAGGGCCATAGGATTCGCGCCAGCCGCGACCGTCTTGACGCCTTCGCGGAAAATCGCCTGGGCCAACACCGTCGCCGTGGTCGTCCCGTCGCCCGCGACATCAGATGTCTTCGAGGCGACTTCGCGCACCATCTGCGCGCCCATGTTTTCCAGAGCGTCTTTCAGTTCAATCTCTTTCGCCACCGTGACACCGTCTTTGGTAATCGTCGGGCTTCCGAATTTCTTGTCAATGACGACGTTGCGCCCCTTGGGGCCGAGCGTGATTTTGACAGCGTCCGCGAGTTGGTTGACGCCGCGCAGGATCGCCGCACGCGACTCTTCACCATGTACCACTTGCTTTGCCATGTCTTCTCTTTCTCCTAAGATGAGGTGTATCTACTAAATTTCAGTCAATGAAAAAACGGCCCGTGTCTCTCTTTAACTTAAGAGGACTACTTGCCGCCTTTTTTGCTGCTGCCGCCGCTGCTGGCCGCGCCCGCGCGCTCGATGATGCCGAGAATCTCGTCCTCGCGCATAATCAGCAACTCTTCGCCATCGAGCTTAATCTCGGACCCGCTGTACTTGCCGAAGAGGACGCGGTCGCCTTGCTTCACATCGGGGGTCTGACGCGTGCCGTCCTCCTTGTACTTGCCCTCGCCGACCGCGACGACTTCGCCTTCCTGCGGCTTCTCCTTGGCCGTATCCGGGATGATGATGCCACCGCGCACCTGCTCGCCCTCTTCGATTCGGCGCAAGATCACACGATCCTGCAAAGGTCTAATGTTTGTTGCCATATCTTCTTGACTCCTTTCAATTTACCGGGAAAATCTGATGTGATTTAATAGCTTCTCGCCATCGCAATTTTAGCACTCATTGATAGCGAGTGCTAAATTATAACAATCCCCACGCGCTTGTCAACATATGGACCAGAAAAGAAGGGATGAGAGCGCAGTTGAAGAGAGCGGGAAGGGCGAGGCGAAAGTTGAGGAGCAAGCTTTCGGCTGTCACTTAATTCGGAGAATTCGATTCCTGAATCAGGACGCGAGGCTTGTCTTCACTTGCGCCCTCCGCCCTTCGCCTTTCTGCTTTGACGTATGGCGGCGCGTTGCTGCGAGCGGTAGGCGGCGACGCGCTTGGAGAGCGTGTTGCGGTGTATGCCGAGGGTCGTGGCGGTGCGCGAGAGGTGGTCTTTATGGCGCGCGAGGGCTTTCTGTATGTAGAGTTTCTCAAACTCGTTGAGGGCTTCGTCGAGCATGATCTGGCCGTCCAGCATCTCGTCAATCAGGGCTTCAAGGCGGGCACGCATCTGCATGAAGAGGTCTCCGGCAGCGAATCAAGTCTAGAGTCCAGAGTCTGGAGTCTAGAGTCAAAAACAGTCGTCTTTAACTTCAGCGGCTTTCTCAAATCTCAAACCTTGAACTTCAAACTTTAAGAAATTCATCGAACAATCGTCCTTCAAATCTGGACTCCTGACTCAAGACTCCAGACGTTCCCCCGTGAGCAGCCTGTAGGCTTCGAGGTAACGCGCGGTCGTGGCCTCTGCCACTTCCGTGGGCAATCGGGGCGCGGGCGGCTTTTTGTCCCAATCGAGGGTTTCCAGGTAGTCGCGCACGAACTGTTTATCAAAAGAGGGTTGCGGGCCGCCGGGCGCGTAGGCTTCGGCGGGCCAGAAGCGCGAAGAGTCCGGCGTCAGGGCTTCGTCAATCAGAATCACGCGGCCTTCATGGTCCGTGCCGAACTCGAATTTCGTGTCGGCGATGATGATGCCGCGACCAAGCGCGTACGCGCTCGCCTCCTCATACAATTTGAGAGAGGTCTCGCGCAGAAAATCCGTCGTCTCAGCGCCGAGCAACGCGCTCATGCGTGCTTCTCTAATATTCTCGTCGTGGCCCGTTTCGGCTTTGGTGGCGGGCGTGAAAAGAGGTTCCGGTAGTCGCTCTGATTCACGCAAGCCAGCGGGCAAACGATGGCCGCAGACTTCGTCCGTCCGCAGGTAATCCTTCCAACCCGAACCGGAGAGGTAGCCGCGCACGACGCACTCGACCGGAAAAGGGTTCGTGCGCCTGACGAGCATGGAGCGACCGCGCAGAGTCTCACCCTGGCGCTGAATTGCTTCCGGCATCAACTCCATACGGGTCGTCAGGAGATGATGCGGAACGATGTGGTTGAGCCGCTCGAGCCAGAAACGAGAGAGCGCGGTCAGGACTTCACCCTTGCGCGCAATCGGCGTCGGCGAGACGCAATCGAAAGCGGAGATGCGATCCGTGGCGACAATCAATAAACGCCGTTCGTCAACTTCGTACACGTCGCGCACCTTGCCGCGCCGCAGCAGTTGAAGATCGGGGATGGATGTTTCGAGTACGGGCGCAGCGCCGGTCATGACGGTTGGCTCATCAAAAGGTTGCAAAGCGAGTTACTGAGAGCGTCAAAGCAAGAGGCGCGATTGTGCTCGCGCCCCGCAAGGTTTGTCAAGAACAGTCAGGAGTCTCGGAGTCAGGAGTCTGGAGTCAAAAGCAGTTGCCTTTAACTTCAGCAGCCGCCTTCAACCTCTAAACTCTAACCTTAAACTTGAAACCATTCTTTGACTCATGACTCTCAGACTCTCAGACTCTCTTTCAGTCTGCATATCTGCGCGGCGTGGTTGTGGGCGTGGGCGGCGTAGATTTGGAGCCAGGTTTCCGTCGTGTAGCGACCGCTCTCTGTGTGAGTGCCCTGGCGCGACCAGTCCGCTTCGGACATCAGGTTGAGCAGTTGGGAGGTCGTGGCGCGTGCGGCGCGAAAGGCATCCAGGGCGGGGGCCATCTCGCGTTCGTTGTATTTGAGACGGACGGCGTACTGGTCCTGGTCGTAGCCCTCTATCACCGGATTGTCTTCCGTGAGCAGGCGGCGCAGGCGCAGGGCGGAGGTGGACTCGCTGTCTGCGAGGTGATGTACAATCTCCGCCGCGCTCCATTTGCCTTGGAGAGGGTGCGCGGTCAGCGCGGGTGCGGGGAAATCTTTGAGACTCGCGGACACTTCGTCATAGCCCGCCGCGTATTGCTCTATCAGTTGTTTTCTTTCTTCGGGTGTCATACGGGTTAGTTCCTTTCTCTTTGAGGGAGATTCCGTGCAACAATCTGGTTATCTCGAACGTAATAGCCTCGACTCCCTGGCTTTCGCTCGTTCGCGTGCCTTTTAGAGACAGTTACCGTGCTGGCCGCTTTCGGGAGTGGCTGCAAAACGCATCTTAACACTTGTTCAGGTTTGGAGAATCACATGAGATTAAAGTTATCTTTTCGCCTGCCCTCGCGCGTCCTCAGTCTGGCGCTGGCGCTGCTGGTACTGTGCGGGTCGTCGGCATCCTTCGCGCGACCGATGCCGCAAACTCCGCAAGGCGCGCGTCCGCCTTTTCCGGCGGCACGTTATGTTCCCAGTCGTGATTATGATACGCGCGACATCTCGCTCAATCTACGTTTCGACTGGGATAAAGAACAAGCTATCGGGACCGAGACCTTCAGTTTCTCGCCGCTCGTCAAGGACCTGCGCAAGCTCGTTCTGGATGCCGCGTACATGACCTTCTCATCCATCAAACTGGCTAACGGCACGCCGCTGCAATACCAGTTCGACGACAAGAACGAGAAGTTGAGCATCACTCTTGATCGCGCTTACCAGCCGTCGGAGACGGTCACGCTGATGATCGCCTATCACACGGACCAGCCGCCCCCGGAGAGACGCAGCATCAACGGCGGCGGCGGCCTGACCTGGATTAAGCCGACGCCGGAAGAGCCCAAACGCCCGCGACAAATCTGGTCGCAGGGGGAGTCGGAATATAATCACTACTGGTTCGCCTGCTTCGATCATCCGAACGATTTCTTCACCTCCGAAATTTACGCCACCGCCGACAAGCCTCTGACGGTCATCTCCAACGGCAAACTGCTTGAGACCAAAGAGAACACGGACGGCACGCGCACCTTTCACTGGAAGATAGCCGCGCCCCATGCCTCCTATCTCTCATCAATCATCGTCGGCGAATACACGCCCGTGATGGGGGAATACGCTGGCATCCCCGTCATGTCAAACGTCTACCCAAGCGAGTTTGAAGAGGGCAAGGTGACGACCGCGCGCCTGCCCGACATGGTCAAATTCTTTTCGGAGAAGACGGGCGTCAAGTACCCTTATGAGAAATACGCGCAGACGATGACGCGCGACTTCAACGGCGGCATGGAGAACATCTCCGCGACCACCCAGTACGACGTGATGATTCACGACGCGCGCACAGAAATTGACCAGACCAGCGACTCTCTAGAATCGCACGAGTTGGCCCACCAGTGGTTCGGCGATTACGTGACCTGCCGCGACTGGTCGGACATCTGGCTCAACGAAAGCTTCGCCACATACTTTCAGGCGATGTGGGACGAGCACAGCCTGGGCCACGACGATTTTCTCTACCTGGATGTCAAAGCCAATCAGGACCAGTATTACGGAGCCTGGGCGCAGGGACTGCGTCGCCCCATCGTGACCAAGAATTATGCTAACCCAGACGCGGTCTTCGACACCTACGCTTACCCGCGCGGCGGGGCCGTCCTGCACATGCTGCGCACATATCTCGGCGAAGAGAACTGGTGGCGCTCTATCAATCATTACCTGAACAAGTACGCGCACCAGCCCGTCCAGACGGAACAGTTCCGCATCGCCATCGAAGAGACGACGGGCCAATCTATGGACTGGTTCTTCGACGAGTGGGTTTACAAGATGGGCCACCCGGTCTTTCGCGTCACGCAGAATTACGACGCCGCCGCCAAAGCCTTGAAGCTGACGGTGAGGCAGGAACAGAAACCTGACCCAGATTCGCAGTACCCGCAGGTGGGCTTTTTCCAGACTCCCGTTGATATAGAAATCGGGACGGCTGCCAACACCCGCGTCGAGCGCGTCCAGCTTGAGCCGAAGGAAGAGCAGACGTTCACTTTCCCCGTGGACTCACAACCCATGCTCGTCAACTTCGATTACAACGGCACGCTCATCAAAGAGTTGAAATTTGAGAAGCCAGCGGACCAACTCGCTTATCAACTCTCGCACGATCAGGATGTGCTGGGCCGCGTCTGGGCGCTCGGTCAACTCAACGCGAAGTTGAAGGACTCTGCGACAACGGCTGCGGACAAAACACAGATCGTGAGCCAGCTTGCTTCCGCTTTGACCAACGACAAGTTCTGGGGCGTGCGTCTGGACGCTGCTCTGGCCTTGAACAATATGCCGGGCGACGCCGCCGCGCGGACGGCCCTGCTCGCCGCGACGAAGGACCAGAAATCCAGAGTCCGCGCGCGTGCGCTACGCTCCCTGGCGTCCACGAAGGATGCCGCGCTCGCCAGCACCTACCAGTCGTTTCTCAACGACCAGAGCTATGCCGTCATCGCAGAGGCCGCGCGCGGGCTTGGCATGACGAAGAGTCCGACGGCTTATGATGCGCTCGTGAAGTTGATTGACACGCCTTCATGGCACGACAACATACGCGCGTCGGCGCTCGCGGGTCTCGGCGCGGCTGGCGACAAGCGTGCGATGGAGTTGGGCTTCCGCTATGTGACGCCGGGCAATCCTGCGCCGGTGCGTGCGGCTGCTTTGACGCTCATAGGGGCGACGGGCAAGGGCGACCCGCGCGCCTTCCCGCTCGTCACAGAGATGCTCAGGCAAGGGGCCGACAAGGGCAATTTCGGGCAGGTGGCGGCGGCATCCGAAGCGCTCGTTTCTCTCGGCGACCAACGCGGCCTCGCGGTCTTTGAAGAACTGGGCAAGAAATTCAACAACGTCCCGCAGGCTCAGGCTTTCATCCAGCAGTTCATGCAGCGCCTGCGCCAGAGCGGTCAACCGTCCGCGCCGAATCAATAAAGGAAGGGGATAGGGGAAGGGGAGCAGGGGTTAGGGG
>DASYML010000169.1:0-8817 GCA_036009045.1 Pyrinomonadaceae bacterium
TCATGATCGCGGGCATCTATCTGCTCTTCGAGCGCAAGTATCTCTGGCTGCTTCCGCTCGCTTTCATCTTCGCGCTGACTTACGATCTGGTCATCCTGCTCGGCGTCGCAGCATGTATCTGGACCGCGATTATTGGTTGGAGCGAGCGGCGTTTCGAGTGGCGTCCGATTCTCTGGGTCGCCCTGGGGACAGCGGCGGGCTTCGTCATCAATCCATACTTCCCGCACAACATCGGACTTCTCTACGAACACATTCTGATGAAAGTGCGCGCGACGGATTTTACGACTCAAGTGGGCCAGGAATGGTATCCGTACAATAGCTGGGAATTTCTGGGCAACTGCGTCGTCGCCTTTGTGGCGATGGTCGCGGGCTACATAGCTTATCAAGGCAGCGACCGCAAGCGCGCGCAGCACCCGCTCTTCTTCTTAATCTTCTCTACGGTCCTCTTGATTATGAACGCGCGCTGGAAGCGCATCGCGGAATACTGGCCGCCCTTCGCGGTGCTCTTCGCGGCCTTCGCCTTACAGCCTTACTTTGAGAGCGCAAGGGAGAGAGTCCGTCGTCTGCCCGCAGAGGTGATGGACGAGTTGCAGCCCTACCTCGATAGAGACGAGAAGACGTTAGTCGCCGGACCAGCACAGGATGATGACATCTGGAAGACCGTCATCGCCTCCGTGGTCGGCATCGCGCTCGGCGGCGTGCTCTTCCTCAACATTTATTGGACCGCTAAAGACATCGCGGGGAGCGCCAAGCCTCCGTATTACCAGCATGGCATAGAGTGGATGCGCGACAACGTGCCGCCGGGCGAAATGGTCTTCAACACGGACTGGGACGACTTTCCGCGTCTCTTCTATTTTGATCCGAGCCACGCCTACGTTTCCGGTCTCGACCCGACTTACCTGCTCGACAAAAATAAAGAGTTGGCGGAGCTTTATAACAACATCACTCTGGGCAAAGAGAAGGACCCCGCCCCGTTGATTCGTGACCGCTTCGGCGCGCGGTACGTCTTCACGGATAACGAGGATGTCCACGACGAGCTTTATCAAGTCGCGCTCGACAGCGGCTGGTTCGAGACCGTCTACGAAGACGACGACTGCACCATCCTCCACATACGCGACCAGAAGGGCGAGCCGCCGCCTGACAATAATGACGAGCCGGACGACCAGCAGAACGAAGACGGGCAGGATGAAGAGGGCACTTCCTGATAATTAAGAAGCAAGCTGATAGTTAAGAAGCAAGGGAAGTCCGCACGGCCTTGCCGCAAGGGCCGCAGGTGAAAGGCAGGAGCATGAGCAGAGGCATCATTCCAGGACCAATTAAAGCGTTGCTGCTGGTCATGCTGGCCGCGCTCTTTTGCTACGGCTGCACGCGCAAGCCTCCCGTGCCCGAAGAGACAGAGACCAACAACGCACAGACCGCGACGACGCCCACGCCCTCTCCCAAAACTCCCTTTGAGCAGGACGTGCAATACGTGCGCGACGGGCAGTTCACATACATCATGGTCTTCTCGCGCAAGGACGGGGGCATCTTTGATAAAGACGATGTGGATTACCTCAAAGCCAACTCGCCGGGCCAGACCAACCAGTGGGTCAAGACGGATGAGGGCCGCCGCGTCATCGCCGGAACCAACTTCGAGTTCACACCCGAAAATCTGGACGCCCTCCGCCAGCGCTTCAACGTCGAAGACTACGGCAGCGGAAAGTGAGAAAAGCAGAGGCTAGAGGCTGGAGGTTAGAGGTTAGTAAAAACAGCTTGATTTTCACTAGCCTCTAATCTCTAATCTCTAACCCCTGCTCTCTAGCTTTTAAGGAACGAGGACGAGCTTGCCGAACTGCGCGCGGTCTTCCATCAGTTCGTGCGCGCGTCGCGCATCCGCGAGCGGTAGCGTCCTGTCAACCACGGCGCGAATCGCCCCGCGCTCTATGAAGTTCATCGCGTCCAGCATCTCCGCCTTCGACCCCATGAAAGAACCCAGCAGCGAGAGATGACGATAGAAGACCTGTCTGAGATCCGTGCGCGCGTCGTGACCGCTGGTCGCGCCGCAGGTGACGAGCCGACCGTTCTTCCTGAGCGATTGAAGAGAGCCGGGCCAGGTCTCCGCGCCCGTGTGCTCAAAGACGACATCAACACCCGCCCTGCCCGTCAGGCGTCGCACCTCTTTGGGCCAATCCGGGGACGTGTAGTTAACGACTTCATCCGCGCCGAGTTGACGCGCCTTCAACAGCTTCTCATCCGACCCGGCGGTGGCGATGACACGCGCGCCGCGCAGCCTTGCTATCTGGATGGCGATGGAACCGACGCCGCTGCCAGCCGCGTGAACGAGGACGGTCTCGCCCGGCTGGACCTGCGCGCGCGTGCAGAGCATATGCCAGGCCGTGACGGTCACGAGTGGCAGCGCGGCGGCCTCTTCCCAACTCAAAGCTTTCGGTTTCGGAATCGCGTTGACGCCCGGCGCGGCGACCAGTTCCGCATAACCGCCGTCGCGCCTGTAACCCATAATGTCATATTCGGCGCACATATTATCCTGGCCGCGCAGGCAATCTATACAGTGGCCGCAGGAAACGCCCGGCTGCAACATGACTTCATCGCCCACGCTGACCCACGTCACGAGTGCGCCCACATCGCGGACTACCCCTGCGATGTCGTTACCTAAAATGTGGGGCAGCGGAATCTCTATGCCGGGCAGCCCGCCGCGCGCCCACACGTCCAGATGATTCAAAGCGCAGGCGCGTACCTGGACCAGTATTTCATCGGCTTTGATGGACGGCTCCGGCGCTTGCTCCGTGTACTGTAAAACTTCCGGCCCGCCGTGTTCTTTGAAGATGACAGCTTTCATGTGTGATGGTTCTTTCAGAATAAATTCTGTGATGAAGAGAACGAAAGTAAGTAAGTCTCACGCAAAGGCGCAAAGATCGCAAAGAAGGCGCAAAGAAAGACGCCAGGCAAGCTAATCTCTCATGCTATTTATAAGCTTTGCGTCTTCTTTGCGAGCTTTGCGCCTTTGCGTGAACTAATATTGTTTTAGTTTCATCCTGCGGAGACGGCGTCCGCTAAGACCGTTTCCTGTGCTGGCGTCTCGGCCTGTTGGCGCGCGTGATATGAGGAGCGCGTGAGCGGGCTTGATTCGACGTAGCGGAAGCCCATCTCCAATCCTATCTCGCGCCAGCGCGCGAACTCCAACGGCGTCACGTAGCGTTCGACCGGCAAGCGGCGTTCGTAGGGTTGCAGATATTGCCCTATGGTCATGATGTCGCAGGAGACCGCGCGCAAATCCTTCATCAATTCGACCACCTCATCAAACTCTTCGCCGAGACCCACCATGATGCCGCTCTTGGTGAGCATCCCGCGCGCCTCCATATCGCGGCGTCGCGCGGCGCGTTCGAGCAAGGTCAGAGTCTGCTCGTAAATCGCATCCGGGCGGACGCGCCTGTAGAGGCGTGCGATGGTCTCTGTGTTGTGGTTGAGCACGTCCGGTTGCGCATCCAGAACAGTGTTAAGCGCGTCCTCATCGCCGTTGAAATCTGGTATCAGGACTTCTATCTTGCATTGCGGGTTGAGCGCGCGGACTTGCCGGATGGTCTCCGCCCAGTGTGCCGCGCCGCCGTCCGGCAAATCATCCCGGTTGACGGAGGTGATGACGGAGTGGGCCAGGTTCAGATGCCGTACGGCCTCCGCCACATGGCGCGGTTCTTCGGGATCAAGCGAGCCGGGCGTGCCCTTGCCGACCGCGCAGAATCCGCAATGACGCGTGCAGATGTCGCCCGCAAGCATGAAGGTCGCGGTGCGGTCTGACCAGCACTCGAAGATGTTGGGGCAGCGCGCTTCCTGGCAGACAGTGTGCAGGTTCAAGCCTTCGATGAGCTTGAGCACATGATTCTGGTTGGTCGGATCGCCGAGACGAATCCTCAACCATTCAGGCTTCGGCTGTCGCGGTCCCTTGCGCGTAGGATTGATGACTCTTAATTCGCGGCCCACTTGAATTTCACTCCAAAGGTTATTCGATACACTTATTCTATCATCTCAAGAGATGGTTGTCGTTGACATGGATTCATGTAGGGGCAGGGCTTGTCCCTGCTGCCCGTCTGTTGTTCAGTCTCAAATTGGATTGACTGGCAACGCGGGCGGGGACCGGCCCTGCCCTACAACAACCGCGCCAGCACGTCTGCATCAACATTACCGCCTGAGAGGATAACTCCGACGCGCTTGTTGTCGGGCGGAATCTTTTTTGAGAGAACTGCGGCCACAGCCGCCGCGCCCGTCGGCTCGATTAGTATCTTCATGCGGAAGAGTAGCAAACGCAACGCCTCTACAATCTCTTCATCCGAGACCGTGAGCACGTCTTCGGCGTTTCTTTGCAGGATGGGAAAGGTGAGTGCGCCCGGCGATTGATTACGCATCCCGTCCGCGATGGTCGGCGGCGGCGCAATCTTGACGCGCTCACCCTTGCAGAAAGATTGAAGCGTATCGTTGGCGGATTCGGCCTCTACGGCAAAGCAAAGAATCCGCGCGTTGATGGCTCTGGCAGCCGTGCTCGCGCCCGCGAACAGCCCGCCGCCGCCGCATGGCGTGAGGAGACAATCGAGGTCCGGCACTTCTTCCAGCAACTCAAGCGCGCAAGTGCCCTGTCCGGCCATGATTAAATAGTCATCGTAAGGCGGCACAAGTTGAAGACCCTCACGCTCGCCTATGTCTCTGGCGAAGGCTTCGCGGTCGTCGCGCTGGCGATCATAAAAACGTACGTCCGCGCCATAGCCGCGCGTCGCCAGGACCTTCGACTGTGGCGCATCCGTCGGCATCGCGATGACCGCGCGCGTCCCTGCCTCGCGCGCCGCCAGGGCCACCGCCTGCGCGTGATTGCCGGAAGAGAAGGCGACCACGCCGCGCCGTCGATCTTCTTCAGTCAGGGAGAGAATCTTATTCGTCGCCCCGCGAATCTTGAAAGACCCCGCGCGCTGCATGTTTTCACACTTAAAGAAAACATGCCTTCCCGCCATCTCGTCAAAGGCGCGAGATGTCAACACCGGCGTGCGATGAACGGATGAGCTGAGACGTGCCTGCGCTTCGCGTATCAATTCAATGGTCAACATAATTCAATTCAAGATGAGTCAGGAGTCAGGAGTCAAGAGTCATAAGAGGCAAGCTTTGACTCCTGACTCCCGACTCCTAACCCGTGACTGCTTTTGTCTCTTCGAGCGTCATCTCAAAGACCTCCGCGAAGCGTGCGATGAGGCGGTCTTCGACGGCGCGCGGGTCTATTTCATGGCCCAGTAATTTTTGCATGGAGGTGACGGGTTCGCCTTCGCAGGCGATGATGAGATTGAAGAAGCTGAGGTCCGTGTTGACGTTGAGCGCGAAGCCATGCGTCGTGACCCAGCGCGCGATGTGGACGCCGATGGCGGCGACCTTGCCCTCTGTGGTGTGCGCGCCCGTCAAGCCCTTGATGCGGAAACTCTCGATGCGGAAATCCGCGAGGGCGCGCATCAGTACTTCTTCCAGATCGCGCACGTAGCGATGCACGTCCTCCCGGTCAGGGCGCAGATTGATAATCGGATAGCCGACCACCTGGCCCAGGCCGTGATAGGTGACGCGGCCTCCGCGATTGGTCTCGAAGACGGCGATGCCGCGCCCATCTAAAATATCCTGCGAGGCGATGATGCCGGACTGCGTGGCTTTGCGTCCGATGGTGAAGGTGTGCGGGTGCTCGACGAGGAGCAGCGTGTCCGGTTGCTGGCCTTTGCAGACGGCCAGTTCCGTCTCCTTCTGCACGGCGAGCGCCGCTCCGTATTCGAGACGCCCCAGGCGCTTGACTCTCAGTGTTCTGTTTCCCATTTTGCTGTCCGGCTTCGATTGATGATGTCATGTGTATTGTAGCGTCGCGAGGTCATTCAACCAAGGTCATTCAACCAGGCGACCTTGACTCGGCATCATATCGGGGATAGTTTGAGACGATCTTGAGACGAAACCGAAGGAGGCGAGAGATTGAAGAAAGCTCTTTACTTTGCCATCGTGTGCTTGATGTTACTACCGGCCAGCGCGCTGTCGCAGACGAGGCGGCGCACGACCAACACCGGCAACAGGCGCAGCACGCGCGCGAGTGCCAACGCCGCGCAACCCGCGACCGAGACGGTGCAATCGGGAGCCACGCGCGTCGCGGATCAAATCAAGAACCTGACGCGCTTTTTATACCTGCTGGGCGGCGTCGCCAAAGGCATAGAGGCGGCGGACGACGCGGCGCGGCGTGGCGATGCTTCAAACGCCGTGCAGGAACAGACGGCCAGAAGTAAGGCGACGGTCAAGACGAGTCTGGAGAACGTGCGCGTCGGGCTGGATAAGCTGGAGACGGATTTTCGCGCAGCGCCTGAGCTACAGCGTTACTATATCAAGCTGGCGGGTTCCGCATCCGGTGCGGCGACGGCTGAAGAGCAGGCGGCGGCGGGGCAGTATGACCAGGCCGGAAGGTCTCTGCTCGGAGTCGTCAATCGTCTCACGGATGTATTGCTTGAGATGCATTGAGGCCCACGGTTACTTGCGCTTGACGTAGTAGCCCTGGCGCGCTCTGACGCGCAGGGCCGGGCGCGCATTGACGCCGACTTTGATGTGCAGAAATGTGCCGTTCGCGGATTCGTTCTGCGAGTAATACTGTAAGAGATATTGCGAGCGCAGTTCCGCCGCTATCTGGCGAAAGACTCCCTGCAAATCTTCCAGTTGCTCCGGGACGAAGGATGTCCCGCCGGTGGTTTGCGCGAGTTGTTCCATGCCAGCTTCGGCGCGCGTGCTGATGACGTTAAGGCGCAGGGATTGGCCGCTCGGATTGATGGAATAGAAGGCCGCGTCCGCGCGCTGGACCTCTCGCTGCACTTCTGTGAGCACGCGATTATAAATCCGCAATTTGTCTTCCGGCTTGATGGATTCCTGCTCAGCGCGCGTCGCGCCAATCGCCGCTTTAATCTTATCGCTGTAATTATCCTCGCCATCCGTGATGACGACGATCACGCGGCGATGCTGCGGCGGCGTATTCTGGGCCAGATATTTCGCGGCCATGACGACCGCATCATAGAAGGCGGTCGCGGCCTTCGCCGGTTCGATATTCAAGAGGCTGGCTGAAGCCTGTTCGGCGGTCGCTGCCGTCTGGACCAGACGCGGCTCTGTGCTGATGGAGAAGATGGCCGCGCGGTCCGTAGGCTTGAGCACTTGCTTGAGAAATCTGGCGGCGGCCTCCTTCTCGAAACCGAAGCGCGCATCAACGCTCCCCGACACATCCAAGAGCAGAGCTATCTCAAGCGGGACTTGTTCGGGGTCGCCTATCTGCGCGATCTCCTGCGCGTGGCCTTCCTCTTCGAGACGAAAATCCGCAGCCTGCAAACCCGTCACGGGCTGTCCCGTCACATCCGTCACAGAGACGGGCACGACCACGAGGTTGGATGTGACACGCACGACCTCATAGTTCTTCTCGTCATCGGCGGCGGGCGTGGGCGTGGGCGTCGGTTTTGGTGTCGGCGTGGGCCTGGGCGGCGGCGGTTCGCCTATCTGGTCCAGAGACGGGATAGGCTCTGTGCGACGCGGCGCGGGCGGCGTGGATTTTTGCGTGGTTGCGGGCGAGGGCTTTTGCGTCGTCGTCGCGGGCTTTGAACGCGTCGTGGCGGTGCGTCGCCTGCCCGTCTGCGCGCCCGCGCTCATCATGAGCAAAAGAAAAGCCAGCGCTCCCATGATGATGAGCGCTGACCTGCCTTTACCCTGTCGTCTAACCTGCTTTCCCCTCATCAAGCCAACTCCTCATGCCAGAGCCGCACCGGTCAGAAAGCCCCGCCGGAAAACCGCTCAATTGAATTGATGCCCCGTCACGGCATGATGGTTGGTCCAGAAACAGTGACGAGTGACAAGTGACGAGTGACAGGCTCAAAGCATGTTCTTAACTCGTCCCTTGTCACTCGTTACTTATCACTTCTTTATTGTCCGGGCGTCGTGGTGCTGCTGCCGGGCGTCATCGTGGGAGCGCCCTGCTGCAAGCCCTTGTTGACGAGAATCTTGACTTCAACGCGGCGATTCTGCGCGCGTCCCTGTCTTGATTTATTGTCGGCGACGGCCTGCGATTCACCCATGCCGTAGGGCGTGATGATGCGGCGAATCGGGATGTTGTGATTCTCGACCAGATAACGAACCACCGCATCCGCACGGCGCTGGCTCAGGCGGCGATTGGCCTCAATGCTGCCGGTCGTGTCCGTGTAGCCCAACACTTCTATGACGTAGCCCTTGGCGTTGAGAGCCTTGGTCGCAATCGTGTCAAGCTGCGTCTTGGCATCGGGCAGGAGCGTGGCGCTGCCGACCTTAAAGTTGACGGCGGCGGTTTCCTGCGGAGTGTAATCATCGAGCGCGGAGATGCGGTCGTTGGTCGCGTTAACTCCGGCGACAGCGGCATCCGCTGTCTCTTGCGCGGCCTTGGCTCCGCCCTTGGCGGCATTGGAGACGGCTGCGAGTTCATCTATCTGGCCGGAGAGACGCTGCGCGTTCTGCTCGACCTGTCCGATACGGTTCTCAGCCGTGCCGACGCGATTCTCCACAGGGTCCACGCGCGCTTCTAAGGATTGCGCGGTACGCAGGTCTGTGTCGGAGAATCTAATCTTGTCCGCGACGAGTTGGCCCGAGCCATCGCCGCGACCTTCAACCTTGACGCGCAGGCCGCGCAGGATGTTGGTCACGCTGTAGTTCTTGCCGCCGCGCAGAAAGCCGCCTTCCGTCTTGACGGTCGTGTGGTCCGTCAACTTGACGACCGTCTCCGTGCCGTTGGCATCCTTGACGGAGAAGGAGTCCGCATCGCGT
>DASYML010000170.1:0-19455 GCA_036009045.1 Pyrinomonadaceae bacterium
GACCAGTCGCCAGTCATCAGACAATCCACGTCAACTGAAGATACGACTAGCTGATACCAATTTGCAGTAGAAAGAGCGGACGTGAGATGAGACAGTCAGTACCGCCTGCTTAAGCTGGGCGGGTCTTCAAGGTTGAGGACCGCCCAGCTTAAGCAGGCGGTACTGACCTCTCCTTTGTATTGCAACCTGGTATGAGAATCTTAAACGATGGTTTGAGAAAGCGTGATGTGGCTACTGCTGCTTCTGTGTTTGCCCTGCCCGCCGAGGTGGTGTATGACGCGCCCGAAGAATTTGATGCTCTGGATAAAATCATCAAGGCGGATATGCTCGTCCGGGCCGTGCGGGTTAGAGCCTGCGTAGCTCGTGCCGAAGGAGACGACGGCGGTGGGCGGGTCGGACGCGCCGCAGACCGCGCCGACAGGACCGCTCGATGGGTCCATCGGGTAGACGATGGGCGGCGCGCCGTAGACTTCCGGCGCGGACTCTATGGCCGCGCGAGCGACAGCGCTTTGCATCGAAGATTTGGCGAGCGGCGCGCTACCCAGTTCCATAATCTCTACGTCGTTGAAGCCGCGCACGTCCAGGTGTGCGCGCAGGAGATGCGCGACGAGTTGCGGCGTGAGGTCCGGCACGAGACGAAAATCAAGACGCGCCATCGCCGTACTCGGCAGGACGGTTTTCGCTCCGGCTTCCGTGTGGCCCGCCTGGATGCCGCAGATGGTACAGGTCACGCCGAAGATATGCTCTTTGAGCAATGCACGCCCCTTCATGCCGCGCATCCAATTGGCGATGCGAAACTCTCGCTTGAGCCCGGCCTCGTCAAACTCCACGGATTCGAGGGCCTCTAAATCCTCCTTCGAGACCGGAGCGATGTGCGAAGAGAAACCGTCAATCGTAATGACGCCCTTGGGCGAGACTATCGTCGCCAGCGCCTGGACCAGCCGCCACGCGGGGTTAGGCACAATCGCGCCCCACTTGGAATGCAAATCCGTGCGCGGCCCGTGCGCGCGCAGTTCTATAAAAGTGATGCCTTTAAATCCTAAGCTGACGACCAGACGCTCTTGAGAATCCTTATAGCCTTCATCCCAGATGCATCCATCCGCCTGCAAGAGGTCTGCGTGCTCACCCGCGAAACGATACAGACTCGGACTCGCCAGGCCGTCTTCACCCTCCACTAAAAAACGCAGGCAGACCGGCAGCTTGCCGTAAGTCTTCTGGTAGGCTTCGACCGCCGCGAGACGCGCGACCAGATCACCCTTGCTGTTCGATGCGCCGCGCGCGTAGAGTTTGCCGTCAACGATGGGAGCGGCGAAAGGCCCTGCGGACCACTGTGTTAACTGCCCGACGGGCTGCACATCATAATGCCCGTAGACGACGAAATTTTTTGGACCAGCCCCGCATTCTCCGAAGATAATCGGATAGCCGTTGCCCATCTTGAAGACACGCGTGCCCGCGCCCGAACGCTGCATCAACTGCTCGACCGCTTCGGCCATCGCGCGCATGCCCGTCCCGCGCGCCGCCACCGAAGGCATCCGGCACAAACCCTGCAAGCGCTCCGTAAACACTCGCGCCTGCCGGTCAACGTAACGATCAAAGCGTGTCAGGGCCATAAGCAACGCGGGGGATGGGGGTCAGGGGAGGGGGGAATAGGGGCTGGGGAAGAAGAGGAAACTGCTTCGCTCTCCCTAACCCCTATCCCCTAACCCCCATCCCCCTCGTAAAGTAGATAGCGCGGGTGCCTAGGGTCGCGTGCGAAGGCGGCGCAGACGAGTCCGGCGGCGAAGGCTTGTTCAAATTCGGAGCGGACGCGTGATTGTTCAAGGCGCGCGGCGCTCGTATCCTGTCGCATCAGTGTGGGCCAGTCCGTGGGTATTTCGATGGTCGCGGCGGGCGAGCCATTTTGTGGAGGCTCTTTCCCCCCGGCGAATTCCCTGACGCGCGCGGAGTCCAGATGCCACTCCGCGAATAAGCGGTCGCTGTCTATGCCAGGGGCTTCGGCGGAGCGCTGGTCCTGCGGCAGCGTGTTGTAATCGGTCCCGTAAAAGTTGGCCTCATAAGAGCGCACGATGACGCCGAGCCGGTTGAGATTAAAATGCGCGTTGCGCGCCTGCATCGGGTCCCAGGTCCAATTAATGAGCCGCCTGCCTTCATGCAAAGTGCGCGCTCGCTGTGCCCACTTGAGACGTGCGCCGATGCCCCTGTTCTGGTACGCGAGCGCGACCGCCATCATGTGCGAATAACCCGTAATCTCATCACCGGCACCATCGCGCACCGCCAACAGATGATGCACGAACCCGACCATCTCTGCGCCGATGAATGCGCCGAGCGTCCACCCGCCAGCCTTGCGCGAAACGATCAGATGACGACGCGGCGAAATCTCCAAATCCGGCAGGCCGAACGCCTCCCGCTGCAAACGTATGCACGCATCGAACTCCGCCATCGTCCGGCACTCGCGCACCTCTATCTCTGTTTGCTCGCCGCTCATCATCTCAAGTTCGAGGTTCGGACCTGTTAGTTCAGAGCAAGAAGTAAGAAGTGATGAGTGATGAGTGATGAGCGATAAGAGACAAGCTCTTAACTCATCACTCATCACTTCTTACTATACTTCGTGACTATTCTTTTTCCGTCGGTCGCGTGGGTAGTTCAATCTTGACTTTGAGACCGCGCGGGTCTGGGCTGTCGAGCGTCACGGAGCCGCCGAGCACGTCTATCAGACGACGCGCGATGACCAGGCCGAGTTCGTTCATGCTCGCCGCGTTCTCGCTCGGCGCGCAGATGTCTATCGGCTCGAAGATGCGAGACATGTCTGTAAGCGCTTCGCCCTCGTCCTCTATGATGATTTGAAAACGCGTTGGCGCGAGCGTTTCCGAGCGGACGATGACAGAGCTTTCTTCCGGGCTGCGGCTGATGGCGTGCGACAGAAAGTTGTAGAGCACCTGCCGCAATTTGCCTTCATCGGAAACGATGGAGGAGAGGTCGGATGATGGATGGCAATCAATCTTGACGTTCTGTTTATGGGCCAGGCGTGCGACCGCCGTGCAGGATTCGCGCAAAGCCTCGCGCAACGAAAACTCGTGCAGGAAGAGTTCCGACTGCCCCGCTTCGAGCCTTGAAAGGTCCACTAATTGATTGAGGCTCATCTGGAGTTGCTTGCCGGATGATTGAATCTTTTCACAGAAGCGTTTTTGCGTGTCCGTCATCTTCTCCTGGTCAATCAATATCTCTGAGAAGCCCAGGATGGAGGTCAGCGGCGTCCGCAGTTCGTGCGACATACGCGCCAGAAAGAGCGAGCGGTAATGGGCCACGCGGCGCAATTCGCGGTTGGCCTCTTCCAGATCGTGGCTGCGCTGCTGCAACTCTTCGACGAGATGTTCGATGCGATGATGTTGCTCGCGCATGGCTGCGGTGCGGCGCGCGTTGCCGACGGCGATGACAATCGGCGCGGCGATAAAGCGTATGCCGTTGAGCGCCCGGTGCAGCTTTTCTGGAAACGGGGTGACGACGGCGAGTGCGCCGACCAGTTCGCCCTGCGCGTGAATCGGGACGGTGACTCCCGCGCTCAAGTGCGCCTCCTTGAAAGCCGCTCGCAAACGGGAGGCGTGCTCGCCTTCTCCCGGCTCCTGCTGGTCCACCCAGACCTGTACCTCGCGGCCATGCTCTTCGACATCTGCGACCAGCCTGCCGCCCACCTCATGCGCCTTCTCTTCGTCCACATACTCGTCTGTGCTGATGGCGATTTCATGCAAGCGCCCGTCTTCGCCGCGCAGGTAGATGGCGATGCAGCAAAGGCCCCAGTAACGCTGTATGATCTCGGAGAAAGTTTTGCAGACGGCGGCGGGGGTGCGGATGTTGCTCTGGGAAAAGATTTGCGTGTAGAAGAGATCAACTATCTCATCGCTCAAGGCCCAGATTTCGCTCAGACACGAGATCAGCGCGTTCTTATCTCCGATGACTTCGGCAATGACTTTGTCGGTTAGCTGTTCGCTCATGATAAGTACAACGCGGCATTCCGCTCTCGACGAAGCGCCGAAAGAAATCGAACCGCAATTTTATAAATTTCTATTGGACTTAAATATAGTGCGCCACTCACATGAGTGTCAAAGGAGGACAGGAGCCAGTAGAAAAACCTTCAACTGTTTCTCTCCTGGCTCCTGGCTCCTGTCTTCTGTTTTTTCGTGCGTCTGCGCTATGATGCTGGGCGGCCAAAAGGGCCAGGGGTTTTTGTATGAAGGGCCAACTATACGCACATCCGCTCGGTGAACTGATAAGAGAAATCGGCGTCGCGGCTCTTTCGGGCGCGTTGCGTCTGGAACACGAGGCCGCCAGGGTCGTCGTCTATTTCGAGGATGGCGAGGTCGTTTACGCGGTCTCTAACCTGCGCGCTTATCGCCTCGCGGAGTGCCTGCGCAGGTGGCGCGTGGTTTCGGAAGCGCAACTCGCGGCGGCGGGCGAGCACCCTTCGGACATGAAACTCGTTTACGCGCTCTCGGCGGCGGGCGCGCTCAATCGTCAGGCGATTAATGATTTGCTGGCGCGACAGGCCAGCGAGATGCTCCGCCCCGCGCTTTTGTGGACTGGCGGGACATGGGATTACGACCCGCGCGTGCGTCTCACGGAGGAGATCAAGGGCAGAGTCCTGTTGGGCCAACTTTTGATGCAGAGCGCGCGACGCTTGCCGCCGACATACGCCGCATCCAGATTCCCCGACGGCAGCGAAATTTTGGCGCCCGTGCAGAGCGTCCCTGAGAACTCTGCGCTCCAGCCGACGGAAGGTTTCATCCTCTCGCGGCTGGACGCGCCGATGCGCGTCGGCGAATTGACGGCCATCAGCGGACTGCCCGAAGCGGAAACCCTGCACGCGGTCTACACGCTCGCGCTCGGCGGCTTTCTGCAAAGAGAGAGATGGCCGCGCGCGTTCACCGATGAAGTGATGAAGATGGCCCAGGCGATTAAGGAGGGCCATGCGCGTGCCGCCGCGAACAGGGGCGCGGCGACGGATGCGTTGAAGGAAGAGAGAGGCGCGGCTTTGACTGCGAAGGCTGTGGCGGAGCCGAAGACGGAGGGAGACGAGCGGCGCGAACTCGAAGCCTTGTTTGAACGTCTCAAGGGAGCGACGGATTATTATCAAGTGTTGGACGTCAACCGCGCGGCGGATGCCGCAGAAATCAAGCGCGTCTATCACTCTCTGGCGAAACGCTTTCACCCGGACAGGTTTCATCAGGATGCGAGCGTCAGGACCAGAATCGAAGACGCCTTCGCGCAAATCGCACAGGCTTATGAGACGCTCAAAGAGAGACGCAGCCGCGCCACTTATGATTACAAGCTCGACGGGCGTTAGAGGTCAACGCGTGCGCGCAAGGCCCGCAACTGTTAATCTCTCATCAAGCTTGAGGCTAAAAGGTCCAAATATAAATCGGAGAAGACGACAACGATAAGCGATGGCGACCACTCATATTGATTTCGGGAAAGAGGCGAGGCTGACCGGAGAAGCCTTCGTCCGCATGGCTTCCGCGACGGATGATTTTGAGAGATATGCTCATCCGCACGCGACGCGCATCGCCGCGCTGGCCGACGGGTTGGCGAGGATGTTTCATCTGGCGCGACATGACCGCTCGTCTTTGCGACTGGCCGCGCTCGCGCATGACCTGGGCGAAGTGACGATGGAGCGAGATTATATCAAGCGCGCCGGTCCGCTCTCGGATGATGAGCGGCTGGACCTCGCGCGCCACCCTTTGATAGGAGAGAGGGAGGCCGCACGCGCCGGAGCGGATCGCGGCGCGCAACTGCTGATTCGCTGGCATCAGGAATGGTGGAGCGGCGGCGGCTACCCGGACGCTTTGCGGCGCGAGCAGATTCCGCTCGCGGCGCGCATCCTCCGAGTCGCGGATGCTTACGCGGCGTTGACGGATGACCGCCCCTTCCGCAACGCGCTGACGGAAGAGGATGCGCGCAAACATTTGATTGACTGGGCCGGACTGGAATTCGACCCGCGCATCGTCCAGGCATTCCTCTCACTCGGCCCACTCGAAGAGCTTAGTTCATACGCTAAAAAGAGTCGGGAGCCGGGAGTCTGGAGTCGTGAGTCAAAAGCAGAAGCAGAGTCGGAAGAAAAGCCTGCTCATGACGATGTTCCTGATTCTGCTGCTGAGCCTTCTTCGGATGATTCTTCGACTGATTCTGCTAACCTTGCGACTGCCGACTCTGCTGATAAGAGTTCTGCTGACTCTCTTTCTTTTGACTCCAGACTCCAGACTCTTGACTCCTGACTTAAACTTTTATGCTTTCGTCTCAAGATATGACAACGAACGGGTGGCTGGCTTTTGAACTGGGCGTGTTGCGGCGTCTCAAGTTCGGCTCGGTGGCGATTCCCTTCGCGGGCGAGCCGGAATTGGGCCTCTATCTCAAACGCTGGAGCGTGCGCGTGGCATCCGGCGCGACGACGCAGTGGGCCTGGACCAAGGCCGCCGCTTATATCGAAAATAATTCGGAGCAGTTGTCGGAAGCGGACGTTGAGATGCTGCTCGAAGATGCGTACATGCCGCGCTACGGTCTCTCGAATCCGGCGCTCGCGCGCTGGTTCAACGAGATGGACGCATGTTGGTTTGACAACCTGCACAGCAACGCGTCACAGCTTATCTCTCAAGCAGGACACGCGCTGGCCCTCTCGCTCGGCATGACGGTCGGTGACTACGTCTTTTCCTTCGATGAAGAGACGCGCGAATTGCGTCAACCGCTCTCTCTCTCAGATGTCTTTCGCCGCGCGTGGCAGGCACATCCGGCCATCGTCAACAATTCGCTGCGTAACACTTGCGCTCAACAAGAGGCACGCGAATTTATCGCGGGGCAACACACGGACCTGCTCTTCATGCGGCTGCCGGGGCCTGGCGAGGCGCGCGAACAGCGTCGCAATTCCCTTCTCGCGTGGCGCGAAGAGTGGGTGCGCGGCGCGGATGATTTCTGGGACCAATTCGAGAGCGCGCGAGCGGGCCGCCTAGGTTCCTACGTCGAGACCAAACAGCAATACCTCTCCTTAATCGAAGACCTCCTCCGCACCGCCGCGCACCTTCCCACCTGGGCCATCGCCTACGCCGAAGACGGATTCATACAGACCCTTGAACTCGTAGACACCATCAGCCGCATACGAAAAGTCGAAAGCATCTATACCAAGGATTTCTCCGAACTGATGGGCACACGCGCCGTCATCATCACAGCCTAAGCAGTCTGGAGTCGTGAGTCATGAGTCAAAAGCAGTCGCCTTTAACTTTCGCAGTTGTCTCTAACCTGATAGTCGTTTGCGATTGGATGAGACCATGAGCGTGATCGTCTTGTTTTACTTTGCGTCTTTGCGCCACCAGCGCGAACCAGTCTCACGCCAAGGCGCAAAGGTCATACGCTATTGCAAACCGCTGTAAACTTGAAATCTTAAACTGTAATTTTTCTCCTGACTCTGGACTCTAGACTTGATTGGACTTGATGATGACGAGAGTCTGGTCGTCGCCTCTCTCTTGTGTGGAGGACCAGTTTTCGATTTCGGTGAAGATGGCGCGGCGTAGTTCGTCCGCGTTGAGAGTGCGATGCTCGATGGCGAAATGAACGAGCCTTGCTTCGCCGTACTCTTCGCCCGTGACGCGTTCGGCTTCGCTGATGCCGTCGGAGAAGATGAGCAGGGTATCGCCGGGTTCGAGATTCGTGTGAGCCTCTTCATAGGTGGCCCAATCGAAGGCCCCTGCCATCATGCCGCCCGTCTTGAGTCGTTCGACCGTGCCATCCTCGCGCACTAGAATCGCCGCGTTATGGCCCGCGTTGGTATATCTCAGGGTGCGCGTGCGCTCTTCATAGAGGGCCAGGAAAAGGGTCGCGAAGCGGTTGGCGTCCGTGCTCTGGCAAAGCTGGCGATTGATGTTCGCGGACATGCGCGAGACTGCGCCATCCAGACCCGCATCCGCCATCACATGCGCGAGCAGGCGGGTTCCGCCGACCGAACTATCCACGGAGGCCGCGACGGCGCGCTCTGCTATGTTGAGGCGCTCGGAAGTGATGGTCGCCTGCGCGCGCAGTGACGCTTGCAGGTTGGACATCACGAGCGAAGCGGAAATGCCTTTGCCCGAAACGTCTCCGAGCGCGAAGGCGACCAGGCCCGGCGCAATCTCCACATAATCATAATAGTCTCCGGCGACGCCACGCGCCGCGCGACACTCCGCCGCGACCTCCACGCTCAAGAGGTCCGGCACGCGGCGCGGAAATAATTGGGCCTGTACCTCAGCCGCGATTTCCACTTCGCGTTCGAGTCGTTCACGCTCCACACGCTCGTGCAAAAGCGATTCGACGTTGGCGGACATCTCGTTAAAAGCGCCCGCCAGTTCGCCCAGTTGGTCGCGCGAACGGACGCTCACGCGATGCGAAAAATCTCCGCGCTTGATAAACTCCGTCGCCCTGTAGAGCCTGTGGACAGTGCCCGTCACGGCGCGCGTCATCCATGCGGCGGAGAGCACCGCGAGCAGTTCGAGCAGCAGAAAGAAGAGGGCGATGCCTATCAGTATCCACTGTAAGACGTGCCCGACCAGGCTTCCCGAAAGAATCTGCTTACTGATGCCTGCGAGCGTCCAGTGAAAAAGAAATAAAACGTGCTGCTGCTGCTCGCCCGTTTCCCAGTTGGTGACGGTTTGCATGACGGGGCCGGGCGTGCCGCTAATCGGCTCGCCGAATTGGTCCTGCTTGAAGTTGACGACCGTCTGCCCTTTCTTGCCGGTCACTTTCCCTGTGCCCACATCTATGTTGAGGTCCTGCTTCCGCTCTTTGCCAGCGTTCCCGTTTGAGCCATCACTATTTGAAGCGTCGTTCACAGTAGCCCTTTCTGAATCGAAGAAGAAAGGGTGAACTTCAACGCCCGTGCTCTCGCGCAATTGCTGGACCAGCGTGCGGCTGATGGGCACGACGAGCAAGAGCGTGATGCTCTGCCCGTTCGACTGTGCGCGAGACAGGGCGCGTATGGAAGTTGGCGAGAAGGGCTGCGTTGAATCTTCCGGCGCGGGAATAAAAGCTATGCCGTCCCACTCTTCCAGATTGTTGGACCATTGCGGCAACGGCGTATCGTCGGGCGTCGTATCGCTGCCGGGATTGTGCGTCTCTTCCGTGCCGGGGTCGCTGGCGAACTGCGCGGGACCCTGCTCATCCGCATGAGTGGCTGACGATGCGTCTTCACCCGTCCGACGCCAGACGGCCACGCGCGCCCCCGGTAGAGAGCCTTGCAACATCTTCGCCTGCTCGTCCAGCCATGACTGCATCTGCTTATCGCTCGCATTCGCCGGTTGACGCAGAAAGCCATCACGCAGCAGGCGCGCGTTGGAGAGGACTTCTTTCTTCGTCTCGTCCATGTGCATGGCGACGACGCGCGGCTGGTCCGCGACCGAGATGCTGACGGCGAAGAGCACGCCCAGGATTGAGAGCAAGACTATCGGCGTCAGGCCGACGAACAGGTAAGTCACGATGAGGCGTCGGCGCACGCGCCAGAGCAGGCGACGCTTGAGCCAGAGAAAACCCCTCAGGCCGAAGTAAAGGATGCTGGCGAAGACTGTGAGAAACGTGGCGAAGCCGTACAACTCCGTGATGGCGTGTTCTCGATAAAAGGGCTGCTCGTGAACCAACAGCCAGACGCACAACAGTACCGCACCGGCAAAGGCCACGCGCGGCATGACGCGTCGCAACCAGAGACGAAATTTAGCCGCACTCATCAATCCATCCTGATTCATCTCTTCGACATTATCACTCATAAACTTCATCATCACACATAAGTCCAAGGTCCAAGGTCCAAAGTCCAAAGTCCAGAACAGCATGCTTCCGCTTCTTGACTTTGGACTTTGGACTTTGGACCTTGGACTTGGTTGGGCTCATAACTTTATGTCTTACGCTGGGCGTCCAGCCCTTGTTTCATCCGACGGATGCGAGCAGCGCTTGGTCCTTCTCCTCAGCAGCCCGCGCGCTTCCCTGCGAGGCGGGCAAGTGTAGCCTGCCCGAAACGAAAAGCAAGAGCCACATGATGCCCGGACTGGCAGAGAGCAGGCCCGAAATGACCATTAACGTGCGCGGCGAAATAAGATGCAGAGACCATCCGGCGATGACCGTCGTGAGGCTCGTCACCAGAATTTCCGCCGCGCGGTCGGTCGTCACGACGCGCCCGCGCAAGTTGTCCGGCAAGAGACGCATGAGCAGCGTATCCTGTACCCCGAACTCCGCCGCGATGACGACGCGCGAAACGAAGATCAAGAGGCACGCCAGCCACAGCGTCGGCATCAGCCCCGCCAGCGCAAAGAGCACTCCATGCGCGAAGAGCGTCCATCCCATGAAGCCCGCCGTCCGTCCCTGCAACTCCACGCGCGAGCCGACGCGACGCGCCATCATCATCCCCAAGAAGAGACCCGCGCCCGACACTGTATAGATCGCGGCCACACCCTTATCGCCCTGCCAGGTTCCGCTTCCCGCGAAGACCACGCTGCCCAGCCGGTCATAGAGCAGGAGAATCGCGCCGCCGCCGACGGCCCACAGAATGTTCATGCCGAGCAACGCCGCGACCAGCCCGTGTTCCACGATGTAAGACCAGCCCTCGCGTAAATCGGTCCATAAACGTGGACGCCGTTGCGCCTCCTTCTTCTCCACCATTCCTGGTCCAACGGCGCGCTTCGCTTCACTTTCAACCTGGACCATTTCCCCTCCGGGGATGAGCCAGATCGAGTATGCAGAGATGATGAAGGAGACCGCGTTGACGATGAAGGAGAACGCGTAACCGAAGCGCGCGGAGGCCGCGCCGCCGAGCGCTGCGCCCACGGCCATCAACAGAAAGCGCGAAGAGAACATCAAAGTGTTACCCGCCAGCAAGCCCTCATCGCCCGTCACGTTCGCCAGCGCGCCGTTCTTCGCCGCCTCGAAGAAGGCCGTCAAGAGCGCCAGCATGATCGTGCAGAGATAGCCTATCCAGAGGTCTTCCGGCCCTCTCACGAGCAGGAAGCCGAGCGCGACGAGACCACGCGCACAGTCCGACATGATCATCACCGTGCGACGCGACCAACGATCCGCGAAGGCTCCCGCGACCGGCGCAAACAGCGCGAACGGAATGAGCCGCAGGACCAACACCAGTGCCGTCGCCTCCGGCGCGCCCAACGTCACCTTGCGAACCAATCCCAACACGGCGATGAGGTTGAACCAATTGCCGAGTTCGGAAACCACCTGCCCGGCCCACAATCGCCTGAACGAACGATTGCGCCGCAGTAATTGCATATAAGTCAGTGATGTCATAACTCACCTCAACGTGGGGATGGGGGCCGGGGGTTTAGGGGTTGGGAAGCAAAATCTTTGCAAGCTGGTATTAGCCTCTTGTTTTCCCTGACCCCTATCCCCTATCCCCTGTCCCCATAGCTTATTTCCCCAATAAGAAGAGCCGCCGGATTCAATCCTGGCGGCTCGCAGCCTTTCGGAAAACTTTTTGAAACGTCTCATCCACCGACAAACTTTGGTGGCCGTTTCTCCATAAAGGCTGCGACGCCTTCCCTGAAATCTCTTGTTTGTCCAGACTGAAGTTGTGCCTTGTGCTCCATGTCCAGTTGCGCGCTGTAATCGTTTGTGGCGCTGGCATCCAACAGTTGCTTGATGCGTGCGATGGTAGCGGTCGGCGCGACGGCCATTTTGGCCGCCAGTTTGTACGCCTCTGGCATCAAATCTTCGTCGGGCCAGACCGCGTTAATCATCCCTATCTCCGCCGCGCGCGTCGCCTCGACAGCCTCTCCCAACATCAACATCTCCGTCGCGCGTTTAAAGCCGACCAGTCGCGGCAGGATGAACGTGCCGCCGCAATCGGGTGACAATCCGATTTTGATAAACGCCTCGTTAAAGCTCGCGCTGACGGCAGCGATGACGAGGTCGCAGGCGAGAGCCAGATTGCAGCCCGCGCCGAAGGCTGGACCATTAACGGCGGCGATGACGGGCAAGGGAGTGCGCCGTATGAGCAGAATGCACTCATGCAGGAAACGCAAAGGCTCCTCGAAGAACGCTTCAATTTTGCCCTCACGCTCCGCTATCTTCTGCATCTCGCGCAAATCACCGCCCGCACAGAAAGCACGCCCCGCGCCGGTTAAAATCAAGGCCCGCGCCTCGCGCTCGCGCGCTTCATTAATCGCCCCGCAGAATTCCTGGGCCAATTGAAGCGTGAGCGCGTTGAGCGCGGCGGGGCGATTGAGCGTGATAATCGCCACCGCAGGCTCGCGCATTTCTAATCTGAGTGTTTCGTAACTCATCGTTAAAGAAGCATCGTTTTCAGGTCCAGGTTGAAAGCCTTCCGGTCTCACACAGAGCGCAAGGTACGGCGCAGGCTGACGCAGAGCTTAAAAGAAGCACGACGCCGGATTGACAAGTTCTCTCCGGTTTCCGGTCATCCAACGACGCGCAAGCGAGCAGGTTCTTCGCCTGACGCTTCAGACCGTTAAGTTTGCTATACGGAAGTGGCCGCCGATTTGTTCTCTATTGGGCGAGGCGGGACCGGATAAAGTCAGGTCCGCTGGGCACGCCCCGCGCTGAAGCAATCGCTACAGAGCACGGGTCTTCCGCTCGAAGGCTTGAAGGGCACGGTATCAGTCTTGCCGCACTGGTCGCAGGTGATTTCAAAACGCTGGCGCTCGCCGCCACCGCCGCCGCCGCCTCTCGCACCTCCGCCAAACTGCGAGCGGCGCGCGTCACGACAATCCTTGCATCGCTTCGGCTGGCTCAGGTTGCGTTCGTTGTAATACTCCTGTTCGCGCTCAGTGAAAGGGAAAGTATTCCCGCAATCAGCGCATGTGATGTCAACGTCTGGCATGATCTCTTGTCTCCGTCTGAAAGCGAAGCGGGCTTGCTTCTCCTCGCCTTCATGTTCTGATCGAGCGCCCTACGCTCGCTTTTACCGGCTCTCCCGTTAACGCGAAGAGCTAACACGTCGCGAGGCCCGTGGCTGGAATACTCAAACGCCGCGCACACGCATGACACCCGGTTGCGAGACTTTTGAGTACTACGAAGTTTACCGCACGACCGCGCAGATATACAAACTTTTTTGGGAAGGAGAGGAAGAGGAGTCGAGAGTCGAGAGTCAGGAGTAAAAGCTTTTCTCTTATGACTCTCGACTCTCGACTCTCGACTATTCTTTACTGTTCATCAAACTTGCGACGTGCGCGCGCGCCGTCTCGCCGAGCGTGTCCAGGTTGTAGCCGCCTTCAAGGCATGAGATGAGACGGCCCGCGCACGCTTCATGTGCCCACTGTTTGACCGTCTCGGTCATGAGCATGAAATCCTCATCCTGTAGTTTGAGTTGGCCCAGGGGGTCCGCCTCGTGTGCATCGAAGCCAGCGGAGACGATGATGAAGTCCGGTTTGAACTTCGCGCTGACCTCTTCTAGCGCGGCCTCGAACATGCGTCTCTGTTCGTGCCGCGCGGTCGCCGCACGCACGGGCGCGTTGAGAGTGTAACCGCGACCGCGTCCCACGCCCGCCTCGCCGCGCGAGCCTGTGCCCGGATACCAGGGATACTGGTGCATGGAAAAAAAGAAGACCGTCGGATCATCGTAAAAGATACCCTGCGTGCCGTTGCCGTGATGCACGTCCCAATCAACGACGGCGACGCGCTCTATCTCTCTGTAGTGAGTCTGCGCGTAACGCGCGGCGATGGCGACGTTGTTGAAAAGGCAAAAGCCCATAGAGGTCTCTGCGGTCGCGTGATGACCGGGCGGGCGCACCGCGACGAAGGCGTTTTGCGCCTGGCCGCTCATGACCGTCTCGACCGCGCGACACGCGCCACCCGCCCCGTGCAGGGCCGCGTCCAATGAACGCATCGAAACGATGGTGTCGGCATCCAGATAACCAAGACCTTCGCTCACGGCGCGTTCGACACGCTTGTAATGTTGCGGCGTATGACACGCCTGCACGTCGCCACGCGGCGCGGGCGTGGCCTCGACCTCCAGCAGATTGGTCCATAAATCCGTATCACCGCGCAAGGCTTCCATCACCACCTGATAACGCTCCGGTCTTTCAGGATGATGCTCGCCCGTCTCGTGCTCTCTAAAGATTGGATGATGAATGATGGCAGTCGTCATAGGTCAAAATATAACAGTCCAAAGTCCAAGGTCCAAAGTCCAAAGTCAAGAAACAAAATTTTGTTTCTTGACTTTGGACTCTGACTTATCCTCTGTGGCTGAAATGCATACGCACCGTGTTACGGGTGCGGTGAAATATTCCGGCGTATGAATGTGTAGAGGGTAGATAAATAAAGGGAAAGATGGGTTTGCGACCTGACTCTGTGGGCCGGGGCGTTGCGGAATAAGATTTGCAGCGTGGAAGTGGAAGCAAGATTTGAGACACTCTCCCTTTTAGGAATTCAAAATATTGAGAGCAGACTTCGGAGGAGGTGTTCGGATGAAAAGGTTAGTCTTATTTTTGATGTGCCTGGTGCTGTTGGCAGGCGTATGCGTTCCGCTGGCGTCGGCGCAGGACCGTCGTCGCTCGCGCTTCGGGCGTAAGTCTCGAACGGCTGCCATCATCGGCGGCGGCGCTGTGGCTGGCGCGCTGCTGGGCGGCAAGAAGGGCGCAGCGATAGGCGCTGGCGGCGGCACGCTCTACGCGATGAACAGGAAAGCCGCGCGCAGACATTTCAAGCCGGGGACGCGCAGGCTCGGCACGGTCGCGGGCGGTGGTCTGGCGGGCGCGGGTCTCGGTGCGGCCATCGGTCATGGTAAGGGCGCGGCCATCGGCGGCCTTGCAGGCGCAGCCGGTTCTTATATCTATACCAAGAAGAGCCGACATTATCGCCGTCCTTACTAAGACAGGTCCGGGAATTTACGGCGGAGGGCGACCTGCATCATTCTGGTCGCCCTCATCTGCCGTTGACCGCCATAGATTGAAATAAATTGAAAGCCGGACTCGAAAAAAACCTCGCGCAGATTCGATTAAATTTCAGAATGGAGCAGAAGAAAATTTATGTCTTATGATGAAGAGCAACAACGTAAAAGCCGCGTCGTGGTCCAGACACCGACCTCTCGCCGCGAGGTAGTGAGGACGGAGACTGAGCACTACCCGGAGCGCAGTGGCGGAGTCTCGACAGGCGTCGTGGCGACGGTTGCCATCGCCGCCATCGCGCTGACGGCCATCATCGTTTACTTTCTCATGAACAGTAACAATGCGGCCAACGACAACACGAACGTGCGCGTCACGACCGCACAGCCCACTCCTGTCCAGCAGCAACAACCCGTCATCATTCAGCAACCTGCGCCGCAGCAGCAGCAACCTCCCGTCGTCATTCAGCAACCCGCCGCTGCGCCGCCCCAAACCATCGTCGTCCCCGGACCCGGCACGTCAACTTCCACGAGCACGACCACGACCGGCGCAACCGCGCCCAGACCCAACGTCCCGGACGATCTGGCGATTCAAACTAACATAGACGATAAGCTCTCCAAAGACCGGACGTTTTCCACGCTCGGCATTACGGCCACGGTCGTCAACGGTAAAGTAACGTTGAGCGGGACGGTGGAGACGCCGGAGTTGAAGCGGCAGGCGGAAAGCCTCGTGCGGAATGTTAAGGGCGTGCAAAGGGTTGATAATCAGATAACCGTTTCCGGCGGCACGGAATAATTCTCAAGCGCACACGCGCCTTGAGCGCACGCATGTCTTGATTAATCGCACTCCCGTAAGGGAGAGGGCGACGCTACAAAAAAAAAGCGCGGCGAACCTGTCTGGGCAGGCTCGCCGCGCTTTCGTTCGCCGTTCAATGGAGGCGGATTTGTTTTGACGGGAGAAACCCGCGCTCCCTCTCCGGCGATAATTGGACCATTGATGCGGACTCAGGATGATGGAAGTGGAAAGTAAAAAACATTACCTGTCTGACATTCGGGCAGCCGCACGATAAAAAAAAGCGCATCCCAATTGACCATCCTTCATTCGTCAAGCAAAACTATAGCTGGCATATTCCTCTCAGCGTCTCTTGCCGAGCAAATCTTTTCTGGGTCTTCCCCTCTTGCCTCCCGTGCCATTATTACTGGACCTTTTGGCCGGGCCACGGGAAATTCTGGACCTCCCTCTAGTCCGCGAGAGGCTCACCGTCACGTTGCCGGAATCATCCATCCGAAAGATCATGTAGTCGCCCGGACGCGCCCCCATCTCTCTGACGAGCGGAGAGGGAATCTTGCCCCGGACAGTTCCACTGTCGTCTTGAATCCTAGCCGTATACTCGCCCTTTTCTCTAGCCATTCTCTATCTCCTTTAGAAGTAATGTTGGTGGAAAATCTAGTAGCGACCTGAGAACCTGGCTCTACTGGGCAGTCGCCCCAGAACCCCCTTTTTCCGTACAAAAATTCCTGGGCCAATTCCGCGAACGGAAGAGACACCCCGCCCGCGTCGCGACGACCGCAACGGGCAGTAATCACGGCACGGGTTTGCCCGAAGGCTCTGAGCGGAAACAAGCAACGCGGCACTTACCACCGACGTGCCGCATCCGAAGCCCTTCGAGATGTCTTCAACGCATCAACGCGAACGAAGCTTCATCCGCTTTAATTGTGAGTCGAGATTGAAAGTCAACTGATGAGAAAAAGTGTAAGTCTGATCTACGCTGACAGGTTTTCTTCGACGCAGATTTATCGAAGCCTGGGCCACAGGATTTCAACAACCTTTCGATTTCAATAACCTTCCGTGTGTTCTCGCAACCATTCGTCCATCTCTTCTTCGGTCGGCTCGCGCTTCAGTTCTTCACGCAAGCGCTCGCGCACGTACTCTTGCTCGTCGCGCGCCGCATCGTTTAAACCGGCATCACTGTCATTCATGCGAAACCATCCTGCCCGCGCCCTTGAAGCGGTAGTCATCAACCTCGACTGGGCGGCGAAAAGTTGTCACCCGGCAGCGCCCGCCGGTGCGTCAATATTTATCTCGCGCGTCATGAGCGAGGTCTCTATAAAGAGGCTCGCCCCTTCGCACTTGACGGCTATCCTGCGTTGCTCATCGTGCGCGTAAAAATCAACTTCGGTTATCAAGCAATCGGCGGGCGCGTTCTTCATGCTTGAGAGCAGCGGGGCATCTACAGGTCCATCCGAGTGCAAACGTTGCGCGTCGTCCAGCAGTCCGGCCTTCGCCTCATCATCAATCAACAACTCAGCGATTGCCAGCGATTGAGGGACCAACCCCATCTCGCCGTCGAGCAGAATGGTCCAGATAAAGCCTATGTCCAGCAAGAGGTGCGCGGCCTCTTCAAAGACGAAATAGCCCAGCACGGTAGCGCCTAAGACGTGCGCGATGACGTGGTCCTGATGCGTGCTCGTTTCCTGCTCTAACCACTCAGTCATCATATCTTCACCGCGACGTTGAGGGATGACAGACGCGCGCCGCTTCCCTTTTATGACACGGCAATCCCCTGGACGTGCGTTGATGGCTGGTCCTGGCTGGCAATCATCAACCGCCCGTGCTCGTCGGGAAATTTTGAAGCATATTTAGTTGTCAAGGGAGGAGCACAAGAGATTCCAGACAAAGGGGAAGGCTGTAACCGAAATGACGCCTGCTCGCTCTTGATAAGGGGAAAATATTGTCTGCCAAACTTGCTATCGCATATTACACAGGTGGACCAGTACGCGCAACATAAATTTTATGGGCCAATAATATTGTCAAGATGAAGTCGAACTTCAACCGCAGGCGTAACCGCAGGCCCGGCCCGTGAAGTAAAGAGGGACAAGCTAACGATGCAAAGTTTCTTTCATCGTGCCTTCATCGTGCCTTCATCGTGCCTTCGTAGCTCCGCAGCCTGCGCGCCATCAACGCCGCGACCAGGACCGCGACGAGGCAGCCCACGCCGCCCGTCACGACCGAGAGCGATGCGCCGAGCACGGAGGCCAGCGCGCCCGCTTCCATCTCGCCGAGTTGTGGTCCACCCATAAAGAAAATCATGTTGATGGAAGTCATGCGACCGCGCAGGTAGTCAGGCGTGGAGAGTTGGCGAATCGTCTGCCGCAGGACGGTGCTGACGGTATCCGACGCGCCGATCATGGCGAGCATGATGAGTGAGAGCCAGAAAACTTTTGAGAGACCGAAGGCGATGGTCGCAAGGCCGTAGACGCCGATTGCAGCCAGCAGGATAAAGCCCTGCTTGCGCGGCGTGCCGAGCCGGGCCATGCTGAACCCTGCGATGACAGACCCCATCGCGGGGGCCGCCGCCAACAGGCCCAGCCCCCTCGCCCCGACGTGTAGAATCTCCGCCGCGAAGATAGGCAGCAACGCCGTCGCCGAAGCGAAGAAGGTGGCGATGAAATCGAGCGTCATCGTCTGCACGATGATCGGCGTGTGGCGGACGAACCCCAGCCCCTCTTTGAGCGCGGCGAAGCTGACGCGCGCGGCCCCACTCTCTGTTGAGATGACGCGCCCGCTCGCTCGAATCAAGAGCATCGCCGTGATGACCGCGATGAAGGAGACAGCGTTGGCCGCGTAGACGGGCGCTGGTCCATAAATGCTGAGCACTAATCCCGCGAGCGCTGGTCCAACCACGGTCGCAAAGTTAAAAGAGATGAGGCCGAGGCTGACGGCGCTCGTGAAATCCTCCGCCGGGACGAGCATCGGCAGCAAGGCTTGGCGCGCCGGATTCTCAAACGCCGTCGCCGCCGCACTCAGCGCCGTCAATAAATAGATGGGCCATACGCTCCGCAACCCGTAAGCCGTCACGGCTGAGAGCAGCCCCGCGCTCGACAGCAGCACCAACTGCGTGACGATAATCAGTCGCTTGCGATCAAACACGTCGGCCACGACCCCGCCCACCAGCGAGCACAGGATAATCGGGACGACGCGCACGAGTCCGACCGCGCCG
This sequence comes from Pyrinomonadaceae bacterium, assembly GCA_036009045.1. Classification (GTDB taxonomy): domain Bacteria; phylum Acidobacteriota; class Blastocatellia; order Pyrinomonadales; family Pyrinomonadaceae; genus DASYML01. The sequence continues at coordinate 18,844 of DASYML010000170.1, forward strand.
AGCGCCAGAGATGATTTTGTCAACAGGTAGATGTGCCAGTTAATCGCCACCGTCTGCATCTGCGAACCGGCGACGGAGACGAATTGTCCCGCCCACACGAGACGAAAATCCCTGTGACGCAAAGCCGGAAAAGATGTGCGACGGCCATGAGAGACATTCTCTGAAGGCGCTGGCGGAGCGGGTTTCGGAGCAGACATCAAGAATAAATTACAGCTTTATACTGCCTAACTCAACAAGAGCAAGTCGGAAGTAGGGAGCATGAAGGATGAAAGCATGACTATTCATAAGGACTGTCCATCTTGAATAGTCACACTCTGATCCTTCCGCCTTCCGCCTTCATCCTACATCCTTGCTCTTCACGCCATTGGAGTGGCCGGAACGCCACCACGCGGCAAATGCGAGGCCCGCGCTCAAAGCTATGGCGGTGGTCAGCAACGGATGCAGCGATGCCTTCGTGTAGAGGCTAGACTCCGCGACGTGTCCATCGTGGCCGCCGCGCTCTTCGAGATTACCGAAGGCGTTGTAGAGATTATTGGCTTCGCGCGGGCGCGGCGGTTGGTCGCTCTTCTGCTGCTCAATCATGGTCAACTCCATGACTTTATCCGTGAGCCT
>DASYML010000171.1:0-4861 GCA_036009045.1 Pyrinomonadaceae bacterium
CGCGCGCCTTCGAGATGGAGTTCGACTTTATAGATCACCAACTCGTCATCAGGTGCAGCGATGGAACACAAGCGCGGGTCGCGCTCGTCCCGCGCTCGGTCGCGGAGTTTTACCGGGAAGTCATGCGGACGCTCGATGCTCTCGGTCTGAAGGTGAAAATCTGGACCACTCCGGTGGAGATACCGGACCCGATTCCTTTTGAAAAAGATGAGGTGCATGCTTCCTATGATGCGGAATATGCGAATCGCTTCTGGCGTATACTGGTCCAGGCGAGCAGGGTGTTCGAGGAGTTTCGCGCGCGTTTTACGGGTAAGTCCAGCCCTGTGCATTTCTTCTGGGGCAGCTTTGATCTGGCGGTCACGCGCTTTAACGGGAGGCGCGCGCCGGAACGTGCAGGGGCGGATGCGATTACACGCGAAGCCTATTCGCATGAGGTCATCAGCCACGGTTTCTGGCCCGGCAGCGGCGCGATTACCTCGCCTGCTTTTTACTCTTACGCCGCTCCTGAGCCTGCCGGATTAAATCAATCACGCATCGCGCCGCCCGCAGCTTTTTATAGCAAGGAGATGTCCGAGTTCCTCTTGATGTATGAGGACATTCGCCGGGCAGGCTCGCCCGAAGAGTTGCTGATGCAATTTTTGCAGAGCACTTATGAAGCGGGCGCGACGCTGGCGAATTGGGACCGCGCCGCGTTGGAGAAATAACGCCGCGCGAAACTCTTTTCATCGCTCCGGCGCGACATTTTATTGGAGATGATTTCGATATGACAGCCGACCGCGTGGTATTTCTCTTCGACGTGGACAACACCCTGCTCGACAATGACAGGGTCTTGGCAGACCTCATGCGGCATCTGGAGCAGGAGGTGGGCCAGGAGCGACAGCAGCGTTACTGGACCATTTTTGAGGAACTGCGGACAGCGCTGGGTTATGCGGACTACCTCGGCGCGCTGCAACGCTACCGCGTAGAATATCCCAGAGACCCGCACCTGCTCACCGTCTCGACCTATCTCATCAACTACCCTTTCGCCAATCGCCTGTTCCCGAATTCACTGGACGTGCTGGACCATTATAAGCAATGGGGGCAGGTCGTCATTCTATCGGACGGCGACGTGGTCTTTCAGCCGCGCAAGGTGGAGCGTTCGGGTCTCTTCGATGCGGTGGAAAAGAACGTCCTCATCTATATACATAAAGAGTTTGAGTTGGATGACGTAGAGCGTCGCTATCCGGCTGAGCGCTATGTCATGGTGGACGATAAGCTGCGCATCCTGACCGCGCTCAAAGAGGTGTGGGGCGAGCGCTTGACGACCGTTTTCCCGAAGCAGGGCCACTACGCGAAAGACCCGCAAGCGTTGGCCCAGTATCCCCCCGCAGATGTCAACGTCGAGCGCATCGGCGACCTGCTGGAATACGATTTACAATCGCTCCTCGCGGTCACAAAGTAGGATTGCGGATTGCGGGTTTAAGAGACAATCTGATAGCCAATCCGCAATCCAAAATCCGCAATCCGCAATAAACTAGATCGGATTGACCAGTGCCGCAGGGCTGGCGATGAATGGTCGCGCCTGGACGATGTAAATCTGGCCTTTCATGTAGACCCATTCGATGTCCTGGTCACGATTGCCGAAGACGCGCCTGATCTGTTGCGCGGCGCGCGCGAGATTGCGTATGACATCGTCTTTGAGCACGGCACGCTCGCCTGTGATGGGCACTTCCTTGACGCCTCCATGCTCGTCAAAGGTGAGCAGGCTGTCCTCCTCCGATCTCGTCAAGACCTGGACGGCGTTGGACTGCGGGCGAAAGACGAGTTGTTCCGCTATCTTCTGTCCCTCGACGACCCTGATGCCAAGGCCGCGTTTGGCGCTGATGTAAATCGCATTCTTATCTTCGCGGTCGTAAGGGTCCGCCGTAATCATGACGCCAGCGCTGTCGCCGTTGATGCCCTCCTGCACGAGCACGGCCATGAAAATCTTCGAGTGGTCAATCCCTGCACGCTCGCGCGCCTCGTAAGCTTCGTAGTTCCAGACTGAGGCCCAGACGGCCTTGATGCCTTCGACGAGTTGCTCGTCGCCGCGCACGTTGGGCATGGAGGAATAGAGACCCGCGCCGTTGAAGTTAGGCAAGTCCTCGCTGTTGGTAGAGCTACGCGCGAAGAGTCCCTTGCCGGGAAACTCCGCGTGTGCGCGCTTCAATACTTCGGTGCTTAACTCATCGTTCATCTTCCCCCGCTTGATACGCTCACGCATCGCCGCCAGACGCTCGCGCCTGTAGGCAGGGTCATGCACGAACTTCTGGTCGTTGAGCATCTCGTAGATGGCCTCGTCCAGCTTGTTCTCTTTGAGGAATTGATCGTAATAGAAGAAGGGAATCGTGAAGCCGCCGGGCACTATGATGCCTTTGAGATGGGCGTGCGTCATCTCACCCAGGTTGGCGGATTTCGCGCCGTAGACGACGACATCCTTCGCCCGCTGTTCGCTCAGAGACGCGATGCGTTTGACGCCCAGATTATAGCGCGGCGTCATCACGTCAAGACGCTGAGCCAGCCGTTTCTGATATTCCCTTAATTGGTCCAGGTCCGCGCGCTTGATGGCATAGTTATCGCGCATCGCATCGAAGGAGACCCACCAGCCGTCGTACTGTTTAAAGAGTTCCTGCGCGTTCTTGATGTAGACGTTGGGCACGCCCCAGGACTTCGCCAGCAGATTGATGTGCGAGAGCGGCGTCGAAGGTTTGGTGATGATGATGCCCGCGACGGGCGGCAAACTGACGGGCACTTCATCCAGGACCAGAATCTCGTTGAAGCCTATCTCCACATGCTCATCCAGTTTCGAGATGATGTGAATCCGCCCCAGCCCGCGCGCCACGTTGAGCGCCTGGTACTCCTGCTCTTTCGCCAGGTCGCTCTGAAGCACGCGCGGCAACCCCTCGATTGACGCGGACGCCTCCTCCTGTCTCAGCGAATTGGGTTTGAAAGCCACAGGCTCGAAGAAACTCTTGCCGATAATCAACGCCGCCAGCTTAATCTGTTCGGCAGGAATCAGGTCGCCCTCCCAGAACTCAAAGGTCCAGCGCCTGACGGGCGTCTGGTAAGCGAGCGTGCCCATGATAAAACGCCGGTTCGGCTTCAAATAATTTTTCTCAAAGAACTCCTGCCCGCGCTCCAGAGAGAGATACGTCCCGTTGACGAAATCCTTATGAAACGCATACCGCTTCGTATTGACGTAATAAATTTTATTCTTTTCCTGCCTGTCAATCACGAACAGCACATGCGGCAGAGCGTAATTCGTATCCGTATAAACACGCGCCAGCCCGTCAAAATCCGCACGCGATTTGATGGCGGGCAGCGACCGCACGTCCTTCGTCTTCTCCTGCGGCATCACCCGCACAGACGACGCCAGGACACACGCGATCATCATTAGAGTTATAAGCTTGTGAGACTTCTTCATAATTCGATTACTCCCATTCATCCAACGCTGCGAACAGTTTATCATCACTGTCGTTTTTCTCTCTTACCATCGCGCGTCGTAGCGTGCGAGGCCGTTGCGCCAGGAGCCTGTGCCGAGAATGGGAATTGGACCATCAAAGATAAGCTGGGATGCGAGGGGACGGCGGAGGCGGTAGGTGTGGCCTGTGGGGGAGCGGACGGAGAGCGTGGCTTGTTCCGGTGAGTGGGCGATGATGGTGGCGTCGCGCCAGTCTTTGCGGCAGCGGAGGATGAGATGCGCGTAGAGGGGGAGGTCCGCGAGCGTCAGGATTTGTTCGGGAGTTGGAACAGCATGAGGGCCGTCGGAGGCGGCTCTTGGAAGCGGCGTCTCCGGCGGCCCTTCAAGGTTTAGGTTGGCGCTCACGTCGGTCGCTTAAATGTCCTTAGATGGCTTTAGATGTCTAAGGGTTCTTCAAATGGGAGGTCCTGTTGGAGACCTGCGCGGCGGCTGACGGCGTAGAAACGGAGCGCGGTCGAGAGTATCAGGATGGAGAGGGTGAGCCAGAGGAAGGCCCAGAACACTGATGTCGTCAAAGGCCAGATGTTGAATAAGCCCGCCATGTTCCTTGCATCCGTCAACTTGTCAGAAGAGACGGAGATGAACAGTACGGTCTTGAGATCGAAAATCGCGTTGAGCACGCATTGCACGGCCAGCAGGCTGACCAGAAAGCTGGCTGCGCGCGCGCTCAAGTATCTGGCAGCCGCCAGCAAACCTACGGAGAGCGTGAGACCCGCGACCACCGTGAAGGGACTGAATGAGAAATAAGTGAGCGGAACGAACAGCCCGTAGATGAGCGTCAGCGCGAGAATATAAACGGCGGAGCCGATGAGCACGACACGCGCCGCCACCGCGCGCCGGATGAGCACCAGGAGCAAAGCGCCGAACAGCATCGCGCCCAGATAGCCTGCGCTTGAGATGAACATCTGCGAGGCCCAACTGCCCTGCGCCACATACGTTTCCGTCAGACCGGAGGTGTCCATCGCCACGCTCAGGCTATGAACCGAATTGCCGGTCAAGAGCGCGGCGAGGGCATGCCCGCCTTCATGTATGAAAGTGACGAAGATGGTAAACGGGTAGGTCACGAATCCCACGTAAGGGATAAACCATAGCGCGATAGAAAGCGCGGCTGCGATGAGCAGCGCGCGGACCTGCGGGCGTGCATCTCTGGATATGTTCAACTTCATGGCGTAATCTCCGCTCTCAAAAAAACATTTGACGGACTTCCCCTGCCTGAGCCTTCACCGCTGCATTGTACGACAAAAAAAAGGCAAAGGGAAAAAGTAAAAAGGCAAAAAGATAAACGCTCCGCGCGCGTCGGATGTTCCTTGATTGTGCTGGCTTACTTTGACCTTTCGCCTTTGACCCTTTGTCTTTCATATG
>DASYML010000172.1:0-22997 GCA_036009045.1 Pyrinomonadaceae bacterium
TTACACTCCCGGCATTGATAACGCTGAGAGCCAGCGCGGTTGCGACCAGCTTTAATCTGTCGTTCGATGGCTTGGCAATAGGGACATTCAAGCATGAAGAGATTTATAACGTACCGATGCTTGTTTCGTCACTCCCGGAAATTATTTAGACTGGACTTCTCACGGTCGGGGCTGCTAAAGTGATAAATGGCTGTCCGGGAGGTATCAGGGCGGTCAGGCGGTACTGCTCAAGGCCGCCTTCTCAGAGAGGTTCTGCTTCCGAGTTGCTTCCCGTCTGTAGCTCTGGCGGTTTCCCTTTTTAGCTTTGAATTTTTTTACTTCTGATTTTCGTCAGCGTTTGCGGCCTTCCCCTTCAACGGGTCGCACGCGCTCAGGAGAATTATATGCCGTCCCCTTTACCGCGCCTGCTCCCCCGCACACAGAAGACCGGCCTGGCCCTCGCCATCGGCCTCTTCCTGCTACTGCTCGCCACCAGCTTCTTCATCGTTTACCAGCGCGAACGCTCTGCTGTGCAGAAGATTAATTCCACCCAACTACGCGCGCTCGGCGAAAGCGGGACCGTGGCCTCGCTCAAAGTCGAAGGCGAGATGATGACTATCAACGGGGTGGACGGTTCCATCTCGCAGGCCATCGTCACCAACGCGGAGACGCAGAACGAGATTGTCAGCGTCTATACGAAGAGCAACGTCCCAGTAGAATTTCGCTCGCTGCAACCGAGCACGTTGAGCACGGCGATGAACTGGCTCATCCCTATTCTCACGCTCGCGGCCTTCGCCTTCATCGGTTGGAGAGTCTACGCCAGCATGGGTGGACGCGGCGGCAACTTTAATCTGACAGACGCGCAGGGCAAGCAGAACGTGACCTTCACGGACGTGGCCGGTGTGGATGAAGCCAAGTTGGAACTGTCCGAGACGATAGAATTTTTACGCGACCCGCAAAAGTTTGGGCGACTGGGGGGCCGCGCGCCGCGAGGCATCCTGCTCTCAGGCCCGCCCGGAACGGGTAAGACCCTGCTCGCGCGTGCGGCTGCCAACGAGGCGGGCGTCCCGTTTCTCTCAGTCTCCGGTTCGAGCTTTCAAGAAAAGTTCGCTGGCCTCGGCGCAGCCCGCGTCCGGCGTCTCTTCGCCGAAGGTCGCAAACTCTCGCCCTGCGTCATCTTCATTGACGAGGTTGACGCGCTGGGCCGTCAACGCGGGCGCGGCAACGATTCTGCCTCCGCAGACCAGGACCAGACACTCAATCAAATGCTCGTAGAGATGGACGGCTTCGACCAGTTGACGGGCGTCGTCGTCATCGCTTCGACCAACAGGCCGGACATACTTGACTCAGCCCTCACGAGACCGGGCCGCTTTGACAGAGAGATCGCAGTCAACCTCGCGGATGCCGGCGGGCGCGAAGCAATCCTGCGCGTACACGCGCGCGGCCTCAAGCTTGAAGAGGGATTGGACCTCTGCTGGATAGCGCGCGGGACGCCCGGATTTTCCGGCGCGGACCTCGCCAATCTGCTCAACGAAGCGGCCATCGCCGCCACACGCGACAACTCTGAAGCCATCGCGCGTAAGCACGTCGAACACGCGCGCGATAAAATTTTGATGGGCGCTGAGCGTCATGGCTTTATGATGGACCAGGAAGAGCGTTACGCGACCGCCGTCCACGAAGCGGGCCACGTCGCCGTCGGCCTCGCCGTCAAAAACGGCGACCCGATACACAAGGTCTCCATCCTCCCGCGCGGGCGGGCGCTCGGCGTGACGCAATCGCTGCCCGAACGCGACCGCCTGATGAAGAAGCGCGAATATCTGTTGGACCAGATCGCCATGCTCCTGGGCGGGCGTGCCGCCGAACAACTCCTGCTCGACACGATGACCGCCGGGGCTTCCAACGACATCGAACGCGCGGTAGAAATCGCCCGCAAGATGGTCACGGAATTCGGCATGAGTCCGCTTGGGCCAATTCACCTCGGCAAGCCTGAAGACCCGCACAGCCAGGCCCTACTCGACCGCATAGAGCAGGCGACCGGCGACATTATCAGCGAGCAGATGACGCGCGCCTGCGAAGTCGTTGACGCGCGCCGCGCGGAGATAGCTCGCCTCGTCGAAGGCTTGATGGACCGCGACACTCTCGAATCCGATGAGATTCGTTTCTGCTTCAATATCGAGGAGAGCCAGCGGGCGGCAGCATAATAAAGTACAGACGAAGCCCTGCAAGGGCTACATATGAGAGCCGGGGGCAAGCAAAGGCGCGTGAACGCCGGAGCGTCGCCCCCGGAATAGTTAGATAAGTTAATCTGACCCTGAAAGGGTCGCACATGCAATGTTGAAAGTGCGACCCTTTCAGGGTCGGCATCGTTATTGACATCATTCCGGGGGCGACGCTCTGCGAGCTTGCCCCCGGCTCTCATATGTAGCCCTTGCAGGGCAAAGAATAATTGTTGATGTGGTGAACTGTTGATGAATATTATCCGCCGCTTTTAGACTTGCCCGGCAAAGCATTTCTCCTGTAAGTTTATCACTGGAGGCTGGACCAATTATCGCCTCTCTCCACTACATCCTTGTTGGGAAGCTCAGGTGAATCTGGCGATGGCATATCCTGGCGTCGCGCGTCTCGAACTGCCGATTCTACAAGAATTGATCGCCACCGGCGGCAGGGAGGATGTGCGTTTTCTTTATGCGCGCCTCGCGGGATATTTCCCGCAGCTTGGCGCAGAGGAAGTGCGCGCCTTGAGCAACGGCCATCGCGCGGAGTGGCGCAGGCTCGTGCAACGCGCCGGGCGCATGCTCGCGGACAAGCGACAGGTAGAGCGCCAGCAGGGGCGTTGGACCATCACCGCGACGGGGCGTAAGCGTGCGGCGGAAGAGGCGCTGGATTTTTCGCTGGCCGAGATGGTTCCCGCAGAGGCGACGGCGCGTCACGACGCTTTGACTCATGGAGATGTTCAGCGGATGCTCCTGGACATAGGCCGCGCGCTAGGCTATTACGCTGTCAGCGAGTTTGAATATTACGACGTTATCTGGCGCAAGGAAGAGCGTAGTCCGCGCCTGACTCACGTCTTCGAGGTCCAGCACAAAGGGAACATAGACGCGGCGCTGGCGAAATTGAAACGCGCTTACGAAGCGCAACGCTCGAAACCATTTCTCATCGTCGCCTCCGAGCGCGACACCGTGCGCGCGCAGAAATCTATGAGCGCAGAGCGCACGGGTGCTTTTCACGAGATCGGTCGCGTGACGGCGATCCTGAGCTTCGAGCAATTGCATAGACTTCATCACGCCCTCACCTCCGTCGAAGACTTGCTGGCGGTAATCTCCGAGCGATGACATTGACCACCACGCCACTGCGCAAACAATATCTGGACATCAAGGAGCGTTACCCTGACGCGCTTCTCCTCTTCCGCATAGGCGATTTCTACGAAGCCTTTGACGACGACGCGCGTCTTCTCGCGCGCGAACTGGACATCGTGCTGACCTCCAAGCCGATGGGCAAAAACATACGCATCCCGCTCGCGGGCGTCCCGCATCACAGCCTCGAAAGACACCTCGCGACGCTCATCTCGCGCGGCCATCGCGTCGCCATCTGCGAGCAACTAACTCCGGCTCCGGTCAAAGGTGAGCAGGGCCGTCAACTCATCGAACGCGACGTGGTCCGCGTCGTGACGCCCGGCACTGTGCTGGAACCCGGACTCTTGCAGAGCAAGGCCAACAACTATCTAGCGGCCTACGTGACGGACGGCAAGCGCGCCGGAATCGCTTATGCGGACGTGACGACGGGCGACTTCGCCGCGACCGAATTGGATGCCGCCTCGGCCTTGCCCGAACTGCAACGCATCGCGCCCGCAGAAGTCCTCGTGCCTGTCAATGGTCCAGAAACAAGCGGCGATGCTGTGCCCGGTTTTCTCACTCGCTGGGATGACGAGAGCTTTGCGCCGGAGACAGCGCGACGCGCATTACTGGACCAGTTTCAATCGCGCACCCTCGCGCCTTTCGGATTGGCAGGCTGGCCCTTAGCGACCTCTGCCGCCGGAGCGCTCATCGCTTACCTGCGCGAGACGCAAACGGCAGCCGCCGTCCATCTCACGCGTCTCAAGAGCTATCACACCGAAAGCTTTATGATGCTCGACGCGCGGACGGTGCGGAGCCTGGAAATTTTCGAGAGCGGCGCGGGCACGCAGACGCTTCTGGGAGTCCTGGACCGGACGCGCACGGCGATGGGCGGTCGCCTGCTGAGAAGATGGCTGCGCCAGCCGCTCCTTGAGATAGCGCTGATTATGCAGAGGCAGGAGCACGTCTCATGGTTTTGCGAGCAGGGGAAGGCGCGCGCTGAACTCTTCGCCGCGCTCGAATCCATGCATGACCTTGAGCGTCTCTCCGCGCGCGTGCGGACCGCGTTGGCTTCGGCGCAGGAACTTCTCGCGTTGGGCCAGAGCCTTGAAACCATCTCGCGAGTGCGCGCGGTCATGCAAAGGGAGACCAAACGCTTCGGCGCTCTCCTCGCCGCGCTGCCCTTGTGTGATGGAGCAGCCGCGCTGATTCGCCAAGCCATCTCGGATGAACTGCCCGTGCGCGCGACGGAACAGACGGGCGTTATCAGGCAGGGCTACTCAGGGGAATTGGACCAGTTACGCGCACTGCTGCGCGACGGCAGGACTTTCTTAGCGGAGATGGAACAGCGCGAGCGTGCGCGCACAGGCATCAAGAGCCTGCGCGTCGGTTATAACAAGGTCTTCGGATATTTCATCGAAGTCACCAGACCGAACCTGCATCTGGTTCCGGGCGATTACTCGCGCAAACAAACGCTCGCCGCCTCCGAGCGTTTCATCACGCTCGAACTCAAAGAGCATGAATCGCTCGTCATGAACGCGCAGGAACGCATACACGAACTCGAAGCGGGTCTCTTTCGCCACATCTGCGCCGAAGTCTCCAGAAGCCGCGATGAGATACTGGCTGCCGCCGCGAGCATCGCCTATCTTGACACGGTCGCGTCGCTGGCGTCCGTCGCAGACGAGTGCGGCTACGTGCGTCCCGCCATCACGGACACTCAAAGGTTGAGCATCACTGCGGGCCGTCATCCGGTGCTCGAAAGAATGTTGGAGGCTGGCGGCTTCGTCGCCAATGATGTCGAACTGGATGCTGATGACGGCACGCAGATAGCCTTGATTACAGGACCAAATATGTCCGGCAAGTCAACTTACCTGCGACAGACCGCGCTCATTGTCTTGATGGCCCAGACGGGTAGTTTTGTCCCCGCCAGCAAAGCCAGCATAGGTCTCTGTGATCGCCTCTTCACGCGCATCGGCCTCTATGATCGCATCGGGAGCGGCGAGTCAACCTTCATGACGGAGATGGTCGAGACCGCGCAGATTTTGCATCACGCGACGCTGCGCTCTTTGATACTGCTCGACGAACTTGGGCGAGGCACTTCGACTTATGATGGATTGGCCGTGGCCCGCGCTGTGCTCGAATACATACACAATCACCCGCAGCTTCGCTCCAAGACTCTCTTCGCCACGCATTATCATGAACTGACGGAACTCTCATTGCTCCTCCCGCGACTCACAAATCTACACGTCGAAATCGCGGAGCAGGGAAGCGAACTGGTCTTTCTTTACAAGATAAGTCCGGGTAGCGCGCTCAGGAGTTATGGAGTCTACGCCGCGAAACTCGCGGGGCTGCCGCGCCCGGTCGTGCGCCGCGCGGCGGCATTACTGGACCAGTATGAAGAAAAGTCGGAATTGCGCGGAAGGCCGACTGAGGCGGCGACGACGAATGAGCATTTACAGCCGCGCTCTCAAGCTCAAGATGCGGCCATCGCGCAGGCTTTGCTTGAGACGGACCCGGACGCGCTCTCGCCCGTCGAAGCGCTGATGAAGCTTTACGAATTGCGTCGCCTGGCCGAAGCTGAAAAGTCCGCAAACATCAGGGCCATCAAGACGGCGTAGCGAAGTTATTGATGCTGTTTTCCTCTACAATATTGTCAATGGCCGTCGTTCTCTAGTAATCTATCAGCCATCAAATCGCGGTGAATACATTTCGACGGTTGGAAAGACGCGTCTATGAATGGCTCGTTTAATCCTGGTCCAGCAAATGAAAATTTTTCGGTCGAAGACACCAGTCTGAAAGAGGAGGAAAAGAGATGGCAGACGATTCGGGTGATGCTCAGGGTGGAGGCGGTCAGAGGACTTACACGGTCAAGTCGGGCGACACGCTCTCAAAAATCAGCCAGCATTTCTACGGCGACCCGCAGAAATTCGAGGACATCTACTTCGCTAACCGCGACAAGATAGAGAACCCCGACAACCTATCCGTCGGCACAGAACTTGTCATCCCAGAATAACGCAAAGTAGAAGGGCGAACTAAAGTAGAAGGGCGAAAGGCGAAGGGAGAAAGTTAGGCGGAAACCGCTTTTGAATAAAAGCTGGCTTCCCCTCACTTGCGCCCTTCGCCTTGCGCCCTTCTACTTTGTTTTCATCCTGGGTCCGTGTGGATTTGGACGCGGGTTCTGGGAATCTCTGCTTCGATGGAGCGCAGGACGCGCACGCTCAGGTCGTGTGCTTCTTCCAGCCTGGTATCGCGCGCGATTTCCAGGTGCAGGTCAATAAATTTTTGCGAGCCTGAGCGACGCGTGCGTACGTCATGAAAACCGAGCACTCCCTCATCCTTGTAGCGGTTGACGATGGCTGCGATCTGTTCATCCACTTCGAGCGGCAAGCGGCGGTCCATCAAGACATCTATGGACTCGCGCGCGACGTGGACGGCGGACGCGAGAATGTAGATGGCGATGAGAATGGAAACTAAGGGGTCCGCGATGGTCCAGCGCGTGAGCGCGACGATGAGCAGCGCGACGAGCGCCCCGCCGTTGGTGTAGATGTCAGTCGTGTAGTGGATGGCGTCCGAAGCGAGCGCGAGCGAATCAGTTTCGCGCGCGACTCTCTGGAGCCTGCGCACGAGGGCCATGCTGACAATCATGGCGATGCACATCGTCCCTATGCCGAGCCATTCGGAGTGCGTTTCTTGCAGCGTGATGATTCTACGAATCGCTTCGCGGACTAAATAAATGCCGGAGATGGCGATGACAATAGACTGAAAAAGTCCGGCGAGCGATTCGGCCTTTCCATGACCGTAGGCGTGGTCCTCGTCGGCGGGACGTGCGGCGGCGCGGACCGCGAAATAGTTGATGATGGAAGCGAAGATGTCCATCGCTGAATCGAGCAGAGAGGCCCACACGCTAATCGAGCCGGTCTTCAGTCCCGTCGCCAATTTTAAGGTGATGAGAAAGGCTGCGGCGAGCACGGAGAGACGCGCGGCGTTGGTCTTGGCCGCCTCTTCCTGGGCCAACGTCAGAGTGCCTATTTCGACTGCGGGTCTGGTCATCAAAGTCTGCCTGTCATCCGCTTCAAAACTTAATGGCCGAGCGCGTCCGGGCGTTCGGAGACTTCCTTCATTGCATAACTACTGCGCGTGCGCCGCGTCACGAGTGCGACGCCCGCGAAGATGAGTCCAGCCGCGACCCACGTCCTTGAGTTCCAACTCTCATGCAGAATCCAGGGCGCGAGCACGAAGGCTATGAGCGGCTGAAGATAAATGTAAACGGCGACGGTGCTCGGCGCAACGCGCGCCAGGGCCCAGGCGTTCAGGTAGTACGCGCCTACCGTCGGGACCAGAATAATATAGAGCACCGCCAGCCAGGCGGACATCCCTGCGTTCAAGATGGCCTCTCTCGAAGTGGTCAGCGCGCCGATGGGGGCCGTCAGGAGAGCGCCGAAAACAAAGACCCAGGTGATGACGGTCAACGCTCCATAGCGTTTGAACATATCCTTCGAGATGGCTATGTACGCACCATAGCAGAGAGAGTTGAGCACGATCAGAAAATTGCCGAGCGGCGCTTCGCCGGAAAAACTGGCGCGCGCGGGATTGACCAGATAGACCACGCCCAACGCCGCCAGCAGGACGCCCGCCACCTTGAGCAGTGAAAAACCGTCGTAACCGAGCACGATGCTGATTAAGAGTGCGAAGATGGGAATGGTCGTGCCCAGCAGCGTCGCGTCTATCACCGTCGTCATGGACAGCCCCTTGACGAAGAGCAGTTGATTGAGAATGACGCCGAGCAGGCTGTAAAGAAAGATACGCGCGTAATCGCGTTTATCCTTGATGGCGACGCGGCCCACAGCGCTTTGTAAGAAGAGAAAAGCGATGGCCGCGCCGCAGACGCGAAAGGCTACGAGACCCGTGCTCGGCAACGCACGCAGAGCGAGCTTGGCCGCGATGGGCCAACTCCCGAAGATAACCTGAACGGCAAAGAGGGCCAGATGCGGAGCCGCCCCGCCGTCTTCATCAACGCCCGTCTGCATCGCGCTCACCAGCATTCGCTGTTGCCTTACTTTCAATTGACATCCACTAATCACATTCAGGCGATGAGGTAGAGCGGATTCTCCAGTATCTTCTTGAAAGTTTGCAGGAAACGCGCGCCCGTCGCTCCGTCAATCACGCGATGGTCGCAGGACATCGTGACGCGCATCATCTGCCGGACGACGATTTCGCCATCGCGGACGACGGGCTTCGGCGTCATCGCGCCGATAGCCAGAATCGCGGCTTCGGGCGGATTAATGACGGCTGTGAATTCGTCTATCCCCATCATGCCGAGGTTGCTGATGGAGAAGGTCGCGCCAGTGTATTCGTCAGGGTGCAACTTTTTCGCGCGGGCGCGTTCCGCCAGTTCGCGCACTTCGCGCGCAATCGCTCCGATGGCTTTAGTGTTGGCAGAGCGTATGACCGGAGTGATGAGACCGTCTTCGATGGCGACGGCAACGCCTATGTCCGCGCGTTCGTAATAACGAACCGATTTCTCCTGGAAGGAGGCGTTGACCTGCGGGTGCTGCATCAAGGCGTGGGCCGTGACCTTGATGATGATGTCGTTGACGCTGGCCTTCAATTCCTGGTCCAGTTCGTTGATGTTGCGACGCATCTCCGCAGCCCTGTCCATCTCAATTTCCGTCGTCAGGAAAAAGTGCGGCACTGGACCAATTGAAGTGACGAGACGGCGCGCGATGGTCTGCCGCATTGCGGAAGAAGGTTCATCGTGAAAGGGCGGAGCGCCCGTGGTTGAGGGTTGCGGCTGCGGCGCTGGCTGTGTTGATGGCTGGGCGCTCGACTCGACCGCGCGTAGATGTCGTGGCTGTTGTGCTGCTTCGTCCGCTCGCGCTTCCGTCGCTTGCGCGGCTGGTTGCTGTCCCGCGCTGATGGCCGCTTCGATGTCGCGTTTGACGATGCGCCCGCCCGGTCCGCTGCCGCTCAAACTGCGCAGGTTGATGCCAGCCTCCGCCGCCATGCGCGCGGCGATGGGCGAGACGACGAGGCGCTCGCCCGTTTGTTGCTGTCCGCGCCCGCTCTCAGACGCGGCCTGCGCGCCGTTGCCGGATGGTGCGGAAGCGCCGGAAGCTTTTGCGGGCGCGGCCTCTTGCTGCTGCTGCTGTGCTCCGTCGTCGGGTCTGCCACCGACATCGCCCTTCAAGGGCTGTCCTTCGATGGTGGCCTGCGTGCGCGCTCCGCTTGGGGCGACCTGTGCAGTCTCCTGTTGCGCGCCGTCCTGCCCGGCTTCGACAGAGGTTTCGATGCGCTGCTTATTCTCGGCGGCGGCCTCGCTCGACCCTGCTTCATTGACGAGCGCGGAGATGTCCTCGTCAGGCTCTCCGATGATGGCTATGAGTTGGCCCAGCGGGGCTGTCTCGCCTGCGGCTATCAAAATCTTGCGCAGGACGCCCGTGCCGAGCGCCTGCATCTCCATCGTCGCCTTGTCCGTGTCAATCTCCGCGATGGGTTCGCCCATCGAAACCTTATCGCCCTCTTTCTTGAGCCAACGCGATAATTGGCCCTCCTCCATCGTCGGAGAAAGCTTCGGCATTACGACCTGTGTTGCCATTCGATTTATCCTATTGAAAGATTGATTCATCGGCTCATTGATTCACTGGTCCATTTATCCAATGAGTCAATGAGCCGATGAGCAAATGAGTTAATCCAAATATGCCACTTCACGCACCGCCGCGACGATGTGCGCGACGGAGGGGATAGCCAGGTTCTCCAAGTTTTTCGCGTAGGGCATGGGCACGTCCGCGCCGGAAACCCGGCGGACGGGCGCATCCAGATAATCGAAGGCGCGCTCATTAATCTCTGCGGAGATTTCCGCGCCGACGCCGCAGAACGGGTGACACTCTTCGGCCACGACGACGCGATTCGTTTTCTGCACGGACTTGACGATGGTCTCTATATCGAGCGGACGAATCGTGCGCGGGTCTATCACTTCGCAGGAGACGCCCTGCTTCTCCAACTCTTCGGCGGCCTTCAGGGCCATCGGGACCATTAATGAACGCGCGACGATGGTCGCATCCGTGCCCTCTCGCTTGACATCTGCGACGCCGAGCGGAATCGTGAAGTCCTTATCATCAGGCACTTCACCTTTGTTGCCGTACATGCGTTCCTGTTCTAAAAAGATGACGGGGTCATCATCGCGTATCGCGCTCTTGAGCAGCCCTTTGGCGTCAGCCGCCGTCGAAGGCATGACGACTTTGAGACCTGGGAAGAAGGCGTACCACGATTCGAGGGCCTGCGAGTGTTGCGAAGAGACCTGGAAGGCGGAACCGTTTGGACCACGAAAGACAATCGGAATTTTGAACTGGCCGCCGGACATGTAGAGCATCTTGGCGGCAGAGTTGATGATCTGGTCTGTCGCCAGAATAGAGAAGTTGAAGGTCATGAATTCGACTATCGGGCGCAGTCCGACCATCGCCGCGCCGACGCCGAGTCCGGCGAATCCCAACTCCGTAATCGGCGTGTCTATGACGCGCTTCTCACCGAACTCTTCCAACAACCCTTTTGTGACTTTATAAGCACCCTGATATGCGGCGACCTCCTCGCCCATCAAAAAAACGTTCTCATCGCGTTCCAACTCTTCGCGAAGCGCCTGGTTGAGCGCTTCGCGGATGGTGATGACAGCCATTTAGATACCTCAAGGACGGGTGACAGGTAACAGGGGATAGTTGATAGGTGACAAGATTAAAATCGTTCTTTCCTATCACCCATCAACTATCACTTATGACCCGTCAACGGGTTTGCGTAAACGTGTGTGAAAAGTTCTTCGGGCGCTGGCTCAGGGCTTTCCTCCGCGAAGCGCTGTGCGTGTTCGATTTCGGCGCGCACACGCTTTTCGATGTCCGCGAGACCCGCATCGTCAAGCACGCCCTTCTCTTTGAGACTCGCCGTGAAGAGCTTGATGGGGTCACGCTCCTGATATTTTTCGATCTCGGCGCGCGTGCGATAGTTTCCGGGGTCGGACATCGAGTGGCCCATAAAACGATAAGTGCGGACCTCTAAAAGCGTCGGCAGAAATTCCTTGCGCGCGCGTTCGACGGCCCTCTGGACGGCCTCGCGCACGGCCAGGACATCCATCCCGTCCACGAATTCGGAAGCCATGTCGTAGGCATGAGCCTTCCTTGAAACATCGCTCAAAGACATCGCACGCTCAAGCGACGTGCCCATCCCGTACTGATTGTTCTCGCAGACGTAAATACATGGAAGTTTCCATAATTGGGCCAAATTAAGCGACTCATGAAAAGCGCCCTGGTTGACCGCCGCTTCGCCGAAGAAGCAGAGCGTCACCTGATCGCCGCCCTTGTATTTCGTGGCGAAAGCGATGCCTGTCCCCAAAGGAATCTGACCGCCGACGATGGCATGACCGCCAAGGAAATTAACGTCCGCATCGAAGAGATGCATGGAGCCGCCTTTGCCGCTCGAACATCCGCCAGCCTTGCCGTAAAGTTCGGCCATAATCTCGTCCGCCGGAATCCCCTTGGCGATGGCCTGGCCGTGGTCTCTGTAGCTGGTGAGCACGTAATCATCTGGCCGCAAAGCGGAGATGGAGCCGACGCCGACCGCCTCCTGACCTATGTAGAGGTGGCAGAAGCCGCCGATTTTGCCGAGGCTGTAGGCTTCAGCCGCCTTCTCTTCGAGGCGGCGAATGAGGATCATTTGATAGAGCAACTTGAGCAGCGTTTCCTGGTCCAACTCTTGGATGCGTTGATGCTGGTCCTGCTTACGCTCCTGGTGCTCCTCGCTCAACTCGGAGCGGTCAACCGCCATCTCTGTTGTTTCCTTTTCGGCGACACCCGCGCTGCCGGATTCTTCCGCCCCGGCGCGTGATCTTCTTTGTGTGGCTTGTTTAGTCATTGCCCTCATCTTCCAGCAACGCGTGCTCACGCGCATGGCTCCGACAAGCCTTTAACGTGTGAAGACACCTCGGCGCTGATGCGTTTCGCGTTCTTAAAAACCTGATTGCTTACTGCCACGGATTATACGCGAGATGCGCTGGCTCGTGCAAAGCACCTCGAAAAGAAAAAAAGCGCACGCTACGGGCAAAGTAGCGTGCGCCGAAATGTAAAGACAGGACTTCTTATCTAAAACTATCAATCGAAGCGACGGTCGGACTCGCGCCGAGCGTCAGGACCGTCTTGCGCGCGTGCTTGTCGCGTTGCATGTTACGCGCGGCGGCGGTTAATAGCTCTTCCGTCGTCTCGCCGTCACCGGGAAAGCAGGAGATGCCCATGCTCAGGCAGATTTGCGATGTCTTGCCCGTCCGCACGGCAAACTTCTGCGCTTCGACCGCCGCGCGAATACGCTCCGCGACCATCGTCGCCATCATGCTCGAAGCCATCGGCATGATCGCCACAAATTCGTCGCCCGCATAACGCGTCAGCACGTCCATCTGTCTCAACTCTTTCCTGATGACCCCCGCGACGCTCGCCAGTATCCTGTCACCCATCGCGTGCCCGTACACGTCGTTGATTTTCTTAAAGTCGTCCAGGTCCATACTGATGACCGCCAGCGATTCCTTGTTGAGACGCTGGCACTCCGCGATGCGCTGTTCGAGCATCATGTAGAAGGCACGCGCATTGGGCAGGTCCGTCAGTTGGTCAGTCAGAGCGCTCTCCTTCGTCCGCTCAAAGGTGAGGGCGTTGTTGAGCGCGGACGATGCATGCTGGGCCACAGATTCGAGCAGGCGCACATGTTCCGTGGTGTAGGACGTGCGGCTCTTGGAGTAAAGCGTGATCGCGCCGAACGCGCCGTCTTCGCGGATGAGCGGCGAGACGAGCACGCCCCTGTAGTTCTTGGAAATCTCTTCGGAGACGCCGACCAGGTCCAATTCCGGCGAGGCGTTGCACATCGAACGCGCGTTGGCGATGACCCATCCGGTGATGCCGTCTCCAACGTTCATACGACGGCGCGCGAAAGCCTCCGCGTGCTCACCCGCGACGTGCATGGCCTGTGCCTTGCCCGTCTTATCGTCCACCAGGAAGATGATGCAGGTATCGAAGGGCACGATGGCGCGCAGCTTACTTGAGACGAGCGTCACCGTATCCTGCATGTTGAGAGAAGAGCCGATGGTCTGCGCGATTTCATGTAGAGCGAAGACTTCGCGCTGCGCCTCCGTGATGGTGCGAAAGCCTGCGGCATCATCGCCCGGCGTCCCCATGATGTCCGAGGCCAGCCCCGCATCCGGGCGCGTGCTGGTCGAATAGTCGCTGTCTTCGGACGGGACCTGCTCCTGTATGTCCTGCTCCGCGATGAGTTGGTCAAACTTCTCTACGTGCTGCACGAACATGTCAACCACTTGCGGGTCGAATGACGAGCCAGCCATCTTTTTCAACAGCCCCAGCGAATCTTCGCGCGTCATGCCCTTGCGATAGGGACGGTCGCAGCGCGTGGCGTCATAGAAATCAACCACCGAGATGATACGCGCGACGAGCGGGATGGAATTCGCCCTCAAGCCTTTCGGATAACCCGTGCCGTCCCATTTCTCGTGATGAAAACGAACGATGTCCTCGACGGGGTAAGGGAAGCCGACGCGCTTGAGAATGTCGCCGCCGACGGTGGTGTGAATCTTCATCTTGGCAAACTCCGCTTCGGTGAGTTTGCCAGGCTTGTTGAGAATGTATTCGGGGACGGCCAGCTTGCCTATGTCGTGTAGCAAGGCCCCTGCGATGAGAGCCTGCGTCTCCTGCTCGCTCACGCCGAGCAGGCGGCCCATCTCTATCGCGTAGATTTGCGTCCGCCGGACGTGGCCGTGCGTCGTCTGGTCCTTGGCATCAATCGCGATGGCGAGCGACTCTATGGTGTTCATGTGAAGATTCGCCATCTCTTGAATGTGGCGTGCCTTTTCCGCTTCGGCACGACGAATCTCCACCACGCGCTGTTCGTTGAAACGATAGAGCATGTAAACGAGGCTGGTCAGGAGTAACCCGACGAAGATCGAAGGAATCCCTCCGCCATGTATGCCCGTGTAAAAGAGAGCCGCCGAAGCCGCACCCGCAATCTGAGTCATGGAGGTCCAGACCAGACTCTCCCTTGAAAAAGTCAAACGCGCCTTTCCAGACTCGAACGCCACGAAGGCCGCCGTCCCGATAGTGCTCAGCGCATACTGCACGAGGGCCAGCGCACATAAAGGAATCAAGAGCGTGTTTAAGGTGAAGTTCTGAGCGTAGTCGCTCGCCTCACTTCCCACTAAGAGACGCGCGACCAGTCCATACAAAGAGGCCGCCACAAACGTCGAAATGATGGCTGTGCCCGTCGTGAAGACGGTCATGCGCCGGTCCGTTGATTGCCAGGAAGAGATGAATCCGACAGCTGCCGCCAGAGCCACCGCCGGGCCGACGCTGTTCAAAGGCGCGACCGCGTAAATCATCACGGCCAGAAAGATGAACATATCCGCTACGGATTTCTGGCTCTGCGTGAAACCGTCCGCGTTGTTGAGGGAGACTCTGAATCGTCCAGCCGCCAGCGTGAGAAGAAAGAGGACGGCCCACGGAGCGAAACCCGTCCAACCGAGGAGCGGTAGACTCATCAGTGAAATGAGCGCGAAAACCAGCATGGTGGCGGCGACGGCAGCGACACCGCTTAAAAGCACGAGACTTTTCCAATTTCCTTTTGGCATGGCTGTAGAAATTTCCTCTGGTAGGAGATGCGGTAGTCTTCGGAGGATAAGCTTCGGGCTTTCAGGCCCCCTGGATATGTTTTGTAGGACGTTGCGGCCTGTGATTCAGACCGTGTTGATAATGGAGAAGAATTCGGAGTTAAACCTTAAATATCAGATGCCAAACCTCGTTTGACATATATAAACAATACAGGGTTAATTTCAGTTCGTCAAGCTTTTTACAATCCCATAAACGCTTTAGCGCTATGTACAAGCGACGGTTTTATGCTATTCTCTCGCGTTTTAAAACAGGCTTTTCCATCATGCGCGCCATTTTGAGAAGAAAATGTCGAACTCGGAAGGCGGCTTGAGGGGCTAAAAAAATCAGCTTTGGGAGCTTAACTCTCAGTCTTCTTTGAATTTAATGATGATTCCGGTGAGGGCTGAAGGAGCGTTGGAAGGGTTTTCAACGGAGCGCCGGGCCTGTGCCGGAACTTTTGCTGGCAAGCGGGTGTCCAAACCTCCGCTGTGCCCTGTAAATCGAACCGGATAAGAGAGCAAATTGTTGAGGGACGAAAGTTTACCAAACACAAAATTTTCGTATATTTCCGATAGTTCTAGTGTTACACTGCGCGCCGCGAGTTATACATTCTGTTTCCTCTCAAGAGACTCTTTAGAGTCTTGCGATTTTTAAGCTGGTGCGTGTAGGCCGTGCGTCCTGGTGGTGGTCGCCTGGCAAGAGCCGCGAAGACGCTTGAGCGATAATCAAGAATTCCGATGAGCGCAGCCCATCACCCGGTTTTCGGCTCGTCCGTCTAAGGAAGATCGAGCGGAAGTGTTTGATCAGTTGTGAATAATTAACTTGCCCCTGCGCGCACTCTGCTGCCTGGTTTCGGCACCGGAGTGTGATGCCGTGCGGCTCTAACCTTGACCTGAGTTAAACAGAGCCTACTGCTATGTGGCGGAATAAAACCTCTGTGAAGCTCTTAACAATTCAACCCACTGGGTTACAGGAGAAAATTCGATGCGAAGAACTTTAGCTCTTTTTGCTTTGCTGGCCGTCGCTGCTCTCGGGGCCGGTTGCGCAGCGGACAACGCGAATAACGCCAACACTAACACCAACACGAATGCCGCTGGTACGACGACCAACACCAACACGACCTCTACCACGACCAACACGACCGGCACCAGCACCACGACCGGGACCAACACCAATGCCAACATGACCACCGGCAACATGAACGGCAACACGGCCACCGGCGGCAACATGAACAGCAACATGGGCACCAATGCGAATCATGGCAACACGAACAGCAATATGGGCACCAATGCGAATCACGGCAACACGAACAGCAACATGGGGAACAACAACAACGCGACTCGTCGCCCTTAGTTCACCGGGCAATGGTTGAATGAGGGAGGCGCGTTGAGATTTCAACGCGCCTTTCGTCTTTGTGCCGTGAGCACCTTCTGACCTGAGCCTCGCCGGGCACTCAGTTAAATCTTCCGTGAGCAAGATATTAATGCCGGAGGAGCGAGCCTATTGCTTCCTCACGGATACCATTGAAGCGAGCAGGGCGCTTGTGAGTCTTGAGGGCGAGACCATCCTCGGCCTAGATACTGAGACTTACTGGGAACCTGCGGCCAATCACTCACGCGTTTCGCTCGTACAGCTTGCGCCGCGCCATAATGAGGCGCTGGTGATAGACGCGCTCTCCGTTGACCTGGATATTTTGAGGCCCATCATCGAATCGCCGTCAATCATCATGGTGGCCCACAACGCGCGTTTTGATGAAGGGATGCTGGTCGGAGCAGGGTTTCAGCCAGCAGGCTTTGTAGACACTTTAAGACTGGCGCGCTCAGCGTTGCGCCTTCCATCGTATAGCCTCGCGGCTGTCTCCGCGCATCTCTTCGGCATCGAGATGGATAAGTCCTTCCAGAAATCGAACTGGCGACGCAGGCCCTTGACACGCGCGCAACTCGATTACGCAGCGACGGATGCTTACGTCACCCTGCGCGTCTACGAGGAGCTAGAGGGCATCCTGACGGAGCAGGGCAGGTTTGAGGATGCACTGCGTTTTGCCAGTCTCGCACCATCGAGCGGCGAGACGCGCACGCCGCGCAAACGCCGTGCGCCGCAACCACCGCCGCGCCCGCTCACAAAGGAAGAGCAGCGCATGCTCAGGGCTTTAAAAAAGTGGCGGCTGGAAAAATCTTTCGCAGAGCATCTGCCCGCCTACATGATCTGTCCTGACCGCACGCTCGAACACATGGTGATGGAACTCCCCGTCACGCTCGAAGCGCTCAACAACATACACGGCCTCGGCGCATCCAGAATCGCCCGCTATGGACAGGAACTTCTCGATCAACTCAAACAAGAGCGAGAGCAAGGATGAAGGATGAAAGAAAAACTATGCGTCCTGAATAGCCGCTCTCTCATCCTTCACCCTTCATCCTTCCTACTTCCGACTTGCTTTCCCGCTTTCCTAGTTGTTCTCCAAGTTCTGCCGCCGTGGTGACGGGTTGCTGGCAGGTGTAGTTTTCGCAGACGTAAGCGGTCGCGCGATTATCTATCATGTGTCGTTCGCGCAGGAGCGGCACGGCCTGTGCGGCACGCTCATCGGCTGGCGCTGATTGCGCGACCACTTTATTGGGCAGGTATCTTTTCCAGACCTCGCGCGCGAGGGCCTGAGCGTCCGGCGATTCGCGCGGGCCTATAATGACGATCTCTTTGGGCGAGGAGAGATGAAAATCCAGCGCGGACAGCGCGCGGCCAAATGCCGACGGGTAGCGCTTGGTGGCGTCATTCAAGAGACGGAAAATAGTGATGGCCCTGCGCCTGTAATCTTCATTACCTGTGAGAAGCGCGAGGCGCAGCAAAACATCTGCGGCGACGTTATTGCCGGAGGGCGTCGCGTTGTCGAAATAGTCTTTCGAGCGCACGATCAACTCTTCATGGCTCTTGCCCGTATAGAAAAAGCCGCCTTCGTCCTCGTCCCAGAACTCATCTATCATTTTGTCCGCGAGGGCGCGTGCCTCTTCCAGCCAGCGCAATTCGCCCGTCGCTTCATAGAGCGCAATCAGGCCGTCCGCGAAGAACGCATAATCTTCCAAGTAGCCATTCAACTTCGCCTGCCCGTCCTTGTAAGTACGCAGCAGTAATCCATCGCGTCGTAATTGGTCCAGGACGAACTGCGCGTTTTTTCTGGCAGCATTGGCGTAATCTTCGCGCTCCAAAATAACGGACGCCTCGGCAAAGCTGGCGAGCATGAGACCATTCCAGGCCGTCAACTGTTTCTCATCGCGCGCAGGCTTAATCCGCAACTCGCGCGCCTCAAACAGCTTTCGCCTCCCATCTCGCAACGCCGCTTCCAGACGTTCGACCGTGACTCTCAACTCCTTCGCCACTTCCAACACAGGACGGCTCACATGCAGGATATTCTTGCCCTCGAAATTGCCCTTCTCCGTCACATCATAGTAAGCGTTGAAGAGCGCGGCATCTTCCGGTCCAAGAATCTCTTCTATCTCAGACGGCGTCCAGACGAAAAACTTTCCCTCGTGGCCTTCGGAGTCCGCGTCCTGCGTGGAATAGAACCCGCCGCGCTCGTCCGTCATCTCGCGCAGGACATAATCGAGCGTCTCTTCGGCGATGCGCCTGTAAAATTCCTGGCCCGTTAATTGGTACACATGCAGGTAAAGGCGCGAGAGCAGCGCGTTGTCGTACAGCATCTTTTCAAAATGCGGGACGAGCCATGTGGCGTCGGTCGAATAACGATGAAAGCCGCCGCCGAGTTGATCGTACAACCCGCCTTCCGCCATCTTGCGAGAGGTCTGCAAGACCATCTCCAGGGCTTCGACCTGCCCCGTGCGATGATGTACGCGCATGAGAAATTCCAGGTTCATGGGCGCTGGAAACTTCGGCGCTCCGCCAAAGCCGCCATGCGTCGCATCATAGTTGCGAGCCATGCCGCGATAAGCATTATCAAGCGCGGCCAGTGTGAGACCTTCGCTTGATTCGCGCGTGGGATTGACGCGTCGTAACTCCGCGAGTATCTCGGATGCCGTCCTGGTGATGTCATCCTGGCGTTCCTGATAAGCGTTTGAGACGCCCGTCAACACTCTCGGAAAGCCCGGCATGTGATAGCGGTCAACTGGTGGGTAGTAAGTCCCGCCGTAAAAGGGCACGCCCGCCGGTGTGAGGAAAACGGTCATGGGCCAACCCCCCTGCCCCGTCATCATCTGGATGGCGTTCATGTATATCTGGTCCAGGTCCGGGCGCTCTTCGCGGTCCACCTTGATGTTGACGAAATTTTCGTTCATGAGGCGCGCGATCTCTTCATTTTCAAAAGACTCGTGCTCCATCACATGACACCAGTGACAGGCCGAATACCCTATGCTGAGGAGAATGGGTTTATTCTCAGCCCGCGCTTTTTCGAGCGCCTCCTCGCCCCACGGATGCCATTCCACTGGGTTGTGCGCGTGTTGCAAGAGATACGGGCTCGTCTCGTTGATAAGATGGTTGGTAAACCTGTGCTCTGTCATGCCCCTTGTCCTTTCTTGATTGGAAAGAGACATTCTACAAGAGCAAGGATGGAAAGCAAGGATGAAGGATGAAAGTGTGGCTCTTCAACTTCAATCATCCTTCTTTCATCCTTCATCCTTCCGCCTTCAAAACTTGCTCTTAGCTGTCTTTGTACCAGTAGGGCGTTTTCTTGGCCCAGGGGCTGGCGGGGTATCGTTTGTGTAGAAGCTGGAAGGCGGCTTTCGATGCCGCACCCGTTTCCTTGTCAGGACAGCCATAGCGTGTGGCTTTGATGGCGAGGTGCAAGGCTTCGGGCACGCGCGGGTCGTTCGGATTCCTGGTGGCCCACGAGATGACCTGACGTGAAAGATAGTTTGGGGCCGCGCCGAAGTTGGCGAGCCTCTCGTGTTCCTTCAACGCGGCGGTCTTCTGCGGCTGGTCCAGAAATAGCGGAGAAGCCGCCTCGCTGATCGCCGTGAAGGCTTTGGCGGTAGCTTTATCTTTCGTCTCGGTTGCATTATCCGGCGCGTTCGCGCGCTCGAAACCTGAGGCGGATGAGCACCACCAGTTATCGCGATACGCATCCTGTTGGCCCAACGGCAAGAGCAGTCTGCCCAGGCCGGAATCAACATTCGGTTCGAGGCCGGGAAATTGGAGCCAAGCATAGATAGCAGCGAATTTTTTGGCGTCGCTCCCCTTTGCCGTCAGGTAGTCGTCCAGATGAGCGCTCATAGAGGGGACGAGGCTCTTCAACAACGGGACAAGTTCGCTCGCGGTCCTGTCATCATCAAGCAGGACGGCTCGCAGCCATGTCGCCTGTGCGAGGTCTCTGCGCAGGTGTTCGGGTAGCGCATTGCTCGTCGCCGCATCCTTGAGCACGCTGAGCGGCATCTTCTCGTTGAGAACCCTGGCGGCATCCACGTCGAAGAGGGTGCGCCCGTCCGCGAACACTTTCAAATCATTATCCTGCGAGATGTCTTCCGGCTGCTCTCTTCCATCTTCATCCCAACTGAAGCCAGCCGGGGTGCGTTGCGCGTAGGTCAGAAATTCAAAGAGGTTGGAGGCGAGCTTCAAACGCTGGGCCAGAAATAGATTCAAGGCGGAGTGCGGCAAACTCTTCCTGTCCTTCGTCAATAAATCGTCAAGCTTCTGCCGGGCTTCACCGCCTCTGCCCGACTCGTTGAGAAGGCGTATGCTGTGGAACGAGACGTTGGCGAAGGCCGCAGAGTTCGATTTGACTTTCGACGCCGCTTCGAGCAGCGCGGCGACTTGCGTATGGCCCGCAGGGACTTTCGAGAGCGCGGCGACGAGCCACGGCAGCGAGCCTGTCCGGCTCCACTTTTGCAGAGAATGGTCCAAGGCTCCCGCGCCTCCCGATTGAAAAGTGATGATCCAATCCGTCACATCATCACTCCGCAATCCGGTAGGCGGTTTGTTATCGTTGGCCCCGGCTTGCTCATCACCGACGAAATCATCCAGCAGCAGCGTGTAATCCCAGAGGTCCTGTTTCAGATTTTCATCGAAATCTTTTTGGACCAGCGTGTGGGCCAACTCGTGCAGTTTATCTTCTGGATGAAGACGCACGCGGACGAGATTCAAGAGCCTGCTCGCGGCATGATGCGACGCGCTCAGGTTCCCGTCCTTGAGCACTTTATTCAACTGGCTTTCCGCCCCCGCGAGTGATTCCTTCTTGCTTTCATCCGGTCCGAGGCTGGCCTTGCGGAGCAGCGTGCGAGCGATGAGATAGGCGGCCTTTTCGCGCCAGGGAGAGTTTGCGTCGCCAGCTATCGCTTCAAACAACTTTTTTGCTTCGTCAAAATTTCCGGCGTAAAAATTAGCGGCGGCGATTTGATAAGCCCTGTCTGCGCGAATGAGGGCGGGCGCGTCCGGCGCGGCGCTGGCGGGAATATGTTGACCTTCGGAACAATTGGCGAAGACCTGATCCTGCGCCTGGACCCAGTCCTTTACTTCTACGCCCGCGCCACCGAACTTTTTAACCCTCTCTTCGAGCGTCGAGGCCGCGTTGAGAAAGGCATCCTCCTGGCAGTTAAGATACGTGTCATATTCGTTGGGCTTTTCCCTGGACCTGTAAACTTCAATCTTGGGCGGCGTGCCGATGCCCGCAACTTTCCCTCTCGCCTCAATCCATTTAGCGGTCCAGTCGGCCTCGTGATCTTCCCATGTGTAATCGAGTCGCTCCTTCCACAATTCGACAAGGGCCTTCTGCTCCTCCGGGTTAAAGCCCGCGCCGGACAGGTTGCGATAAGCGGCGTACAGGTACGAGCGCGCATAGGTCGGTTGCACAATCCCTATATCTCCGCCCGCGAATCTCTCAAGCGGAAATTCCGGGTGGACCGTGAAAGTGAACACGGCTTCCGTGGTAAATGGACCACACGCGAAGACCGTTTGGACATAGCAGAAGAGGGAAACTATCAACAAGAGAACGCACAGAGATTGACGAGTCTGGGTGCTCATTTTTTGGACCTCTCTATCATGTGACGCACGTTGACGGGAGACCAGTCTTGCGTGCTGAAAACGTAAAAACGTCTGGCGGAAGGTAATGCCAGTAAAGTTTCGTCGGTGGCGATTCCCGCGCTGTCGCGGCACAGGGCCTGGCGAAATTCTGCGCCCGTGGCGAGATATGAGACGACCTGTCGCTGGTCCAGTCCCATACGAAAGAGCATCGGCACGGCCTCGTCCACGGGCAGCCCCGTGAGCCAGTCGTCATGTGTACACCATGACGCGAGGGCCGTGATGGATAAAGGGAGTTGTTGCGGCAAGCGGTGGCGAAGCTCGAACAGCAGGCTGCGATAAAAATCGCGCTCGCTCAGCTTCGCGTCAAAGTCAACTTGAATCGCGGCGATGCCGGGCAGGCTTGCCAACTCCGCGATCTCAGAGGCGGTTTGGGCCAACTGCTCAGAAGTGAGTCGCGGCGGTTCTCGCCTATCCGATTCGATGCGCGCGACGGCGATGAGCATTGTGCCCTGTGGAACGCTCAAGGGTTGCAGGCGCGGGCGTTTTGATGTTATCTCGCCGCGTAAAAAGATGGTCTTGGCGAGAAAGGCGACGCCCACCTCGCGCGTGTCTATAAAGTCGAGCGCGACGGGACGCTCCCAGGCCCAGAGGATGACTCGCGGAAAGGCGTTCATGCGATTCTCGACGGATGAAGGCGTCGGCGCGAACAGTCTTCGCAGACGCTGAGACAGAATCGCGGCGGTCGTGAGCGAGACTAAGAGCAAGCAGGCGATGAGCCACAGGCTCTTTTGATATGGGCCGTGTTTGAGCATCTCAGGGGAACGAAAATTCAGGGCGCAGTTTACAACAAACTGGCAAAATGAAAAAGGGGAGGTCTGCCATGAGCCATAAACGACGCTGGTCGTGGGTCATCTTCACTGTTGAGCCAGCAGAGATGATCTGTGATTGAGAATCAGACGCCCCGGCTTCGGGTGCTCGTTCATCTGCGGGGCGTAACGTGAGGCCAACAAGAGTGGTTCTTATTAGCTGGCAGCGAGGAATCGTACCCGTACAA
>DASYML010000173.1:0-3213 GCA_036009045.1 Pyrinomonadaceae bacterium
AAAGCGCGCAAAGCCAGGATTACCAGCGAGCAATTCGCCTTCATATCAAAGATGCCCGGACCATAAATGCGCCCGCCCTCTTCGCGCCAGGGTCTTTCCCGTAAAGAGCCGCGCGGATGCACTGTGTCCGTATGGCCGACTATCAATAAAGAACCCTCGCCACCCGCATCATTGAAAGCTCTCAAGCGCAAGTGCTCTCCGTAATTCTCGCTCTTGAGACGTTCGACGTTGGCGACGCCTTCTATGCCGCGCGCGACTTCCGCCAGCAATCCCACGACCGCGCGGCTGCCCTCCTCATCGCCGGAGGGCGACTCTATCTCGACAATCCTGCGCGTGAGCGCAAGCCATTCTCCGCGCCGCTCACTCAGGAAGCCGCGCAGAGCCTCCGCCTGCTTTCTATCTATCTCCTGGCCCATAATCTCAATTGCGGAATGCGGATTTTAGCTAATAAGAACCTTCGAGCTTCGGCAGTTCGGATTCAAGATTCAACAGTGCCAATCCGCAATCGCCCGACGGTTTCTTTTCTCAACGTCAACGCGTCTATGCGGGGGCGATTAATTTCAAAACCGATGCCGGGCGCGTCGGGCGCGATAATCGTGCCGCGCTCGGTCACTGTGACGTGCGGCTCTATGATGTCCTCGCTCCAGTAACGCGCGCTCGCGGAAACGTCGCCGGGTAATGTAAAGCCTTCGAGCGTCGCCATCGCTATATTGTGTGCGCGACCGATGCCGGACTCCAACATCCCGCCGCACCACACGGGAACGCCGCGCTCGCGCGCCACACCCTCCACGCGCAACGCCTCCGCATATCCCCCGACGCGCCCCAGTTTGACGTTGATAATCCCGCACGCTCCCAACTCAATCGCGTGGCGCGCATCCTCGCTCGTCCGCACGGATTCGTCCAGGCAAATGGGCGTAGACACCTGCCGCTGCAAAGACGCGTGATCGAACATATCGTCATACGCGAGCGGCTGTTCAATCATCATCAGGTTAAATTGGTCCAGCGCGCGAAAGAGTGGCAAATCGTCCAGCGTGTAAGCAGAATTCGCGTCGGCCATCAACAGGATATTCGGGAAACGCGCCCGCACCCGCTCGACGATGTTCAGGTCCCATCCCGGCTTAATTTTGATTTTGATGCGCTGGTATCCGTCCGCGAGTTCGCGCTCGATCTTTTCAAACAGAGCTTCCGGCGTCTCCTGTATGCCGATGGAAACGCCGCAGGGAATTTCCCCTCGCACGCCGCCGAGATGTTTCCACAGGGGAATGCCAGCGCGCCTCGCTTCCAAATCCCAGCAGGCGGTTTCGAGCGCAGCCTTCGCCATCCGGTTGCCGCGCACGGCCCTCATTAAAGGACCAGTATCCGCTGCGCGCCCGACCTCTCTCCCGCACACCATTGGGCCAAGAAAATCTTTGAGAGTATGCCAGGCGCTCTCGGTCCACTCTTCACAATAGAATGGTCCTTCGCCAGCGGTGCATTCTCCCCAGCCTTCCGCGCCATCCCGGTCCAGAACGCGGACGAGCAGGATGCGTCTTTCGGTGGTCCGCCCGAAACTGGTCTCGAAGAAATGCACGAGCGGCAGACGAATCTCTCTCAGTTCAACTGTCTGAATAATCAAGATGATGGCTCTCCGGTAAGCACATTATGCCTGTTGCGAGCCTCTTTGTCAGCAAGGCAAAGGTCGTGGCTCAGTTTAATCTTGAGTGCGCTTGACGGTGAGATTCACCACCGCAGACACAGAGCGCACAGAGTTAGCACAGAGTTATTGAATGCTTATCTCTGTGCTAACTCTGTGTCCTCTGTGTCTGCGGTGGTGAACGCCCCCTTCTTACTCACGACCGGGGCAAAAAGAAAGACGGCCTCTCAAGACCGCCCTTCTTAATTCTGCAAGTGTTTGATGATGTAACTCTGAATCGCGCTTTCAGTTGTCGGCCACGCGCAAAGCAAAGTCCTCGCTCAAGCCGAGGACGAATTTCTCCCATTGTTTCTGGAATTGATTCATGTTGCGCCTGCCTAAAACGTGCCTGAGCGTCTCGTAGCCGGTCGCGTCCGTTTTTTGATGAGAGACAAACTCTTTGTAGAATCTCACCAGCAATCCACGCTCCTGCAAGTAATAACAGAGATAGCGAGCCTGCCCGTAGTTAGTCCCCTCATCCCGTTGATAAAAATCATCGCTGCTCATCGCCGTGAGTTTTTTAAAGGAAGGCACGCGGCCCGCCCTGATGGATTGCTGTAAGCCCGATAGACGCCAGTTGGTGTACCCGTGTATATGCCCTTTGACTTCCCCGCTCTGCTCGTACAGAGACCCCAACCCTTCATTGAACCAGGGCGGGCAGGCAGGGAAATTCGACTCCATAAATGGATGCACTATTTCATGGACCAATGTCCCGCCGCCCGTGGAGATGTTCATGATGAGAGCCTTGTCTGCGGGGGAGTAATAGCCGTACGGGGTGTCAGGTTTCTGGCCGAATAATTCTTGCGTGTGCTTTTCGTAAGAGGCGGTGTCCTTGAAGAGCCAGATGTCCAAAATCTCCACCGGGTCTTTCGAGAAAAAGTCCTGCTTGAGTTTTTCAACCGCCCACTTGACAGTGCCTTCCGCGTGTCGCTGCACGACCGGCGCAGGTTCGTCGCCTATGACCACGAAGGGAGACTGAATGACGATATTGAAATCCTGGCCCGGCAATTTCTTCTTGAGAGACGCGACGTGTTGGGCCAACTCTGCGTCCGTGCTTCCCTGTGAAGCATTACTCGCGGAGAGCGGCGCTGTCTCATAAGCATTAAGGGGAAGAGCGCTGGCATGAGGCAAAGGAGGAATCGCCACCTCTTCAAAGCGCAGGCTATAAAGACCCATCAGGATAAGGACGGGGAGCGCAAAGAGAACACAGATTTCATAACTTAAGATGGGACGGCGTCGGCTCATGTTGGAAGAAATCCCCCGCCGGATTAGACGCTCGCCAGCCGGGAATGTTCCCGGCACATCGCTCTTTATCCCAAAAGGCTCTTTATTCCGTCGAGACTATGTCTTGATTGTTGAGCGCGGCGTGCATCGTGTGCCAGGAGAGGCTCGCGCATTTGACGCGCGCGGGAAATTCGCGCACGCCGGAAAAGATGGTCAGGCGACCCAGGTGATGAGGCTCCGTTTCCTGGTCCAATTCGCCCGTCACCATGCGATGAAATTCATTGAAGAGAAGTTCCGCTTCCTGCTTGCTCTTGCCC
>DASYML010000174.1:0-19933 GCA_036009045.1 Pyrinomonadaceae bacterium
TAAGCAGGCGGGACTGACCTGGACGCTTGCCGCAATGCTCGCATCCAATTGAGAACCGCTATAGTCGTTTGCGCTTGAATGTAACCATGAGCGTGAGTCGTCTGGTTTTACTTTGCGCCTTGGCGCCACCAGCGCGAACCAGTCTCACGCCAAGGCGCCAAGGCGCAAAGGTCATACGCAATTGCAAACCGCTACATGATGGCTCATCTCCTCATAGCCGCCCTACCATTGTCCGTTCCATCATAGAGAGCGATGAGCGAACTGCGATGAGCGGAGAGGTCTATGCCGGAGTTTTGATTGATGGATGCGAGCAGTGCGTCCACGAAGCCGTCCGCCGTCATGCTGCGCGGGTAGAGGACCGCAGTTGTTTGAGTGTCCGAATTATTGAGCGGCCTGCCGTCCGCTTCATGACCCGTAACGTTGGCGGTGTTGGCACGAACGCATCATAATCGTTGTTATGGACAGGTCTCAATGCGTTCGCCACAGGGAAGTCATCCGACGCCGTGAGGCCCGTCACATAAGCATTGCCTGAAGCATCGAGCGCGATGCCTCTGGCATAGTCCTCCCTGCTACCGCCCAGATATGTAGAGAAGAGCAGCGCGGAACCCGCAGCATTAATCTTGGTGACGAAAGCATCCGCTCCGCTGTCTGCCCCGGCATAGATGGTCTGTGTGTTCGCAGGGTCTATCAACAGGAGGTTGAAGGAAATTTCCGGCGAGCCTGGATTACTGGTCCAGTTGCTTCCTCCATCCGTGGTCTTGAAGACGCCCAACTCCGTGGCAGCATAAATGATCGAATGCGTTGCCGGGTCGAGCGCCAGGTCGTTCACAGTTCGGGCCAACATCGTGCGCGCCCGTCAACCTCTCTACATGTGTGCCGTTTGACGCGTCTTTAGTCTCCACCCTGTTGAGGGCCAGCACTGCTTCCGTCCGTGTCAGAAACAAGGCGTCACCCTGACCGCGCGCAGAGAATTTCACACGCCGGTCCGCCTGTCCCTCATTCGCTTCAAAGCTCAAAGGCAGCTTGCCGTAAGTCTCAGACAACTTCCCCAACGGAGGCTTGCTCGTTTTGAGTTGATGGAGTTGATGGTAAGCCGTTGCCCTTGGATTCTCTGGTCCAATTATTCCGGGCGGCAGCGGTTGGCAGCCATTCTCTTCCCGCGAAGGACACGCTAAGGAGCATCGCTCCCACTGCGGCCAAAACGAAGATGCGTCTGGGATGAGAGATAGAAAGTGTTAGGCGAGGCATTGATTTCTCCAGGGTAATTCCAGATTCAAACTGTTGATGGAAACTCAAGACGTGCCCTTCTGACGCCGTCAAAGGCTGGTTAGAAAAGACGAAAGACGAAAGCAGCGCACAGCACAGGTTTACGTCAATCCACGCACAATCAAGTAAACCATCATCTTGCAGCTTGTTTCAGAAAGGTCTGTGACTCAGCGTACAAAGAGCCGTGCTTCTGCGTCACCGTGCGAGTTTAGAATGACTGACGGTCGCTCTCTCTAATCATGGAGGACTGACGGTTGACTGGGCCTGTGCAATTCTGTAGCACTTCGTCTGCGAAGAGAACAGCGAGAGAGCATACGCCTTCTGTATGAGACGCAACTCTAAATTAATCCAACTCTCAAGTCCATACAAAGAACGACGCCGAATCTTCACCCCATCATCGCCAGGGTCCGATAATCCCAGGCTGGACCGCTTTTCGATTCCTTTGACAATTTATGATTACAGTTTGTGTGAAGGTCTTCCAACGTGTATGTGCGGGCCTGTCGCAGCGCCGGGTATCGCCATCCGAAAGGCGGAGAATGGAATGCCGCTCTGGCGCAGGAAGATCATTAACGCCTGGCCCTCAGGCGCGTCGGGGTTGATGGGCACGTCCATCGCATTATGATGATCCAAGCCCCAGCGGTCGTGGACGGCGGATTGCCCGAAGGCGCTGATGGGGAGCGGCCTCCTGAACTTTCCCAGAAAAAAACTCTGGACCTTCCAGGCTTCGGAGAGAGACCAGAGTCCGGGCGCGTTGTAGCGAATATACGTGGTTGTGGTGAGCAGTTTGCCAACCGGGAGCGGCGGCGCCTGGGCCATCAGTTCCGCTGCCTGTGCTTCAACCAGTGTGTCCGCGATCTGTGTGTCCGCGCTGGCTATCTGCTGGCGTACTTCCGCGATTTTCGACTGCGCGCCAGCCACCTGATGCTCGCTCTCCTCAAGCTCTCTTTGCGAGATGAGGCCCGCCGACTGTAGTTCCTTTGCCTGGACCAGCCGCTTTGCGGCCCTGCGCGCGTTGCCTTCATACAGGATCAGCAATTTTTCGAGGCTCGCCTTGTAATCTTTCGCGGCCTTGATAAATTCTTCTCTGGTCCTGGCGAGTTGATCCGCAGCCCTTGATTGTTCGGTCTGAGGTTGCCGGGTTGGTCCACTCTTTTTACTCTGCGCACGCGCGGGCCAGCCGCCCGTCAAGAGCACGAGACACAGTAACCCCATGACTCGCCGCCTGGAGACTGGTCCAGTAAAGCGGTCCAACAAACTTTGAATGACTCGTCGCGCTCTCCTCATTATTCCGCCTGCGCCACAAACTTTAACACTCCCTTGCAAAACATTATCGCCGCAATCCCGCCGAATCAACAACGTGCTATTGCAAATAGCTATTCCCGGACCGTCAGGAAGTTGAGGAAGAAGGTTTGAGAAACACCGCCGATTTTATCGGACGCGCCGTGGTTCAGCACAGTCGTGGTTGTGCCTCTTGCCACTGGTCCAATTTACTGGTCCAGTTTAAAAGTCATGGAGGAATTTTTGGTCCTTCACATAAACTGGACCAATTTGATTAAATTGGTCCACATTAATATTGACAAATTGGCCCAACAGGCTTACCCTGTGCAGCCTATAAAGAATTGGCTCTTGGTCTTTGTTTCGCACCTATAATCCAGCAGGGATTCTCATCCTCGCAATTGCTGTAACAGATCTCTTGAAAGGTGACGCGGGGTCTCTCGACGGGGTGAGACGCGCACATCAGAGCAGACAATCGCTTCACTGAAGCATGGGGTTGAAGTGTGTCCGGCCACCCGCGATAAGAAATCGCCTCTCACACTTGTGTAGAGCATTAAGAGTATTTAAAGGAGAGTAGGTCTCCTACTAAACAAGCTATGGGCAAATCTGCGGAAGCCGCCCACGCCGCAAGAATGGACCACGCTGCCGCGAGTTCGTCGCATCACGAACTGTGGGGAGCGCTGGAGCAATTGGACCATTTAATTGGACCAGCGCTCGGCGCGGCCCAGGCGCTGTACGGGCCGGAGGCTGCGTCAGACCCTCATCGCGGACTCTATATCAGCGAGCCTGACCTTGACCGTTTGCTGGCACGGCCAGCGGGGCTTCCTCTGCGCGCAGGCAAGGCGGGCGGTGACGCCAAATCTCTCTTCAACAAACTGGATGAATACCCGGCTGGTCTCGCCGCGTTGGCCCACATGTATGGCCTCTCCGGTTTTGATCTGGATGTCATGATGATCGCGCTGGCCCCGGAATTGGACCTGCGTTATGAAAGAGTTTACGCATACCTGCAAGACGACGTGACGCGCCGTCATCCGAGCGTGGACCTGGCTTTGAATCTCCTGTGTGCATCGGCGGAGGCCAAGCTGGCGCGGCGCACACACTTCGGGTCCGATGCGCCGCTGGTTCAACACGGGCTGGTCCAATTACTGGCGGACCCGGCGCACCTGCGGCCCCCTCTCCTGGCTCATTACCTGAAACTCGAAGATCAGGTCGTGCGCTTCCTGTTGGGACAGAAGAGCCTGGATGCGCGGCTGGTTTCTTGCTGCCAGCTTGTCGAGCCGACCGCTTCGCTCTCGGACCTGACCATCTCCGAAGAGGTCAAGCGCGCACTGTCTGTCCTTCTGGCTCAGGCTCAGGAGAGCGGCAAATCGCTCAAGCTCTATTTTCATGGTCCGCAGGGCGTGCGCAGGCGGCAGGCGGCAGAGGCACTGGCGCAGAAGAGTAAGTCACCGCTGCTGGTCCTGGATGTGGCGGGCGCGCTGGCCGCCGCGACGGACTTTGAACAACTCTTAAAGATCAGCTTCCGCGAAGCGCGTTTACAGGGCGCGCTGCTATATCTGGATGGACTGGATGCAGTCTTGGAGGCTGAGCGAGCGCAGTCTTACAAACAACTGCTGGCGGCTCTGCGAGAGGCTGGCGGGGTGACGATTTTGGCCGGTGAGTCGCCGCCCGGCAAAGCCGCACAGGCTGCCGGGCAAGTGCTCGCCGTCTCCTTCCCCAGACCGGATTTTACGGGACGGCGTGCTTCCTGGCACGACTCGCTCAGCGAGCACGGCGTCAAACTCAACCGGAGCGACCTCGACGCTCTGGCCGGACGCTTTCGCCTGACGCACGGCGAGATAGAGTCCGCCGTCAACACCGCGACGGACCGCGCGCTCTGGCGCAGGGCGGCGCAGCCTGCGAAGCGACCCCGCTCTCAAAAAGGCGCGAAGGCGTCCGGTTCTCAAAGCAGCGCGCGTCTGGAATTACTGGACCTTTTCGCTGCCGCACGCGATCAATCGAGCAATAACCTGTCGAACCTGGCGCGCAAGATTAAACCGAAATATGAATGGCAAGACATCGTCCTGCCGCCGGATCAATTGGACCAGTTAACGGAAATCTGTAACCGCGCCAAATACCGTCACGTCGTCTCAGGCGAGTGGGGCTTCGCGCGCAAGCAATCGCTGGGCAACGGTCTGAACGCGCTCTTTTCCGGGCCGCCCGGCACGGGCAAGACGATGGCGGCTGAAGTCATCGCCAACGAGTTGCATCTAGACCTTTATAAGATTGATCTCTCGCAGGTCGTGAGCAAGTACATAGGGGAGACGGAGAAAAATCTGGACCGCATTTTCCACGAAGCGCAAACGAGTTTCTCGATTCTCTTCTTTGACGAGGCCGACGCGCTCTTCGGCAAACGCTCCGAAGTCAACGACGCGCACGACCGCTACGCCAACATAGAGGTCGGCTATCTCTTGCAGAAGATGGAGGAGTACGACGGCATCGCCATCTTGGCGACCAACCTGCGCCAGAATATGGATGAAGCCTTCCTGCGCCGCATGCATGTCATTCTGGAGTTCACATTCCCAGATGAAATCTATCGCCAGACCATCTGGCGAAGCATCTTTCCGGGCGAAGCGCCGCTTCACAAGGACGTGGATTTTGAACGACTGGCACGCGAGATCAAACTCGCGGGCGGCAATATCAAGAACATCGCCATGACGGCGGCCTACTACGCTGCCTCCAATGGCAGGCGCATACGCATGTCCCACTTGATGGAGGCAGCGCGTAGAGAGTTTCAAAAGCTCGGGAGAAATTGGAGCGAGACGCAGCCATAAGAGAGTGTTGAAGAGCAAGCCCGTCTTGCATATTTCTTGACGCGTGATGAAATCCAGAGTTTCCAGAGAGATGTCTCAAGAGAGAATGTCGCCAGAGATTGGACAGCGGCAGAGGCCCACACATGAGCACACCTCGCGGCCTTCGCCTGAGCGGCACGAAGCCGTGCTCAGGCTTCAACGCACGCATGGCAACCAGGCCGTCCAGCGTTTATTGAGTGGACCAAAAACTCCTCTTCAGATTCAGCGTGCTCCCGCGCCAACGACCGCGACGCCGGTGACGACGCCCGCCGCAGCGCCTCCTGCCGCCGCCCCTGCGCCCGCACCCGCGCCAGCAGCCGAGACCAAAACGCTGACGCCGCTCGAACAGGCTCAGGCGCTGGTCCAGGAATCACCCGCCACCGTGAAAGAACGCGCGGCCTGGATTCTCAAGGCCGCTGACCAGGGCTTCGTGACCTTCAATACCACCAAGGCGAAAGCGAATCTGGAGAATGTGCGAGACGAAAAGAAGGTCGAGAATCTGGACCCGAAGGCCACTGGCTATGACGTGCCCATTCTCGAAGTTGAAGTCGGACTCGCCAAGGATGTCGCACAGCGCTGGATTGATGCCAAGGGCGCAGGGGCTAAGCCCAGCATACAGTTTGGCAGCATGATCAGGTCCGGCACGGGGGACCCGCATACCAAAGGTAAGGCGATAGATATTAACGCTCTGGATATGACGACCAGCGTTGATGCGACCGTCATGATACTCAACGATCTGGACGCAAGCATTCACACTTCGTACGGGCTGGGCTTTCCTTTCCAGGGAGATTTCTTTGATCCGGCGGACAATCTGGAAAAGAAAAAACAGGAGGCGGAGAGCAGCGCGCCTCCCGTCTTGAAGGCGAAAGCTGAAGCGAGCGTTGCGACTCCGAACGCGCCTGAGACGGCGGCCAAACCTGCCGAGAAGAAAGAGGCTCAGGCGGTGACGGCGAACGTGAAGGATGCTGTGCAGAAGTTTGCCTCGCATGTTTATCAATCGAGCGGGACGCGTGGAGAGGACGGAAAGTGGACCTGGAAAGACACCATCCAGGAGGCTGGCGGGGCTTACAAAAAACTCAAGAGCCAGACGTTGAAAGACACGCTCGCCAGTCGTCGAAAGGAAGGCTTGAGTTTCATGATCTTCCCGGACAACGATAACCATCTGCATCTAGATGTGCGATAGGAGTTTGACTCTCAACTGCGCTGGCGAAGCGAGTCTCAGATCAAGATGGTCGCAATAAAACTCATGGCTTCCAAAGCCATGAGTTAAAAAGTCGGACGGAGAATCTGAAAGATTTATCTTTCAACGAACGAGTCACGATGCGGAGTCTGATAGATAAACAAAATCAGCAGGAAGCCTCGCCAGTCTTGACCGAGCGAGATGAGGCACTCGCTGTGCCCTCTTTCAAACAGGCCAGCCGCAGCGCCCAACTCCTCAAACTGCAACGCACGCACGGCAACCAGTTCGTCCAGCGCTTACTCAAACGCTCCGATTCTGCTACAGCTTCGCACGGTCATGCCGACGCCGTTCAAGCTTCCTCATTCAATCTACAAAGACGCGCTGATGGAGAGGCATCAGCCACGGAGGCTCCGCCTCAAGTTTATCAAGCTCTGCGCTCTCCGGGTCTCCCGCTCGATCCTTCCTCCAGAGAATTCTTTGAATCATCCTTCGGTGGTCTTGACTTCAGCCACGTCCGTCTACATACCGATTCCGATGCCGCTCAATCTGCCGCTTCCGTGGATGCACTGGCTTATACGGTGGGTTCGGATGTCTTCTTCGGGGGTGGACAGTATGCGCCGGAGACGAGCGCGGGGCAGCAATTACTGGCCCACGAATTGACGCACGTCGTGCAGCAGGGAGCAGGCACAGGAGGAGGCGGGGGAATCAGCGAGAAGTTGGAAGTAGGAGAGGCCGGTGATGTGTACGAGCAGGAGGCAGATCAAGTCGCCGCGCAGGTCATGCGGCGAGCCTCGCGGGGCGCTTCGGCTTCGCCGTCTGTTAGTGCTGCGGAGCATTCCTCTGTGGCTCCCAAGCAGGCGAGAGGGACGAACAGAATTTCCCGGCAGACTCCAGACGGGGGCGTGGTCAGCACCCCGGTTGCGCCGCCAACTCCAACTGCCGCTCACACAGAGACAGCAGCAGCGCCGGGCACAGCAACGCCCACAGCGACGGAGGCGAAAGCGGCTGAGACGAAGCCAGCGGAACCGACGACCATCAAGGGCGCGCTGGCTTCGATTCAGGTGGAGCAACACACGGATGAAGAATTAAGGCTTCAACCGGAGTCCATGTTCAAACTGTTGCCTGATAACACACAGGCGAAGAGAGAGGCTTTCGGCAAGGCCCTCACAGCCATCTCGAAGTTGCGCAAAGCATCCGCGCAGGTCGCCTCCTTCACAGCGGACCCGAAAAAGGCCAGGGAGTTAGCCAAGGCGACGACAGATTTTGAAGACGCGCAGACAGAGATTGATGCCGCGATAGCAGGCATCAAGAAACTCTTGCAGTCGCACCTGGAGGGTAAAGACGCAGAGTTAAAAAAGCTGCGCCGGGATGCGAGCACAGCGCAAGCCAATCTCAACGCGGTCAAGAAACAGGGCGCGAAAGCCGACCCGAAAAAGTTGAAGGAGGCGGAAGATGCGCTCAAGACTGCGCAGGATGCTGTTGACGCGCGCGAGCAGGAACTGTCTGACAAAGTAGACGAGAGCGGCGAGTTTGACCCGGCGCTGATCAAGCGGACTTATTACACCATCACCATTGACGGTGAAAAGATTGACCTCAAAGATCACATTGAAGCCTACGCCACGATTTACGCCAACGGGCTTGATGCCAGCGCCCGGAGCGAGAAGAAAGGCGTCGTCGCTGACACCTTGAAGAACTCAGGGTTGAGCGAGTCGCGCATCAAAATTCTCAAAGTCATCTCCGGTCTGGAAGGCGGATTCAGCGCGACACAGAGTTGGGATAGGGCCGTCATCACCTGGGGCTTCGCGCAGTGGACCGGCGGCAGCCAGTCTGACCTCACGGCGGCACTCACGGTTATCAAAAAGGTCGCCCCCGAAGCTTTCAAGAAGCGCTTCCAGAAGTACGGGATTGACGTGGAGAAAAATCAGTTGGTGGTTTCTTCGGAGGAGGACGCGCCCGCCCCCGCCGCAGGCGAGAAAGCGGACCAGAAAAAGGCTCCGCCGAAAATAACAAAGGTGAAGGGCGATGCCGCTGCCAAAGCTATCCAGGAGAGTCCTTCATTGACGGCTGTGATGGCCCGCGCCGGACAGGACGCGGACATCCAGTTGGCCCAGGTCAAGGCCGCCAACCAGATAGAGATTAATCAACCGCTCGATTCAAAGGTCGAGGTGACGTTGACGATTAAGCCGCCGGAGGAAGAGAAGCCTAAAGCAGCAGAGGCCAAGCCCGGCGACAAAAAACCTGACGACAAAAAGGCTGACGATAAAAAGACTGAGCCAATGCCCGTCAAGACGACGGACAAGGCTGCGGAGAAGACGACGGAGAAGGCTGCCGACAAGGATAAAGCGAAGGTCAAGAAGCCTGAGCCAAAGCCTGAGAAGAAGAAGTTGAAAGTGCGTGTCGGGGATGTCATCACGTCGGAATACGGCGTCGGGCTGCTTGCCAATCGCAGCGTCCATTCCGGTTATCCGAGCACGATTAATATCGTCAAGAATGTCCTTAATAACCACGCGGCGAAGCAGGAACTCCAACCGGATGATTTCACAGACGCAGATGCTATCAACGAGTGGGCCGACGATGCGGAGAAACTCATCCGCCCGGCCATCACAGAGGACACTTCGCGTGCGAAGAAATTTGTAGACGCCGGTTGCAGTGACGCGCAGGGTTCCTTCGTGCCTTGAGATGAGCGATGTGTGAACTCAAGAGCGGCGACACCCGAAGGGTCGTCGTAGAAATAGTTCCCCCAAATGATTGATGATCTGAGCAGAACATTACAGGCGATACTCGACGACCCCGGATTGACGGGCGCGTTCCCGGAATTGTCCGCCGCGCAGATCAGTTTTGATCGTCCGACTGATCCCTACAATCCTGGGCAGACGACGCTCAATCTTTATCTCTACGACATTCGAGAGAAC
Organism: Pyrinomonadaceae bacterium; assembly: GCA_036009045.1. GTDB lineage: Bacteria > Acidobacteriota > Blastocatellia > Pyrinomonadales > Pyrinomonadaceae > DASYML01. Next base: position 9,465 of record DASYML010000174.1, read on the forward strand.
GTCGAACTGCGCAACAGCGAGCCGGTCATCACTCGCAACAACGGCCAGGCGACCTTGCTTCCCGGACCATTACGCGTGGCCTGCTCATACCTGCTCACGGCGTGGCCCGTCGGCGGAACGGACCTCGCGCTACAGGAACAGAAATTACTGGGCCAGGCGTTGGTCGTCCTCTCTCGCTACACTTTGATTCCGCCGCAGTTTTTGAAAGGCAGCCTGGTCGGGCAAGACCCCGCGCTGCCCTTGATGACTTCGCAGATAGAGGGACTCAAAGACCCTTCGGATTTCTGGACCGCGCTGGGGAATAAGCTGCGGACCTCTATCAGCCTGACCGTCACCATCTCCATGCAGCCGTTCATCGCGGAGACGGCGATGCTGGTCTCGACCAGCGAGATACGTCTCGGCCTGAGGGACGCAACCGGGATGAAGATTACGCCCGCGACCCTGGATGATTCTTTTTTCATCGGCGGGCGGGTCACTAATAAAACGAGTGCGCCGGTGGCGAGCGCCACAGTCCAATTGATTGAAGCGAAACTGACGACGATGACCGACACGGACGGTCAATACAGTTTTCCGCCGGTCCGAGCAGGCTCTTATACCTTGCGCGTCAAATCGGGCAAGGTCGTCAAGAACGCAAAAATTACTATTCCGACCAAGACCAGTCACCAATACGATGTGAAATTGACTTGACAGGGTAAAACAATTACCCGAAGGAGGAGCAGATTATGCCGCAGTATCTATCACCGGGGGTCTACGTCGAAGAAGTCCCCGCCTCTATGAAACCCATCGCAGGGGTCAGCACCAGCACTGCCGGTTTCGTTGGTATCGTCCCGGACATAGTCAATATTTCGGGCGGCGCTGTGACCAACGAAAACGTCGGGGTGGGAAATGGAAATAAGACCGTCTTCAACCTGAGCAGCTATCCGGTCGTCACGGACGCGAGTTCGTTTCAGGTGCGCGTCAAGGGTGCGCCCATGGCGGCCACGCTCAGTAATGATGACGCCAAGAAAGTTTCACAGGTGACTTTCAGCACTGCCCCGGCCTCAGGCTCTCCGGCTGGCAATAACGTCATCACCGTGGACTACATTCCGACGCCAGCCTTTACGGTTGCGCCAGCGGCAGAGGTCCACTTATGCACGACCTTCAGCGATTACAGGAAGTTCTTCGGAGACTTCTCGACCGACGCGGGCCAACGCAATCTGACACATGCCGTCTACGGTTTCTTCAATAACGGCGGGACGCGTTGTTACGTGGTCCGCGCCGCCGCCGCCGGAGGCATCGCCGCCGCGCTGGCAAACTTCGAGACCATAGACGAGATTGCGATTGTCGCCGCTCCGGGCGTCGTTGATGCCAACACGCAGAGTTTGCTCATCACGCACTGCGCGCAATTGACGCAGGACCGCTTCGCCATTCTTGACAGTCCGGCGTTGGTCGAGACCACGGGCGCGCTCGACCTCACGCTCTTCGACCCCGCCAACGCGAAGAGCGTGATGCCGCCCTTCACGGATTACGGCGCGGTCTACTTTCCCTGGATACAGGTCTTCGACCCGGCCACGCAATTCGTCAACCCTGCTGGCGACGGGATGCAGTTCGTCGCGCCGAGCGGACACGTCGCGGGCATCTACGCGCGCGTAGACACCGTGCGCGGCGTGCATAAAGCGCCCGCCAACGAAACCATCCTCGGAGCCCTGGGCCTGCGCTACAATCTTTCCAAAGCACAGCAGGACGGATTGAATCCGAGCGGCGTCAACTGCATCCGCAGCCTCAACGGAAACATCCGCGTCTGGGGGGCACGCACCGTCGGCGGCAATGCCAACGCGGACCTCAAATACATCAACGTCAGACGCACGCTTCTCTTCATACGCGAATCAATTGACGAGGGCACGCAGTGGGTCGTCTTCGAGCCGAACACGGGCGCGCTCTGGGCCAAGATTGTGCGCAACGTGACGGCTTTCCTGCTCAACGTCTGGCGCGACGGCGCGCTCTTCGGCGACACGCCGGACCAGGCTTTTTACGTCAAATGCGATGCCGAGTTGAACCCGCCCGAAGTCCGCGACCTCGGACAGGTCATCACGGAGATTGGCGTCTCCATCGTGCGCCCGGCGGAGTTTGTCATCTTCCGTATCAGCCAGTGGACCGCGCCGAGCTAAAGGGCCAGGGAGTTTTGCATGCAGTTCGACTACCACGTTCCGGGGATTTATAAGCAGGACATAGTCATCACCCCGGAGACACAGTTGCCGACGGGCCTGCCCGGATTCGTCGGGTTCGCGGAGGCGCGCAAAGGGACCGGCATCGTTCCCAACACTCCCGTCGCGCTTCACCGCAAAGATGATTTCAACACGGCGTTCATCAATGGTCCGTCGAGCTATCTGGCGGATGCTGTGGCAGGTTTTTTCAGCAACGGTGGCTCAAGGTGTTACGTGGTGTGCGCCGATACGGGTGCGCCGGATCGTGTGGCGGCTCTGCTCGCTGCGCTGGAGGCGCTCGCGCCTCTGGACGACCTGGACCTGGTGGCGATTCCAGACGCCATGTCGCTCAACATCGAGATTACGAACTCGATGCACAATACGGTGACGAGTTCGACGCCGGACACCGCGAGCATCCTCGAAGTGCAGAGGCAACTTCTCAAACATTGCCAGACGCATGGCAATCGTTTCGCCATCCTGGACCCGATACGCGGCAGTAGCGTCGCTCTCATCATGGACCAGCGCAACAGCATCACGGGAGATGTCACAGAGCCTGTCAGCGGGGCGCTCTACTATCCCTGGCTGATGACTGAGAAGGGGCGCTTCGTTCCGCCATGCGGTCATGTGGCGGGCATCTATGCGCGCAGTGATAAGCGCACGGGCGTTCATAAAGCGCCCGCCAATGAAGAGATAGAGGGCGGGCTGGACCTCGAAGTCAAGATAGACAATAGCATTCAGGACCAGCTTAACCCGGTCGGGATTAACTGTCTGAGGAGCTTTCCCGGACGCGGGATACGCGTCTGGGGAGCGCGCACGCTGAGCCGCGACCCGCAGTGGCGTTACATCAACGTGAGGCGTCTCTTCATCACTCTGCATCGCTGGGTGGACCACAATATGGCCTGGGCCAACTTCGAGCCGAACACGCCGGAGCTTTGGATTCGCATCCAGCGCGAACTGAGTCTCTACCTGACGGGTCTCTGGCAGGCCGGGGCGCTCAGCGGCGCGACGACCGAAGAGGCTTTCTATATCAAATGCGATGCCGAGACGAATCCGCAGGACATACGCGAGGCCGGAGAGACCGTCACGGAAGTCGGTCTGGCTCCGCTTTCGCCAGCAGAGTTCATCGTTATACGCATCATCCAGCGGGTCGGGACGACACGGACTTCATGAACGGTAAACCAAAATCTGATTGAGCGATTTGACAGTCAAAGGAGAAATCTTATGCCCACAGGAAAACGCAACGATCCTTATCGCAGTTACAATTTTCTGATCGAGATAGACGGTATTTCTCAGGCCAGCTTTCAGGAATGCAGCGGGTTGGACACTAGCACGGACGTGGTGGACTACCGCGAGGGCAAAGACCCCAACCATGCGCGCAAGCTGGCGGGCTTGAACAAGTACACGCCGATTACGCTGCGGCGCGGCATCACCAACACGGATGAATTGTGGAAGTGGCGGCAGACGGTGATTGACGGCACGCCTGAGCGGAAGAACGGTTCCATCGTTTTACTAGACCAGACGGGAAAGGAACAGTTGCGCTGGAACTTTAGCGCGGCCTGGCCGTCAAAGTGGACCGGACCATCCTTCAACGCCGCCACCAGCGCCGTCGCTATCGAAACGCTGGAAATCACGCACGAAGAATTGAGGAAGCCCAAGTAAGCGACTCCCCTGCGTGCGGCGTGAGCGCGAAAAGGTTGAAGAGCATGCTGGCTGGAGGTCCGGCCCTGCCGGTCTCGCGCAGGCGCTTGAGCCGTCCCGAATGCGTCGCGTGCTTTCGGCGGTTGGGCCAACGTCCCTTGCCTGATGCCCGGCGCGCGTGCGTGCGGAGTCCGGGCTTGGTTGGAAATCAAGGACCAGGAATTTTATGTTGCAAACGGAATTCCCTTTCACGCTGCCCCTCGGTTATGCGGATGGCGAAGGCAATCTGCACAGGGAGGGGGTGATGCGCCTGGCGACCGCCTTCGATGAGATCGCGCCGCTCAGAGACCCGCGCGTCCAGAGCAATCCGGGCTACTTGCTGATTATCCTGCTGGCGCGCGTGGTGACGCGCCTGGGGACTCTGGAAGTTATCAATCCGAAGACGATGGAAGGATTGTTCGCGGCTGATCTGGCCTACTTGCAGGACCTCTACCGGCGCATCAACGAGAACGGTCATCAACGCGTGCGGACGCAGTGCCCGCACTGTACGAAAGAGTTCGAGTTGGAGCTAGACAGCGCGGGGGGGTCTGGCGCTACCCCTTAGAGCGGCTCTATGAGGAGGTAGCGTATATTGCTTATCACTTTCACTGGCCGCACGCGGAGATTCTCAAACTGGACCACCAGGAGCGCCAGCGCTGGGTTGAGGAAATCGCGAAAATCAACGAGCGTCTCAACGACCGGGCAGGTCCAATTTAGCGATTATTTTTTTGAGTTGAAGTGAATCATCGCAGTCCTTTGTTTCAAACTGTGCGACTCATGGTCTCCGCCTTGAGTCGTCCGATTCAAGAGGGAGTTGCTCAAGATGGTTAAGGGCAAAAAACGCAAAGACCCGTACCAGTCGTTCAATTTTATGATCGAGATTGACGGCATCGCCGCCGCAGGCTTCGCCGAATGCAGCGGCCTCTCCGCAGAGGTCGAAACTTTTGAATACCGCGAAGGCGGCGTCAACGATTACACGCACCGTTTCGCGGGAGCGGCCAAATATCCGCCGCTGGTCCTGCGTCGCGGGATGACGGATTCTCACGAGTTGTGGAACTGGCATCTGGAGGTCGCCAAGGGATTCGTCATTCGTCGAAATGGCACGATTCACCTGCTCGACGGCGAGGGCCAGCCCGTCAAGCACTGGCATTTTGTGCGTGCTTACCCGGTTAAATGGACCGGGCCGGAGTTGCGCGCGGGCACGAGCAGCGTCGCTTTTGAAAGCATCGAACTCACGCACGAGGGTCTGATTTCGCCGGGTATATAGCCTCTCCCTGCGCCTGGCCGCCGGGAGAATCCGGCGTTTGCACGTTCGTCTTTTTCGCACGCTTTGTGGAGAACCAGCACAGTGGATGATTCGCAGGATCAAACAGGCGCGAAGGTCCCGGAAGCCTTGAAGGATTCCGCGACGGCGCGTCGCATCGTGAGTAGATATGCGCGTGCGCCCGGCGTGATAGACACCCGCCATACACAGGACCATTATTCGCGTCTCACAGAATGGCCCGCGCAGCGACATGGGCTGCTGGGCCAATTAATGGACCGTTACGATCTCTCCGGCTACGAATCTGCCGGAGGCAACATGGTTTATGCAACTCCGCAGGGACAGCAACATGACGCGGACGAATCCTTCGAGGATACGCGTCCCGCTACGTCCGCCATTGAATCATCCGAGACTCCAAAACAATCCGTGCCCGCCGCGAGTGCGCCGCAAGGGAAGTTTCGCGTGAGCCGCAAACCGAACTCAAAAGCTGGCAAGTCTCTTCAACCTGACGCGCCAGATGTTTCTTCTCAAACGACCGCAACGGACGGGCGCGACCATGCGAGTCATCCTCAACAGACGGAGATGAGCGAGATGGCCCGGCCAACTATTGAAAGTCTCGCAAGTTCATCCGGGATGGTGACGGATTCGACGCCACAGGCCCAGCCGACGGTCCTTCGTCTCTCTCGAAAGAGGGCGGGCAAGCTGGTCCAGAAAACACCCGGTCCGGGAATGGATGAGAGAGGAAGCGCGACGATTGCGGACCCGGCCACCGCCGTTCATCAACAAGCCCCGGCCAAAGAGGCTGAGACGCCGCAGTTCATTGCCAATATGCCCGTCGTTTCACAGGGCGGTCATGACAAGACGAGTGAGAGTCCAGCCACTGCGGAGGCGACTGTCCGGCGTGCGACGAGTGGAACGGTGAGTGAGGCATCGCCCGTCCTTCCCTCAAAACAATCACCATTAAAACAATCAGTATTGGACCAGCAATCATCTACGAAGGAGAACGCTCCCCCGCTCCTGAGAAAATCCGTGACGGAGGGGCCAACGCCGACGCCGCAAACATCGGACTCTGAAAACAGTAGCCGTGTGTCATTCGTGGACGACAGGGTGAGAACGTCCCCGAAGGAGATGGGTGATGAGAGTGTGAAAGATAAGAGTGTGGGTGATGAGAGGGCGAGTGATGAGAGTGTGGCTGGTGAGGCAGCGAGGCGGCCCGTGGCGACAGAGATGAAGAGCGTGGCGAGTGAGCGGCAAACATCTGAGACTCTGCCGCTCGTCAAGGCTCAGCCAGTTTCGGCACAGGTCCAATTAAAACTTGCGGACGACGCAAAGCGGGCGGACGGCGCAAAGCGGGCGGACGATGCGACGGAAAATGTTGGACCAGTTTCCAGAACAGGCGCGGGCGCGAATCATGCTGCGAGTCAGTCTTCAACAGTGGTGGATTCTTCAACGGCGTTGGAGACAAAGGCGCTGGCCGTAGAGATGCGGCCCGTTGCGTCTCGCGCGCAGGCGTCCGGCATCGTCTGGCGCAAGAGCGTGGGTGACGCGTCACATCGGGATGGGACAGGTCCGAGCGGGAGGAGTGTCTACTCTTCAGGCTCTACAACCTTCTCAGCGTCTTTGCCTCTGGCTTCGGTGCAGGTGCAGGCTCAAGCGCCCGCGCTGGTCCAGCGACAGACGGGCGGCGAAAGTAACCGCTCGGAGACGGGTTCATTCAGCGTCGTGCAGAGGGTTGAGCAAGGGGCGGGACAAGCGCAGGCGCAGGCCGCACCCGAAGTTGATGTGGAGCGGATCACGGAGCATGTGAGCAGAGCTATCTTTCGTCAACTCGCAATCGAACGTGAGCGCAGAGGATTTTAGCGATGGAACTATCGAAGCTGGAGATGACGCCCCTCGATAAGAACGGGAAGCGGATGGAGGGCAAGCGGTTTAAAGTGCTGTTCAATCCGAACACGTATTCCGTCTCGAAGTCCGTGACGTGGAGTACGCCGCAGTCGAAAGTTTCCAATCGCCCGCAGACGGACAGGAAATTGAACGCGCCGACGCTGACCTATGGCGGCGGCGCGAACCGGCAACTATCGCTCGAACTTTTTTACGACGTGACGGAATCGCTAACGGTCTCGGACGTGCGGGAGGAGACCAACAAGATAGCCAACCTGACGGTCAAGGATAGAGATTTGAAGCGTCCGCCTGCGGTGGAAATTTCCTGGGGCACTGTCTCGCCGGAAGGCTCGGACTTTCCTTTCACAGGAGTCGTCAGCAGCCTGACGCAGAGGTTCACGCTTTTCACCAGCGACGGGAGACCCGTGCGAGCGACGCTCTCCGTCGTCTTCACGGAATTTTTGGACCCCGGATTGGACCAGCGTAAGACGGACCCGGAATTCACGACGCGCTTCGTGAGAGGCAACGAGACGTTGAGCAGTATCGCGACGGATGTCTATCACGACCCGACGCTCTGGCGCGTCATCGCCGAAGCCAACGAGATAGACGACCCGCGCCGTTTGACGGTCGGGCAGATACTCTCGATTCCGAAAATCGAATGAGAGATAAGCTTTCAGTTAAGAGTCACGCTATCAGTTAAGAGTCACGCTCGTGTTTAAGAGCAACGCTTTCGTTTGAGGGAAACTGTTCTGATGCCACAGCAGAATCCAGATGGTCCGCTGGTCCCGGATTTCGATGTCATTATTAATGGCACGGCCATCACTGCGGACGCGCAGGCGCACGTTGTGAGCGTCAGCGTTGACGATCAGATAGCGTTGCCCAGCATGTTCACGCTTGAGATGGGCGGTTCGGACGAACAGGGTGAGGAGATTCCCTGGATTGATGATGAAGCCCTGTTCGCCATCGGCAACGTCATCGAGATTAAGATGGGATATGCGGACAATCTGGAGACTCTCTTCAAAGGCGAGTTGACGGCGCTCGAACCGGATTTCGCTTTCGACCGTCTGCCGGGTTTGACCGTGCGCGGATACGACCGTCGCCATCGTCTCCAACTCGGTCGCAAGACGAAGACCTTCGTCCAACAGAAAGACAGCGACATAGCCTCGCAGGTCGCGAGCGGCGCGGGTCTCACGGCGGACGCCACTGACAGCACTGTGGTTCATGATTATGTAGTCCAGGCCAATCAAACCGACATGGAATTTTTGCAGGAGCGCGCGCGGCGTATTCAATACGAGATAGGGATTGATGACAAGACGCTCTTCTTTCGTCCGGTCAAGAATGATGCGAGCGAGGCTCTGACGTTGAGTATGGAAGACGACCTGCTGGAATTTTATCCGCGCCTCACATCGTCGAGCCAGATTAGCGAAGTCAAGGTCATGGGTTGGAGTCCGAAGGATAAGAAAGTCTTGATCGGCCAGGCGCATGTCGGCGACGAGGCTTCGACGATGGGCGGGCAAAAGAGCGGAGCGCAGTTGGTCGAGAGCGCTTTCGGCGCTGTCGCGGGAATCATCGTCACACACCCTTTCATGACGCAGGCCGAAGCGGACCAGATGGCGCAGGCGCGCTTCAACGAGCGTGTCCTGACGCTCGTCAGCGGCGAAGGCGTGTGCAAGGGGCGCACGGATTTGCGCTCCGGCACGGTCATCAAAATCGAGGGCGTCGGCAAACGTTTCAGCGGTCAATACTACGTCACAGGAGTGGTCCACCAGTATCGCCCGCAGCATAGTTACCAGACGCATTTCATGATTCGGAGAAACGCCTCTTGAATTTATTCGACGTGTTCACGGACGGCAACGGGCGCGACGCCAGAGACATACGCATCAACGGCGTGGTGGTCGGCATCGTCACAAATAATCAGGACCCTGACGCGATGGGACGCGTCAAGGTGAAGTTTCCCTGGCTCAGCGATGAGGACGAGAGCAACTGGGCGCGCGTCGCGACGCCGATGGCGGGCAAAGAGCGCGGCCTCTACCTGCTGCCCGAAGTTGAGGACGAAGTGCTCGTCGCTTTTGAGAATGGAGACATGCGTTTCCCTTACGTGCTCGGCGCGTTGTGGAACGGCAAGGACGCTCCGCCCGCTAAGAATGATGACGGCAAAAATAATGTGCGTCTGCTCAAATCCAGGAGCGGCCACGTCATACGCCTGACGGATGAGGACGGCAAAGAGAAGATTGAGATTATAGACAAGAGCGAGAAGAACAGCATCGTGATTGATACTGCCAGCAACACCATCACGATTACGGCAGACAAGGACATAGTGCTGGCAGCGTCGAACGGCAAGATTAAGTTCGACGCGCAGAATATAGAGTTCAAGACTTCGGCAGACATCAAGTACACCTCAGGGGCCGGGATGGAAATCAAGGCTTCGGGTCAAATGAAGATTCAGGGCGCAACCGTGGAGATTAATTGAGTCATGGGCCAACCCGCAGCCAAACAGGACGATATGATCGTCGCCACAGATATACACATCGTCATCGTTCCCGGCACGCCGCCTGTGCCGACGCCTTTGCCGCACCCGTTCATGGGCGTCATTGACGGCGCGCTGAGCGCCGATGTCAAGATTATGGGGAAGCCAGCGGCGACCGTTGATAGTACGGCGACCAACAACCCTTCGCACATCCCGACGCCGCCGGGCACGTCTTTTCAAAACCCTCCGTCGAACAAGGGCACGATTATGCTGGGCAGCCCGACGGTCAAGATTAACGGCAAGATGGCCGCGCGTAATGGCGACATGGCGAACACCTGCAACGACCCCGCAGACATGCCCCTGGGCACTGTGATTGCGGTCGGCACGGTCTTGATAGGATGAGCGGGAGAAGTTTTTTATGAGCAAACTATTCCTGGGTGTCGGCTGGTCATTTCCGGTCCAGCTTTCCACGGCGGAGGGCGCGCAGGGCGTGCTCATGCATGCGGAGTATGAAGAGAGTATTCGCCAGTCTGTCTGGATTATTCTCGGCACTGCGAAAGGCGAGCGAGTGATGCGCCCGGACTTCGGCTGCGGAATTTACGATCTCGTCTTTGAGGTCAACTCTGCGACGACCGCCGGTCGAGTCTCGCAGGCCGTCAAGCAGGCTCTGCTGCTTTATGAGCCGCGCATAGATGTTCTGGATGTGCAGGTCAACGCGGCTGGCACGGGCGAAGTCATGCTCATCAGTATTGACTACGAAGTGCGCGCGACGAATAACGTTTTCAATCTCGTCTATCCCTTTTATCTTGAGAGGAGTCCGGCCTGATGAGTTCTCAGTCTCCCCGGATAGACAGGCGAACCGCGACAGACATCGCGCGGCAGGTGCGCGATTTGTTGGGCCAGTACGCGCCTGCCTGGAAGGAAGAGTTGACGGACCCGAAGACGGCTGTGGTCCAACAAACGGACACGCTCGCCGGAGCCTTGATTGATATTTTCGGGC
>DASYML010000175.1:0-64965 GCA_036009045.1 Pyrinomonadaceae bacterium
GACAGATTGCGTGCGACGTGCGAGATGAGCGATGCAGTGAAGGGAGCGGAATTAATCCTGCTCGCGTCGCCTTCGCACGCAACGCGAGAATTGCTGGGCGCGATGCTCAACTTCGTAGAGCCTGAGATGCTCTTTGTGAGCGCGACGAAGGGAATCGAGATTGAGACTGGAAAGCGTATCTCTGAAGTGACGAGAGAAATGCTGGTCCAACAATTCGAGCCGCGATTCGTTTGCCTGTCCGGTCCGTCTTTCGCGCAGGAAGTCGCGGACGGGCAGCCGACAGCCATCGTCGCCGCCAGCAACAGCGCGTTTGACAGCAAACTCGTGCAGGGCGTCTTCAGTTTTCAGAACCTGCGCGTGTATACGAACACGGATGTGGTGGGCACGGAGTTGGGCGGCTCCGTCAAGAACGTGATGGCCGTCGCGGCGGGGATGGTCACAGGGCTGGGGCTGGGCACAAACAGCGTCGCGGCGTTAATCACAAGAGGGCTGGCGGAGATGACCCGGTTGGCCCAGGCTGCGGGCGCGCGGCTTGAGACTCTGATGGGCCTGGCGGGGCTTGGCGACCTGGTGTTGACCTGCACGGGGAGCCTCTCGCGTAATCGCTATGTCGGGCAGGAGTTGGGGCGCGGGCGCGAGTTGGAGGAGGTCTTGAGCGGGATGCGAGAGGTCGCGGAGGGCGTCAAGACGACGCGCGCCGTCAAGCGTCTGGCGGACAAACTCTCTGTGCAGATGCCGATTACGGAAGAGGTCCACGCGGTGCTTTACGAAGGCAAGAGCGCGCGAGAGGCAGCAGACGCGTTGATGCAGCGGCCCCTGCGCGAAGAACTCTGACGATTGCGGATTGTGGATTGCGGATTGGCGATGCCCAAACCTGAAAGTGAAATCAATGATGAAAGTGAAATCAATGATTGGCAATGCTCAATTCTTTAAATCCGCAATCCGCATTCCGCAATCCGAAATTTAATCATGGCTACTGCAACGGAAGAGAAAGCCCTGGCGACGAATCGCTCGGTCTTTCACGAATATTTCATCACGGAAAAGTATGAGGCCGGAATCGCGTTGGTGGGGACGGAGGTCAAGAGCGTGATGGCCGGACGTATCCAGTTGAAGGAATCTTATGTCGCCGTGCGCGACGGGGAAGCCTGGTTGTTCAACGCACACATTTCGCCTTATGCTCATGGCAACAGGGAGAATCACGACCCGCTCAGGACGCGCAAACTGCTGCTCCACCGCCGCGAGATAGAGCGGCTGGAACAGTCCACGACCATCAAGGGGATGACCCTCGTCGTGACGCGCGTCTATTTGAAGAGCCGTCATATCAAATTCGAGATCGGCGTCGCGAAGGGCAAAAAGTTATACGATAAGCGGGAAACGGAAATGCGCCGCACGGTCGAGCGCGAAACACGCGCCCAACTGAAGGAGCGCAACAAATAATAAGTCAGGAGTCTCGGAGTCCAGAGTCATGAGTCAAAAGACAATTGCTTGCTTTTGACTCATGACTCTGGACTCCGAGACTCCTGACTCCTGACAGTTTGTAGAGAGGAAAAGGATATGGAAGTTAAAGCTAGTGCGGGGCGCTATCAGAACGAGGATGTGCAAGCTCTGGCCGTCGCCGTCTTCAAAGATGAGAAGAGCGATGAGGGGCTTTTGCGAGAGCTTGATGATGCGACGGGAGGCATCGTCAAGTCCGTCGTCGAATCCGAAGAGTTGAAGGGCAAAGAGGGCGAGACGATTTATGTCCACCTGGCTGGCGGCGGCGATAGCAATTTTCGCGCGCGTAGACTTTTGCTCATCGGCGTTGGCGAACGCGAATCCTACGGGGCCGCGCAAATCGCGCAGATGGCGGGCACAGCTGTGCGCTTTCTGCGCGGTAAGAATATCAAGACGGTGGGCGTCGTGACGCGTTCGGAAGGCGACGCTGAAGAAGCGGTTGCCGCTGCGGTCGAAGGCGCGGTCATGGGCCTCTTCGAGCCGGACAAGTATCGCACGGTGGAGAAGGAAAAACGCGAAATAGAAAAATTCGTCATTCTCGCGGAAGGGGCCGATGCGGACGCGCTGCAACGCGGCGCGGATAAGGGACGCATCATCGGCGAGTCCGTCAATTTTACGCGCGACCTGGCGAACGAACCCGGCGGCTATATGACGCCGACGGACATGGCCTCGCGCGCGCAGGAAATCGCGGGCGAGTTCGGCCTCAGCATTGATGTGCTGGACGAGGACCGTATGACACAAGAGGGCATGGGTGCCTTGCTCGGCGTCTCAGCTGGTTCGGAGCAGCCAGCCAAGTTAATCATCCTCAAATACACTCCGCGCGGCGCGTCCGCAGATGGGCCGACCGGCGACGGCGCAAGCTCAGACCTGCTCGCCTTCGTCGGCAAGGGCATCACCTTCGATTCGGGCGGCATCTCTCTCAAGCCCGGCGAAAATATGGAGATGATGAAATACGATATGACGGGCGGCGCGACCGTCCTCGGAGCGATGCGCGCCATCGCACAGTTGAAGCCTTCAATCCCCGTCCTCGGCGTCGTCCCGTGTTCGGAGAACCTGCCTTCCGGTAAAGCCACCAAGCCTGGAGACATCCTGCGTGCGATGACGGGCAAGACCATCGAAGTCATCAACACGGATGCGGAAGGCCGCCTCGTGCTGGCGGACGCCATCGCTTACGCCAAAAAGCTTGGGGCCAAACGCATCGTTGATATGGCGACGCTGACCGGCGCGGTCTCCATCGCGCTCGGAGATGTTCATACGGCGATTCTCGGAACGGACCAGCAATTGATTGACGATGTCATCAACGCGGGCAAGGAAGTCGGCGAAAAGTTCTGGCAACTGCCGCTCGATAAGGAGTACAGCAAGCAGATTAAATCCGACATCGCGGACATCAAAAATGTCGGCGGTCGCAAAGCCGGGACGATTACCGCCGCCGCTTTCCTGAAAGAGTTTGCGGATGATGTCGCATGGGCACACCTGGACATCGCGGGCACGGCCTGGGGCGACGATGCCAAGCCTTATCGCTCCAAAGGCCCGACGGGCATCGCCGTTCGCACGCTTCTCAAACTGGTCAAGCATTACGAGTCCACCAGTCATCACGGCACGACCTGAGACTGGCCTTCAGATGAGTCAAGATGAGCGGCGCGCGATTGATAGCGAGCGCCGCTCTTTTCGCGTCTCAAGGCTTTTTCAGACCCGTCATCAACAGGACCAATAATCCGTCAGGTGTCTTCAATTGTAGACAGTGGGTGTGAACAAAAGTTGACATTTTTAATGGTCCAGGCAAGGGCTTCTTCGCTTTTGCTGAGGTTTTCGCCCGGTGGCTTTGTGGCATACACGTTGCTAGGTTCGATGTGAGCTAAAGGCTGCGAGCACTGCTTCACAAAATTGTCCTCGCCCCGGCCTCGACCAACCCGAAGAGGTTTCAAGTCTCGCGCCTTTGGCTCTTCCTCATACATCCGGCTCTGCAACATACATCAAGCTCAATCGCTCGCGCCTCGCGCCGTCGCCCTCCTTTGTCATGCCACGGACAAATTCAGACGAGACGAATTTCTCTGAAAGTGTTATAGTGTTCTGCAACCAGGGCGACCCTCCCTGCCCATGCACTTGCAAGGTTAACGGGCGGCCCATCGCTGGCTTTTAAAGGAGTTAGAGAAAAGCGCGGTGGTTGATTATTACAAAACTTTAGGTGTCACACGCACCGCTTCGGCAACCGAGATCAGGTCGGCTTACCGTAAACTTGCGCGCAAGAGTCACCCGGACGTGAATCATGGTTCGGAGCACGCGGCGCGTGAATTCGCCATGCTCTCCTTAGCCTACCGCACGCTCTCAGACCCGCAGGAACGCGCGCATTACGACTCGCAATTCGTCCAGACGCAGAGCGGCGCGTCCGTCCTTCATTCCACCAACCCGCACGCGCGGCGTATGCGGCGGATGGCGGCGCAGGCACGCTGGGACAGGGCCGTGGACCTCTGGCTCGAACGCGAGCGCCGCGAGACCTTCGCGCGCACGCAGGCAGTCTTCACCACCGTCACGCTCTTTCTCTCGACCTTCATCGTCGCCGTCCTCAAGCCGCGTTTCTGGCAGAACTTCGACGGCTACTTCGGGCGCGCGGTCCTGCTCACGCTCTTCGTCATAGGCGTCTGGCATCTGGCCTCACGCCTGCGCGAATATCTTGAGCGATATACCTACCAGCCGAAGGTGATTCATGATTCCATCATGAGCGAGGAGGAGCAGCCTGATAAACCTTTCACGCGTTTCTCTGCTTATGCCTTTCTGGTCATCGGCTATGTCACGAGCATCGCGGCGGGGCTGCTGGTCGGCTCCTTCGTCTACGACCTCGTCAGTGATATGAACTACGCCTTTTACTTCTTCGACCAGCACATTCGCCCGGACCTGCTCTTCTATCCTCCCATCGCCGTGCTCATCGTGGACACGATGCACACGGTCGCCAACAAGATAGACTGATGAGCGCAACACCCGTGCGCATCGGCGTCATCTCAGACACACACGGCAAACTGGACCGAAAAGTTTTGGAACTCTTCGCGGGCGTCCGCCGGATTATTCACGCCGGAGACATCGGCGATGAAGAGTTGATCTGGCAACTCGAAGACGTGGCCCCCGTCATCGCCGTGCGCGGCAATAACGACGCGCCTACATTATGCTTTCCTAACGAGCGCATGGCCGTCGTAGAGGGACGCACTTTTTACGTGCGCCACCAGTTTGCGACCGTCGAAAAGATGACCGCCGCGCAGCAACGCATCATCGAACAAAGGATGCCGGATGTAGTCATCTTCGGCCACAGCCACAAGGCATACAGCGGCGAGTGGCGCGGCACGCTCCTCTTCAATCCGGGCGGAGCCGGTCCCAAACGCTTCGACCTCCCGCGCACCGTCGGCCTGCTCGAAATCAGAGACGAAGAGATCATCCCGCATATTCTGGACCTGGATGGCGAGACTGAATAAAGGCTCCCGGTTCAAGACGTTTTCAAAACATTAGCCACAGAGTTCACAGAGCGCACAGAGCAGGAAGATGAGAAGCAAGCTTGCTCTTCATCAATCTCTTCCTGCTTGCTCTGTGCGCTCCGTGAACTCTGTGGCTAATTCCTTCCGATGCCGCCGAGTTTCCCCTCTCGATGGGCCGAATCTTTCTTGCGTGTCGGTGCTCTCTCGTGTATATTTCGTGCGATTCAAACGCACATGAGAAGGCAGGGAGCAGAGGCCGCTAGAGTATAGGTTGGCTGCGCCTTGCATGGTCGTTTACCACCGGAGCTTAAAATCACACTGGTGCTCAGAAACAGACTGCGGTTCCTCGCACAGATCCGCCGACGGCCTTCAAAGTGTCGCTGCCGCCCGCACGCTTCCTGAGCGTGCGCGTTCAAAAGGCGCTGCGGGCCGTCTGCTTTGCCGAAAGCGAGAGGAGCAAAGAGATGGCCGAGCGAATAACCGAACGCCAACGCCTCGCCCTCAAACTCGATGCATTGAATGATGCAGAAGTCGGAGAGGTCTTAGACTATATCTCTATCATGGAGACGATGCGCCGCGCGATTAATCCGCCCGTCGTGCTGGATGACGAACTGTTGGCAGTGCTGGCCGACGCGCGCGAAAACAAGCGCGCACGGCAAGCCTACGAATGGGAAGCGGTCCGTCGTCGAGCCGAACGCCGCGCCGCCAATCTACACGCACGCGCCTGAACTTTTGATGGACCAATATTCAAGCGCCCGACGAGCCGCCACAGTCTCTCGCACGCTGGCCCAGCAGGCCGCGCGTGCGCTCATCGCGCTCTTCCTGCTCATCTGCCTCGCGCCTGGAATGACGCGCGCGAGCGTGACCCAGGCGCAGAGCGTACAGGGAACTTCTTCCGCGCTCACGCCCTTGCAGCGCGAGATAGAAAAACAACGCCAGCGCTTAGCCTCTTCTGACCCAGAAGAGAGACGCGACGCCGTCATGCATTTAGGCCAGATGAAGCGCCCGGATAGTTCTCAAGTGGCTGCGCCCGCGCTCCATGATCTGGCGGGCATCGTGCGCGCCACGGCCACGCGCGCGGTCCTCTCGCTCCCCACGGATGAAGCCGCCGCCCTGCTCATTCCTTTATTACAGGACGCGGACGAATTTGTGCGCCGCGAAGCCGCCTACGCGCTCGGCGAAACGCGCAGCCGTCGAGCCGTCGAGCCGCTCATCAACTCTCTCGCTCAAGACAAGTTGGAGAGCGTGCGCAGTTCCGCCGCCGTCGCCCTGGGCCAGATAGGCGACGAGGTGGCGGTCATCCCGCTCACGCAAACCTTCACGCGGCGTTTCAAAGTGTCCTCCGGTTTTTTGAGACGTAAGAAACAGATTCCTGAGAATGAGTTCGTCCGCCGCGCGGCTGCGCTCTCGCTCGGACAGATAAAAAGCCGTGCCGCCGTTCCGGCCCTCGTCGCTGTCCTGTCTGACGAACGCGCCGAACCCGATGTGCGCCGCGAGGCCGCGCGTGCCCTCGGACTGAT
The DNA here is from genome assembly GCA_036009045.1 of Pyrinomonadaceae bacterium. GTDB lineage: Bacteria > Acidobacteriota > Blastocatellia > Pyrinomonadales > Pyrinomonadaceae > DASYML01. Next base: position 6,476 of record DASYML010000175.1, read on the forward strand.
TGGAGACCCTGCGGCCATCATCCCATTGCGAGCAGCGCTCACCGCGCGCGACCCGTATCTCTCGCGCATCGCTTATGAAGCCCTGCGCAAAATCTCTCCGGCGGAAGCAACCAGTCCCACCTGATAATTTGAACTCAAGAAAGAGACTCGTATAAACATCAAGCGCCGGACGTGATTCAAAACGTCCGGCGCTTAATCTTTACGAATTGACAGCGAGCTTAACTCTCAGTCTTCTCGCCGCGACTGTGTCCGCCCTTGCGCGCGGCCTTCGTCTGCGGCAGTGGCAGGGCTACGCCGCCAGACTTGGAAGCCAACTCTTCCGGCTCTTCTTCCATCTCCGGCGCGTCTTGAATGAGCGCGCCGCCGGAGCGTTTCGAGAAGATGAGCTTGCCCGTCTCAGGGCTGAGATCAACGCTCACCAAATCGCCCAGCCCGACCTGTCCCGTCGCCACCAGATTCGATAAAGGATAGACCAGAAAGCGCTCAATGGCTCGCTTCAAATGGCGCGCGCCATACTTGAAGTCTATGCCCTCTTTGAGCAGCATGTCCTTGGCCGTCTCCGAACACTGGAAGACGAACTTCGTTCCGGCTGACTGCATGATGCGGTCCTGCACGGATTGCAATTCCAGGTCCAGAATCTTCCGCAGGTGATGCTCTTTCAAGGAGCGGAAGACCACGACCTTGTCTATACGGTTCATGAACTCGGGCGAGAATTTACGCCGCGCCGCTTCGACCGCCGTGCGGTAAATTTTCTGGTCCACTTCCGTGTCGCTCGGATTCTTCGTGTTCTTGCCGGAGTGAAAGCCTATGCCGCCGGAAATCAACTCGGACATCTCTCGCGCGCCCAGATTCGAGGTCATGATGACCATCGTGCGCGAAAAATCCACGCGGCGATTATCGCCGAGCGTGAGCGTCGCCTTGTCCAGTATGCCGAGCAGCAATTGCCAGAGGCTGTCGGAGGCTTTCTCGATTTCGTCAAAGAGGACGAGCGAGAGTTTGGTCTCCTCCGTGTGCATGCGGTCCAGGTTTTCCTGCGTCAGCATCGGAGCGGTCTCGCGGTGGCCCAGGTATCCTGGGGGCGAGCCGATCAGTTTGGCTATCTCGTGCGAGTGTTGAAACTCCGCGCAGTCAATCTTGACGACCGCGTTCGTGTCGCCGAAAAGGACTTCGGCGGCGGCTTCGATGACGCGAGTTTTTCCTGAGCCGGTTGGACCAAGAAAGAGCATCGTGCCGACGGGCCGGTTGGGCGGATTCATCCCCGCTAGAAAAATCTGGTAGAGGCCGCTCATGCGGCGGACTGCGCGCTCCTGTCCGACGATGCGGCCCGAAAGTTTCTCTTCAAACTCCTGAGCGCGCGGGCTTTTTTGATCAGGGTCGAGGAAGACTGTTTCCATTGTATCTGTTTGTTTTTCCATCTCTGCAATCATGGCCGTCCTCCTTCACATGAGCGGTCATCCGTGGGTTGCGTCTGCTTCGAGAGAGGCTATGCGGCGACCAACCGCGTGTAGCTGGGCCAGCCTCTCTGGCCGCATCCACTGACATACATGCAAAGAACGAACCGTTGTTCAATTTGATGCGCGGCAGGTGGAGCGAGTTTGTCTGTTGGCCGAGCCAACGACCGCCGCTGAAAAGAAATTCAGACGCTATATATACGACAATGGGCGATTTGTCACCACAAAATAGTCCAAAATCACAAATTTATCGCAAAAAAACCAGAATGGCCCAAAGCGCAGGCCCCTGTGACATTTCATGGCAGAGAGGGAATGACAATTAGTGTCGAAGCAGGATTTTTAAGGCACTCCCTTGAACGCCGCATACTGAAACGTCGAGCCATGTCGCAAAAGCGTTAATTCAGTTGAGAGCCTAAGGACGAATGGTGAATGTTAAATGCGGAAGGATGAGAGAGCGGCTATTAAAGACGAACAGTTCGTCCTGCATAGCCGCTCTCTCATCCTTCATCCTTGCTACTTCCGGCTTACTCTTAATCGTAATATTCGAGGCCCAGGTGAGTGATGAGGTCTTCGCCCTGTAGATGACGAAGAGTGTTTTTGAGTTTCATCAGTTGGATGAAGATGTCGTGCTCAGGGTAGAGTCCCGGCGCGGTCTGCGGCGACTTGAAATAGAAGGAGAGCCATTCCTGTACGCCCTTCATCCCGGCGCGGTGGGCCAGGTCCAGAAATAGCGCGAGGTCTAGGACGATGGGCGCGGCGAGTATCGAATCGCGGCAGAGAAAATCTATCTTGATCTGCATCGGATAGCCGAGCCAGCCGAAGATGTCTATGTTGTCCCAGCCTTCCTTGTTGTCGCCGCGCGGCGGGTAATAGTTGATGCGGACGACGTGCGAGAAATCCTTGTAAAGCTGCGGATAGACATCCGGTTGCAGGATGTATTCGAGGACAGAGAGCTTGGATTCCTCTTTGGTCTTGAAGGACTCGGGGTCGTCCAACACTTCGCCGTCGCGGTTGCCAAGAATGTTTGTAGAGTACCAGCCGTGCAGTCCGAGCATGCGCGATTTCAGGCCGGGCGCGATGATGGTTTTCATCAAGGTCTGTCCGGTCTTGAAATCTTTGCCGCAGATTGGCAGTCCGTTCTGTTCGGCCAGTGCGCGCAGGGCCGGAACGTCCACGGTCAGGTTCGGCGCGCCGTTGGCGAAGGGCACGCCGGACTTGAGCGCGGCGTAAGCGTAGAGCATGGAGGGCGCGATGGACTTATGATTGTCGCGCATCGCCTGCTCGAAAGATTTGAGATTTTTATGGACGGCGTGCGGCTTGAGGAAGATTTCGGTCGAGGCGGCCCAGACCATGACGAGGCGCGAGCACTTGTTCTTCTTCTTCCATTCGGCAATCTCGTCTATCAATTGTTGGGCCAACTCGAATTTATTCGCGCCCTCTTTGACGTTGGTCCCATTGAGACGTTTGACGTAATGCTGGTCGAAGACGGCGCGCATCGGCTTAATCTTCTGCAAGGGCGTTTTTAACTGGGCCAGTAATTCCTTTTCGAGGACGCCCGCGTGCATCGCCGCCTCGTAGGCGGAATCCTGGAAGATGTCCCACGCGCCGAAGACTAAGTCATCCAGCCCTGCGAGTTGCATGAAATCCTTGATGAGAGGAACGCGATTGTCCGTCCGTTTGCCCAGGCGAATCGTGCCCATCTGTGTGAGGCTGCCGACCGGCTCGGCAATCCCTTTTTTGATGGCCTCGACGCCCGCGATGAACGTCGTGCTGACCGCACCCAACCCGACCAGCAAGATTCCTAGCTTGCCTTTGGCCGGGGCTATCTCCACACCCTTTTCAATTGCCATAGATAATCAAATCCTTCCAAAGATTGTCGTCATGAGTTAATACCAGGATGATACAGGCCACGCGCCGCCCCCGTCTCAGCAAATCTTGCTCAATATCATCGCTCAATTGCTCAAAAGCAGGGGCGAGAGGTTAGAGGCTGGAGTCCGGGGCTGGGAAAAGCAAAGCTGTTTTTAACTAGCCTCTAGTCTCCAGCCTCTAGCCTCTAACGATTGCTGTGCGAAAGGCGCGGGGCGTGAGTCCTGTGGCCTGGCGAAAGGCTTTGGTGAAGTGGCTTGAACTTCCGTAGCCGACGCGGGCGCTGACCTCCGTGATGGAGAGGTCGGTTTCGGCGAGGAGGGTCTGAGCCTGTGCGGCGCGCAGGGTGGCTAGATAGGCATGGGGCGAAGCGCCGGTCAGCTTTTTGAAGAGGCGCGCGAAATGAAAGGGCGAGAGATGCGCCGCGCTGGCTATCTCTTCGAGCGGGAGGTCACGGTCGAGATGCGCGTGCATTAATTCGACGGCGCGGCGGATACGCCGGTCCACTAATCCGACGCGCGACAGTTCAAGCTCCGCAGAGCGGCGCATGTTCGAGTGATGCCGCAGCAAGTGGACCAGTAATTGTTCCATCAACGCCGCGATGACCATCTCCTGTCCCGCCTCCTCCTGCATCAACTCGTCCGCGAGATTTCTCGCCAGCCGGGATAGATGCTCGTCGCGTTCGACAAGGCTCGTGCGAAAGCTGACGCTCGCGCCGGGGCCGACGAGCCGCGTGCGGAGCGCGCAATCGAGCATGTATGAGGGCGTCAGAGTGAAAGAGAGATATTCGGCCTCGCGTCCGTGGGCCGTGGCCCGCGCGCCTGGATCTAGCAGGAGCGCGCCCTGCTCTTGAAGTTCGCCGTCGAGGGAATCGGTCTCGTAAGCGGCTGCGCCATCGAGTAGAAAGAGGGCCGCGTAATCCGCGCGCGGCTCGCTCAGCCAGCGCAGGCGTCTGGTGCGACGATAAAAGATGGCGTACTGCGGGCGCAGGAAAACTCTATCGGATGACGACAAAAGCGAGTGGCTCATGAATCAAGAAATGTACGCGAAGGCGGGCCGAATGCTCAACCCGCGTGAGCGATGAAGGCGCGTGTCATGACAGCGGGTCTCATTTGCGTATGTCCTTTAATGAGAGAGAAAGAATTTCACGCCAAGGCGCCAAGCAGACGCAAAGCAGACAGTCGTACTCAACTGCAACGCGCTATAAGAGTCCGTTTCAAAATCTAAGAGCGGCGCATCAGCGCGGGGTCGTTGGTGATGAGCGCATGCACGCCGTCGCGGCGGGCACGTTCAATCCAGTCTGGGTCATCAACGGTCCAAACGACCGTTTTGAGACCGCGTCGCAACGCTTCATTCAGGATGCGCTGAGAGGCGAGCGTGCGTTGCAGGGAGAGTTCGTTGGCCCCGCCGGCGAGCGTCTGTTCGATGATTCGGCGCGGGGAGGGAGTGGGGCGTGACAGCTTTCGCTCGAAGAGGGCCGCCGTACGGATGGACGGATTGAGACGCTTAATTTCTTTGAGAGCATCGAGCGTAAAACTCTTGACGACGACGCGATCAATCACAGAGTGTGAATTGACAAGAGCGACCACTTCCGCCGCCAGCGCGTGCATCTCCCGCGCCTCGCATTTCATCTCGACGTAGAGCAGCCGGTCCCCGCCGTACATTTCAAAGACTTGAGAGAGCGTGGGCACGCTGACTCCTGCAAACTCTTCTCGCGCGCGTGCCGGATGTCGCCCGTTGAACCACGCGCCAACATCCATCTCGCTCAGTTCGATTGATGAGAGAGCGGCGACCGCGCCTTCTCTGAGACCCGTGCGGCGTAGGTCCGCGTCGTGTATCACGACGGGCACATGGTCGCGCGCGAGCCGCACGTCGAATTCGATTCCGTCGGCCCCGGCCTCGAAGGCTCGCGCGAAAGCGACGAGCGTGTTCTCGGGCGCGTGGGCCGAGGCTCCACGGTGGCCGATGATGAGAGGCGCGGAAGAGTAAGTCGGAAGGATGAGGGATGAAGGATGAGAGTGTGGCTCTTCATCCTGAGTAGTCATGCTTTCATCCTTCATCATTCCGCCTTCATCCTTGCTTTTCCATCCTTTCGCTTTTCTACTTCATCTGGGATTTTCAATTTTGCCGGTCGTAGCTTTTTTGAGGGTGATGTCTATGGTGCCGATTTCGTTGTTGATGTGCGCGCGGACCGGGATGTGGCGGGCGTCGTCCGTGAACCAGATGGACATCGTGCCACGGCCTCCGAGGGGTCTTCCTTCACCAAATATTTCCGGGTCAACGCGCACGGTCTGGACCTTGCCGAGCACGGTCTTGAAACGTTTCTTTTCGACGACGCGGACGGGCACTGCGTAAACCTTGCCTGAGTCGCTGATGGCCAGCTCGAAATTTTTGCCGGGCGTGAGCGTTTGCGTGCGCAGATAATAGATGGCCGACATGATGTCCTGAACGGAGGAGCCTTTCAACGGCGAGGTGACGACGCGTGGCGCGCGCGCGGGGTTCTTGGGGTCGCGTTCGGTCCAGACGACTTTGCCTTCCTGACGGTCGAAGATGGCCTCGCTGGTGCGTAGGCGAGAGCCTTGCTGGTCCAGTTTTGTCGTTTGCAGGACGGAGAAGGAATCAGGCTCGACGGTTGATTCTATGTGCTGGCGAAAGTTGAAGCCGAAGAGTTTTTGGAGCAGTCCCTTCGAGACAGCTTCTGCTTTGAAGAGCAGCCGGGAGGGCGCGGCCTCGCCCGTTGCTTTAGTTGTCGCAGCAGGTTGCGATGATGGAATGAGCTCCGCCGTGAAGCGAAGTTCCGCGACGTTGAGACCGCGAAAGAGAGCGCGTGAAAACTCTCCCTCGTAAACTAATTCCTCGGCAGGCTCGAATGGGAGCGGCGTGCGCTTGTCAACTGCTGCGCGTGCGCCTTCCTTGAGCGGAGAGACGGCCAGCGCCAGCGCGCTCAGTAGTAGGACCAGAAATAAAACGCGAGTCGAGCGGTACATGACAAAGTCATCTGATGAAGACTGCCTTCAAAGCCAGCAGTCCGAGAGCGATTAGTAATCCCAGCGCGGCCCTGTATTCGCGGTATCGCAAATAGAGCGAAGCATCAAATCTGGTGTCGCGTGTCTGCTCATCCCTGTAGGGCCAGAGTTGCGGGAGAAAGAGCGGGACGGCCAGCGCATAACGCCTATAATCGTCACCGAAAATCTCTGCCAGGGTCTCAGCTTCGACGCGCATGACCGGCAAATAGATGCCCAGAAAGAGCGCCGCGAAGAGGATGAAGAGTAGGGGTTGGCCCGATGCGATGGTGAAGCCGAGGCCCAGAATAAAGCTGCCCAGGTAGAGCGGATTGCGCGTGTAGGCGTAAGGGCCGGAGGTGGCGAGCGCGGCGTTCTTGCGGATGTGTCCGGCGGACCATGCGCGCAGGAGTAGACCTAAGAGGGCGACCGCGCCGCCGATGGCGAGCGTCAGAGGCTTTGGCCGCGCGAGCAGAATAAAGAGCGCGCCGCACAAGAATCCGAGCGGCACGCGCCAGCGCTGCATCCATGTCCCGCCTCTACGTGCCAAGCGAAATCAACTCTCCTTTAACCCGCGACGCGCGCTTTAATCTCTCTCCGACGGCTTCCAGGACGCGCGCGACCTCTATCTCCATACAAATCCAACGCGAGCATGAACGCCTGTGACAGTCCGCGCGACAACCTATGTCCGCGCGCTCGATACAGATGTCTGCGGGACGCGGGCTGCCGTTGCGCCACCACTCCGTCGGGCCGAAGAGACCGACAATCGGAGTGCCCGCCGCCACGGCCAGGTGAGTCGGTCCTGTATCGCCGCCCACGTACACGCTTGAAAGCTTCGCCAGCGCATAGAAACCTTTGAGAGAGAGGCTCACCGCACGCGCTTTCCCCGCGCGGCTCGCGTCGAGCACGCTCAACGCCAACTCTCTTTCGCCGGGGCCGCACGTTACTAAGGAGGACAGACCATAATTGGTCCAGAGTTCATCGGCCAGCGAGCCAAAACGCTCCGCGCTCCACATCTTCGTAGGCCAGCCGCCCCCCGGATTGAGGAGGGCAAACCTACCGCCCGTTCCCGCCGCGACCTCCAACGCCTCCGCCTCATGCGCCCGCGTGGTGGCGATGGGAAACTCAAACTCTGCGGGGTCTAAAGGAACCTCTATGCCGAGGGCTGCGGCGGCGAGGGTGAGATTTTTAACGATGACGTGGGCCTGTACGGGCGTGCGGACTGTTTTGGTGAGGAGGAAACGGCTCGCGGGTTCGCGCAGGGCTTCACCGGAGAAGCCATGAATGCATCTGGCCCCGGACAGTCTGGCGATGGAAGCTGATTTGAGTAGTCCCTGAAAATCGAGCGCGGAATCGAAGGTTGAGGCGCGTAACCGACGTAACTGCTGGCGCAGTGCCAACAGCGTCTCCCCAGACATCGGCCAGCGCCTCAGTGCCTTCGTGTCCACTTCGATGAGACTATTTAAAAACGGGTTGTCTCGGAGAATTTCCGCCGTCCGGCGTTCCACCACCCAGCTAATTTCCGCGCCGGGCAGCGTGCGCCTCATCGCCGCCAACGCGGGCAGCGTATGCACGATGTCCCCAATACTCCCCAATTTAACGATCAGAACTCGCATAAAGCAGTGACGAGTGACGAGTGACAAGTTAAAGACAAGTGATGATGGCCGAAGCTTATGCTGGCTCGTCACTCGTCACTCGTCACTTTTTTACCCATTTCCGATGATGAATGATCCTTCGGGTCGCCGACAATCGCGACGTGACCGCCGTAAGAGCGTACCACGTCTCGTTCGGGAACGGTCTCGGCGGTGTAGTCCGTCCCCTTGGCGTGGATGTCCGGGCGGAGGATGCGGAGCAGGGCTTCGACGGTCGGTTCGGGAAAGATGGTGACAAAATCTACGGCGCGAATCGAGGCGATGATTTCGGCACGCTCACGCTCCGCCACGAACGGACGGCCCTCGCCCTTCAACGCGCGCACCTGCTCGTCGGCATTAATCCCCACCACGAGCAGGTCTCCGAGCGCTCTCGCTCCTTCCAGATAACGCACATGCCCGACGTGCAGAATATCAAAACACCCGTTGGCAAAGACGACCCGCGCGCCCTCCCTTCGCGCAATCGCCACCCGCGCAATCAAACGATTCCGGTCCAGAATCCGCGCCGCCGCGCCGCCCCTTAACTGTTCATCAATCGAAGACATCTTCAAAGCTTTCCAAAACGGAGATGAGCCACAGAGGACACAGAGCGCACAGAGACAAAAATGATGAAGGGGAAGCGAGACATAAGCAACGATTCAGACCCGGCTATGCTTTCCGGCTTTAAGATTTCATGACCCTTATCTCTGTGTGCTCTGTGGCTGATTTATTATTCTTCTTCCTCTTCATAGCGATGAATGGAAGAGAGAAGCTCTTCGTAGCTGACGGAAGCCGTGCCGCGTTTCATGACGACGAGGCCGCCCGCGTGGTTCGCTAAATGCGCGGCCTCCGCGAAGGACGCGCCGGAGGCCAGGGCCAGCGTGTAAGCGGCGATGACCGTATCGCCCGCGCCCGTCACATCCACAGGCTCCAACGCGCCGACGGCTTCTATATGAAGAGGCTTTTCGACGCCCGCCTCGCACAGCATCATGCCGCGACTGCCGCGTGTCATGAGCAACGCGCGATAACCTAATTGCTCGCGCAATTCTGTGCCCGCCCTCTCCAACTCGGCCCGCTCGCAGAGTTGTCTGCCGAAGACCTGCTCGACCTCGTCTTCATTCGGAGTCGCGGAAGTAAAGCCATGAAAGCGCGTCAGGCTGAAACGCGAATCAACGAGCACGGGCGTCTGGCGCTCGCGCGTCGCTTCGCGCACCGCCGACGCCATCTCTTCGTCCGCCACTCCATAATTATAATCCGAGATGATGACCGCATCCGCATCCCGCGCTTCATCGCAGAGCCGCGCGCGTAACCCCTCACGCACGTTCGCATCCTTGAGCGGCCCGCCCTCGTAATCAACGCGTATGACCTGCTGCCGCGTGGAGTGAATCTGGCCCGCGAGGATACGGACTTTAGTCGTCGTCTGCGCGCCCGCGTGTGCGATGACGCCGCGACATTCGACGCCGCTCGCGCGTAACTTGTCCAGCAATTGATCGCCCGCCGCGTCCTGCCCGACGATGCCGACGAGAGAAACCCGCGCGCCGAGCGAGGCCAGATTGACGGCGCAATTAGCGGCCCCGCCGGGCGTCGTCTCTGTCCGCTCGTGACGCAGGATAAGCACGGGCGCTTCGCGCGAGACGCGGCTGATTTCGCCGTACAGGAATTGGTCCGCCAACAGGTCGCCCACCACCACAACCCTCCGTTGCGGAAACCCCTCCATAATCGCTCCCAACCTCTCCCGCTCCACTCTTCTCTCCTTCAAACAGTGGTAAGTGACGAGTGACAAGTGACCAGTTAAAGCACACGTCTGTGCTTGTTGCCTTCCTGTATTTGCTCTTACTTGTCACTCGTCACTCGTCACTTGTCACTTCGGTTATCTTCCGCACTGCTTGCAGCAAATCCTCTGCGACGAGGTCCGGTTCTGTGAGCCACGCGGGGCGTTGAAATTCCCATTCGCCGCGACCGTAGCCGCTGAGGACGAAGGCCGCGCGGACGCCCGCGTTGCGCGCCAGTTCGATGTCGCTGTAACGGTCTCCGACCATCCAGCTTTGCGAGAGGTCTATGTCAAACTCTTCAGCCGCGCGTCGAATCAATCCGGGTTTGGGTTTACGACAATCGCATTCCAGACGGTAAGGCGGTTGGCCCACCGAAGGGTGATGCGCGCAATAGTAGATGGCATCGAGCCGCGCCCCGCCGCGCTCGATCTCTCCGCGTAGAATATGATGGACCGAGCCGATCATCTCTTCCGTAAAATAGCCGCGCGCGACGCCCGCCTGGTTCGTCACGAGAATGGCGAGCCAGCCCGATTCGTTCAAGAGCCGCACGGCCTCCGCCGCGTAAGCGAAGACGCGATAGCGCGAAGGATGATTGACGTAACCTATCTCCTCCGAAATCGTCCCGTCACGATCCATAAAGACCGCGCGCCGCTTCACCCTTGCACCTCCACGCGCATTCTCATCAAGAGCCGTCTCATACCGCGACCTCCGGGCTTGCCCGCTTCATCATCTCACAGGCACGCGCGAAAACTTCATCGGGCGTGATGGCGGTCATACAGCGATGGTCTATCGGGCAATCGCGCAGCATGCATGGCGCGCACTCCGGCGGGCGACGAATCAACTGCGCGCGCTGAGAAAAAGGTCGCGTCGTGGTCGGGTCCGTTGGACCAAAAATGACGAGCGTCGGGCGTTCGAGAGCGGCGGCGATGTGCGCCGGTCCCGTGTCGTTCGTGATGAGCAGGTCCGCGATACTGAGGACGGCCACGGCTTCTGAGAGGTCCGTGCGGCCCGTGAGCATGACGGGCTGGCGGCGCATCTGCCCCGCAACCGCGTGCGAGACTTCAACCTCTTCCGCAGAGCCGACGAGGACCACTCTAGCTCTCATCTCATCCACGAAGCGGTCGGCGAGCGCGGCGTACCGTTCGCTGGGCCAACGTTTCGCGCGGCTGTTGGTCGAGCCTGGACAGAGCGCGATGAGCGGGCCGTCCATCCCCGCTCCGTTCAAACTTGCCCCGTTCAAACTCGCCCCGTGCGCTTTCAATAACTCCGTAGCCTCTGCCTGCCGCGCGTGGTTGACGCGCAAATCGAAGCGCGGTTCCCGCTCCATGACATCGGACGAGCCGCGCAGCAGCTTTTCCAGTTCGTAGATGATGTTGAGATAGTAAAAGACTTCGTGTCGCTCTCCATGCCAGGAGGGAAGCGGCAGCGCGTGCGTCAACAACGCGCGTCGCCCGTCCGTCCCGTAACCCACACGCACGGGCACGCGCGCGACCGCAGCGATGAGGGCGGCCTCGAAGGCGTTCTGAAAAAGGATGGCGAGATCAAAGCTTTGGGAGCGCCATTGACGCGTCGCACGCGCGACGGAACCCATGCCGCGCCTGTCATAAATCAGGAGTTGGTCCAGAAAATCCGCGTCACGGAAAAGCCCCTCGGACCATGAACGCGTGACGAGCGTCAGGTGCGCGCCCGGCAACACGCGCCGCAACTCGCGCAGGGCCGGAATCGTCATCACCGCATCACCGACCCAATTCGTCCCGCGCACGACGACGCGCTTAATGTCCTCTGCTTTTAATTTACTTCGCTTCACTATTGCCGTATGCAAATGTACGTGGCTATAAAACTCAATCGAACCTCTCTGCCTCGAACCTTAAACTTTAAACTCCAAACTCACAGCAAACTCCGCAAGCCTTCTTCGATACCGATGGTCGGTTGCCAGCCGAGTTCTTTGCGGATGCGCGAGAGGTCCGAGATGTAGTTGAGCGGGACGGGCGGCGGTATCATCGCCGTTTCGTCTATCACGGGAGGTATCTCGATCATGCGCCCGATGGTCTCGACGATCCGGCGTAAGCTGGCGGAGTTCGCGCGCCCTCCGCCCAGATTATAGAGGCCGCGCGCGAGCGACGAATCAATAAAGGCCCGGCAGGCGCGCGAAAAATCTTCTACGTGCAGGATGTCGCGCATGGGAGCGCCGCTCGCCGGGAGGAGTATGGGCTGGCGGTGCTTGACCGATTCGACGTAGTGCGTGACGAAGCCGTGCTCGTTACCCTCCGAGGGCCGCGCGTAGATATGCGAGAGACGAAAGATACAGGCGCGCACGTCATTCGCACGCGCGTAAAAATCAACGTAGCGCTCGCCCAGCAGCTTGGACCATTCGAGCGCGGATTGCCCGCAGTAATCCGTCGCGCACGTTTCCGGCACTTCACCATAGCCGTCCGCGAAAGAGCCGTAGACATCCTTCGTCGAAGCGTAGATGAAGACGGAGCTAGGCCGCATTCGTCGCATCAGGTTGGCAGTGCCCTCGGCGTTGGTCCGAAAAGATTGTTCGGCGGCAGCGAAGCTCTTATCAAGATGCGCCGCGAGATGAATCACCACGTCGTAATCCGCGACGAGCGAGACGTCTTCCTGGTCCAAAATATCTCTCTGCGAGCGACGAGAAAAATCGTCCGCATTAAAAAAACGGCGCACATGCGTGCCCAGATACCCGCTCCCGCCTGTCACTAAAATCTTCATCAATAAAAGTCTGGAGTCTGAGAGTGAGGAGTCTGGGGTCAAGAGCCAAAAGCAAGACGGTAAGACCGCTTCTTCCGACTCCAGACTCCTCACTCTCAGACTCTAGACTGTTTCCCCCCCGTCGCCAGTTTCTTCATTTCGATGAGCGATTGCGGGTGGCCGATGGCGACGAGCAGATCGCCCGCTTCGATGCCCGTGTCGCCGGAAGGATGATAAATCATCTCGCCGCCGTGGCGACGGATGGCGACGATGACGATGTCGAGCGTGGCGCGAATGTTGGTCTCGCTCAGTTTCTGGCCCGCGTACATTGACTCGGACTCAACCTGGACCTGCTCGAAGCCTATGTCGAGCGTCTCCGCCGCAATCGAGTCCATAAAGTCCGCGACGGCTGGCTTCATCAAAGCCTGGGCCATGCGATGGCTGCCGATGATGATGGGGGAGATGACGCGGTTCGCGCCCGCGCGAATCATCTTCGGTTCGGCCTGCTCTTCGACGGCGCGCGAGACGATGTGCAGGTCCGGGCCGAGGCTCCGCGCCGTGAGCACGACGTACACGTTGTCCGCATCATCGGGCAGACAGGCGGCCAGCCCGCGCGCTCTTTCCACGCCCGCGTCCTTCAAAGTCTCTTCGAGCGTCGCATCGCTGACCAGAACGTGAACGCCGCTCGCTATCAGTTGGGCCACCTTGTCCCGGTCCTTTTCGATGACGACGAAGGGACACGCGACGCGCTGCATCTCTTTGATGATGCGAGAGCCGACGCGCCCCGCGCCGCAGATAATAAAATGGTCGTGAAGCCTGCTCATTTCACGATAGCGGCGACGCGCGCCGAGGGTCGCAAGGATTTCCCAGTGGACGATAGACTGCACGGTGCTCGTCAGCGTGTAAGCGACAGCGCCGACGCTGACGAGCATAAAGACGGCGGCGAAGATGCGTCCGGGCCGGTTTTCCCTGGCCGGGGTCAGGTCGCCATAACCGACCGTCGTGATGGTCTGGATGGTGACGTAAAAACTGTCGGTCCAGGTCCATCCTTCATCGAACAGATGGAACCCGATGGTCCCGAAGGCTATGACGCAGACCAGCGCCACCAGCGCGTAACGTATGCGAAATCCTGTTCTCGTCCTCAAACGCTGGCCCGGCGGCATAAAACTCCTGTCTCATAAGCTGCATCCAACCGCTGGCAACGAACCTGTCACGGTAACGAAAAGGGAAGGGCAGTGTCAATTCCGGGTAGACAGTGGGCGTTAAAACAGATTATCGTTTGAATGATGAAGGGAATCAGGAGTCTGAGAGTCTGGAGTCATGAGTCAAAAGCTAAAGAACAACTTCTTCTCTTGACTTAAGACTCCAGACTCTCAGACTCCTGACTTCTTTTACTGCTTTTATGGCCGTTCGTCATCCACCAGCAAATCGCGTCCCCCCCGTGGCTCGCAAAGGCGGCCCGCGCAGGCCCCCGCGCATCGTCAAGTATGAAGAGCCAGCGCAGGGTTTCGTGCGTCGCTGGGCGAGGCGCATCTTTCGTCCGCCGGTGCTCATCGCCCTGATCGTGCTCACGACCTTCTCCATCGGCGTTTTCGGTTATTACTGGTTTATCTTCTCGAAGCGTATAGACCGCTTGCTGAGCGGCGAGATTTTCACGCGCTCCGCAGGCATCTACGCCGCGCCCAGAGAGATACGCGCGGGCGAGAATATCTCCGCCGATGATCTCATCAATTATTTGAAACACAACGGGTACGTGGAGAAGACGCAGGAGGCGGACGACGCGCGCGGTCGTTACAGTTTGAACGGCGCGGCGCTGGATGTAGAGCCGGGCGCGGCCAACATCATTGACGGGCAGAAGACCTTCCCGCGCCTCCGCATACAGTTTGCGCGCGGCGGCAAATCGGTCGCCGCCCTCAACGATCTACAGACGAACGCGCGTCTCGATAAGGCACAGCTTGAGCCGGAACAGATTAGCTCCGTCACCGGGCGCGAGCGTGCCAAGCGTCGCGTCGTGGGCTTTCATGATTTGCCGCAGCATCTCGTCAAGGCCATCACGGTCACGGAGGACCGCACCTTCTTCGAGCACTACGGCGTTAACATACGCGGCATCCTGCGCGCGCTGGTCCGTCGCTACGACGCGGACCCGAACTCGCCCATCGCGCGGCAGGGCGGCTCAAGCATTACTCAACAACTGGTCAAAAACCTGCTCCTCTCGCCGGAGAAAAGCCTCAAGCGCAAAATCGCGGAAGCCTACATGTCTGTCATCCTTGAGACGCGGCTCTCCAAGGAAGAGATTTTCGCGCTCTACTGCAATCAGATTTATCTGGGCCAGCAATCCGGTTTCTCCATCAACGGTTTCGGTGAAGCGGCGGACGCCTATTTCAACAAGGACGTGACGCAACTGACCCTCCCCGAATCAGCCTTTCTCGCGGGACTCATTCGCAGCCCCAACCGCTATAATCCGTACAAGTATCTGGACACCGCGACGGCACGCCGCAATCAGGTTTTGGAATCAATGACGGAGACCGGCGCGATTACGGCGGAGCAGCAGCAGGAGGCCGAAGCGACGCCGCTCAAACTGGCCCCTGTCAAAGGCCGCATAGACTCTTCCGACGCGCCGTACTTTTCCGATTACGTTCAGAATCAACTCAACGACATCGTGGCGGATCAGGGCGCGGCGCAGCACATGCGCCTCTACACGACCATTGATATGGACTTACAGCGCGCGGCCTACATGGCTCTCACCAAACAACTCGCCGCGCTCGACAAGGTCCAGTCGAAGCGTGTCGCGCCCGGCACTTTGCAGGCCGCGCTGGTAGCCATGAACCCGCGCACGGGCGAGGTCGTGGCGATGGTCGGCGGGCGAGACTATTCGCAGAGCCAACTCAATCGCGCGACGGATGCTCTGCGCCAACCCGGCTCTGTCTTTAAGCCCTTCGTCTACGCGACCGCGCTCAACACTGCCTTTGATCCGGTCCCGCGCGTCATCACGCCCGCCACCGTCTACCAGGACGCGCCCAAGACTTTCATGTATGACAACCAGGAATACTCGCCCGGCAACTTCGGCGAAAAATATTCCAATGGACCAGTCACCGTCCGCGATGCATTGGTCCACAGCCTCAACGTCGTGACGGTGGACGTGGCGATGGATGTGACCATCGGGCGGGTCATGAATCTAGCGGCGAAGGCGGGTTTGCCGAAAGTCCAGAGAGCCTACCCCGCGATGGCCCTCGGCACGAGCGAGGCGACGCCGCTTCAGGTCGCCTCGGCTTATACGGCTTTTGCCACGGGCGGCACGCGCACCACTCCCATCGCCATTGATAGGGTCACGACCGGAAGCGGCGTCACCATCGCCGCCCCGACCGCGCAGAAGAGCGAGGTCATGCGTCCCGAAGTGGCTTACGTGATGACGGACATGATGAAGGATGTCGTCAATCGCGGGACGGCGGCGAAGCTCAGGGCGCGTGGCTTTAAAGCCAACGTCGCGGGCAAGACAGGCACTTCGCGCGACGGTTGGTTCGCGGGTTACACGCCGAATCTGGTCTGCGTCGTCTACGTGGGTTTCGACGACGGCTCGCAGTTGGGTTTGACGGGCGCGGATTCCGCGCTTCCCATCTGGGCGGACTTCATGAGCGCCGCGCTCGCGCGTCATCCTGATTGGGGCGGCGACTGGCAGATGCCCGAAGGAGTCCAGAAGGCGGAGATAGACACGCGCACGGGCCAACTCGCTTCCGCTGATAGTCAGACGAAGCGCACAGAGCTTTTCATCAACGGGACCGCGCCCGTGGCATCCGAAGCGCCCAACACAGACGCACAACTTCCCGAACCATTGAACAACGACGGCGAGAATACTTACGAGCCTGCGCCTTTGCCTGAGCCGCAGGCCACCGCGACGCCCCCGACGCGCAACCGGGCCGCGCCCAAATTAGAGGACCAGAATCTTTACGACAAGGGTGACGGGACACACTTGCAGGGCACGATTACGCTCGACATTGACCCGACCACGGGACTCATCGCCGCGCCGACCTGTCCCATCATCAGGACCAAGACATTCGTCATCGGGCAGGAGCCGCGCCAGTATTGCGGCCCGCAATATCACAACGGCAAAACGGTCCAGCCCGTCACGACGCGCCCGCGTTTAACCTCGCCATAGCCCGCGAGGGCATCTCTGCTCATGAAAAATACTCTCAAACAAAAGCTGCGATTACTGTTGGCGATGGCAGGCACGCTCCTGCTGCTGTGCTGCGCCAGCGCGTTGGCCCAAACGCCGAAACAGGAAACAATCGCGCCCGCCCCGTCTTCGTCTCCCGTCAAAATCAACTTGATAGTGACGGATGAGACGGGCCACGCCGTAGACGATTTGAAACGTGAAGACCTGAAAGTTTTTGAGGACGACCAGCCGCAGGAGATCACCCTTTTCGAGAAGGAAGCCGTCCCGGTCAGCTATACTCTCGTGATTGACAACTCCGGTTCGCTTCGCGCGCAGATAGATACTATGATCGAAGCGAGCGAAAACATCATCAGCGCCAACCAGCCGGGCGACCTGACTGCCATCGTTCGTTTCGTCAGTTCGTCACAGATTGATGTGGTCCAGGATTTCACGTCGAACTCTAACGCCCTGACGCGCGGGCTGGAAAGCATGTACGTCGAAGGCGGACAGACGGCGGTCATTGATGCCATCTATTTCGCCGCGCAGCGTCTCGCCGCGCAGTCAACACCAACGGGCGGGGCATCTCATCAATCTCTCATTCTCATCTCGGACGGCGAAGACCGCGCCAGCCACTATACGGAGAACACGCTCCTTGAAAAACTCCGCGAGCTAAACATACAGGTCTTCGTGATTGGCATGTTGGGAGAACCGGGAGCGGGAAGGGGATTCGCCGGGAAAGGCTCGCGCGAGAGATCGGTCCAATTACTGGAACATCTCACCAGAGAGACGGGCGGGCGTGTTTTCTATCCGAAGAAGCGAGAAGATTTGAACTCGATAGCCGCAGAGATTTCGCACGACCTGCACACGCAATATGTCATCGCTTACAACCCCGCCCCGACCTCGAAGGCCAAACCCGCCCATAAAGTAGAAATCAAAATCGCTGACACTCCTCAACACGCTAAACGCAAGGCCATCTTCCGTCCCGTTTATCTCTCGACGAATAAATAGCCCGGACACGATCAGGCTCAAGCTTTAATCATTGGCGGTGACTCGCCCGGCAAAGCCAATCGCACGCCTGTAAATGTCAATGACCAGCCTCGCAACGTCAATGACAGCCATGTAATTAACGTGAGTTAGACATCAGGCAGAGCACCCCCTTCAAGCTTATCCGCGTCAGTGGATACATGTGAGAGCCGGGGGCAGCGCCCACGGTTCCTGGTCCAACATAGCATCCGACCCTGAAGGGGTCGCACACTCAGGGTTGAGGTACGACCCCTTCAGGGTCGAAATGTGAGGTGGCGAGAGGACCGTGGGCGCTGCCCACGGCTCTCATAGTCATCCCTTACAGGGCACAGACGGATTGTCAGTCAGCCTCTGACGGCGAACTCTCGTTAATTAAGGATTACACGGCTGTCATTGGCATTTACACGCGTGTAATCCTTAATTACATGGCTGTCATTGCCAATTACACGCGTGTCATCGTCAATTACATGGCTGTCATCGTCAATTACACGGCTGTCATCGTCAATTACACGCGTGTCATCGCCAATTACGTGGCTGTCATTGACGATGACAGCCATGTAATTGACGTTGCGAGTCTTGTCACTGGCTTTGCCAGGCAAGCGTCTGCCATCGTCCTGCGCGCTTCTCAGATTGCGCCGGGATGCTTTGCCTCCCCTACGGGATAAGGATGAAGGCTTTGCTCTGGCTGTTCCGATAGCCTCTAAGCCGCCGCCGCTTTGAGCGCCGTGTGGAGGGTTTCCAGTGCGAGGGCCGCCGCGTGTTGCCTGCGGGCGGGCAGTCCGTCGAGGGCTTGGGCGATGTGCTGGCGAGTGATGCGCGTGGCCTCAAGCGTCGTCATGCCTTCAATCATCGCCGCGAGCGCTGAGCCGCAGGCGAGCGTCGCGGGACACCCGTAGGCTAGAAAGCGCGCGGCCTCTATCCGGCCATCGCGCAGGCGCAGGGAGAGACGCAGGCGATCACCGCAGACGGGATTCGTCTCCTCCGCGACCGCATCCGCACCGGAAAGTTCACCAGCGTTGCGCGGGTTGGCAAGATGGTCCTTGAAGGTCTCGGAATAAGGCAAGGTCAGTTTTCAGTTTTGAGTTACGTTGATTGTCAGTCCCGCCTGCTTAAGCTGGGCGGGTGTTATGCGTTGAGACCCGCCCAGCTTAAGCAGGCGGGACTGACACAGCAGCCACCCAAACTTAATTTTGTTCG
Source organism: Pyrinomonadaceae bacterium (assembly GCA_036009045.1). GTDB lineage: Bacteria > Acidobacteriota > Blastocatellia > Pyrinomonadales > Pyrinomonadaceae > DASYML01. Next base: position 25,274 of record DASYML010000175.1, read on the forward strand.
AGTACTCATGACATCAAACCTTAAACCTCAAACCTACGCTCCTACGGGTTGCGGGGTGGATGATTGTTGGACCAGATATTTTTGATAGAGCGGAGAGAGACGGCGCAGATTGAGGACGGCGCGGGGGAGGACTTCGAGCAGGTAGTCAACATCTTCTTCGTTGTTGTCCTTGCCGAAGCTGAAGCGCATGGAGCCGCGCGCGAGTTCGTCGTCGCGACCGATGGCGCGTATGACGGGCGAGGGTTCGAGCGAGCCTGAGGAGCAGGCCGAGCCGGTCGAGACGGCTATGCCCTGCATGTCCAGGTTAATGAGCAAGCCTTCGCCTTCGATGAAGCGGAAGGAGATGTTGGAGAGATGCGGCAGTCGCTGCTCCCTGTTGCCGTTGAAGACTATTTCCGGCACGCGTGCGGGGATGCCCGCCTCGAATTTGTCGCGCAAGGCCCGGACATGCGTTGCGCGCTGGTCCAATTCCTGCGCGGCCAGTTTCGCAGCCTCGCCAAAGGCGACGATGCCCGCGACCGATTCCGTGCCCGCGCGTCTCTCTCGCTCCTGATGACCGCCTATGTTCTGCGTCATGAGCCGCACGCCGCGCCGCACGAACAACGCGCCCGTGCCCTTCGGCGCATAGAGCTTATGAGCCGAGAGCGAGAGCATATCGCAGCCGAGCGTTTCAACATCGAGATGCATTCTCCCTGCGGCCTGCACCGCGTCCGTGTGAAGCCAGAGATGCCGACGGCCACTTGCGCGCATCGAGCGGATTAATTCTCCGATTTCCGCGATGGGTTGAATCGTGCCGATCTCGTTGTTGGCGAGCATGACTGTGATGAGGACCGTGTCTGGCCTGAGAGCATCGCGCACATCTTCGGCGCGCACGATGCCGTCTTCGTAAGCGGGCAGGCGCGTCACTTCCCAGCCGCGTTTTTCGAGCGCGTCGCAGATTCCCCTCACGGATGAATGCTCTATCTCGGAAGTGATGAGGTGACGGCCATGTGCTTCGCTCGCTTCGCAGAGACCGCGTATCGCCAGGTTGTTGGCCTCCGTGCCGCCGGAGAGAAAGACTATCTCGTTGGGCCTCGCGTTGATGAGCGCAGCCACTTCGCGCCGCGCGCGGTCAATCGCCGCCCGCGCCTCCTGCCCGTAAAAATGGACGCTCGAAGCGTTGCCGAATTTCTCCGTCAGAAAAGGCAACATCGCTTCCACCACGCGCGGGTCCGCCGGGGTCGTCGCACTGTGGTCCAGATAAACTCTGCGTAGAATCATAACGATTTCGGATTGCGGATTGTGAATTGCGGATTTAAGAATTAAGACGCCAGTTTCACGCCTTCAGCTTCTTCAATCCGCAATCCGAATTCCGCAATCAGCATTGTGTTGTCCAACCCGGCGGGGCGCGGGGCGCATCAGATGGGGTTGAGAGCGTCTCTCCCTGTCCCGCCTCGCGTCGCTCCGCACAAGATATTCAACGCCTTGTTCGCAAAATGTTTGCCCGCGAAGAGTCTAGGGCGCAGGCGCGCGAGGCGTCAAGGGCGCAAAAAATTGTTGCGCCGGGCCGTCTTAGTGATAGCATCCCTGACGGCCTTGAAATTTCAGAGCAGGCGAGTCCCTTTTGTGGAACAACTTGTCCATCCTGCTTGAGCCTACTGTTATGGAAGGACGCATCATGAATATTTCAAAAAGCTTTGCCCTGGCCTCTCTGGCTTTGACGCTCGGCCTGGCCTCCGCGTTGACCGTGGCGAGCGCGAGCGGTCTTGAAAACGCTCGCCCGATTCCCAACGCCGCCGCGCAGCAATCCACGTCATCAACGAGTGCGCTTGAACGCGGCTATCGCACGGGCTACTCGGACGGCTTCCAGTCCGGCTATGCCGATTCGACGGACAACGCCGCGCGCGATTACCGCAATAAGGATGATTACCGCCGCGCCGACCGCGCCTATGCGGCAAGCTACGGCAGGGTGGAAGATTACCGCGACGGTTACAGGCAGGGATTTGAGGTCGGCTATAGCGCGGGTTACGAACATCGCGGTTTCGATTCGACAGTCCCCTCCGGTCTTTCAAGGTCGCAGAACTCGGCTGACAAACCGGATGCCGACACAGAGCCGGTCAACACCAACGACAACAATGGTTCCACCAACACGACGGCGGACAACTCTTCTTCAAACTCTCAGAACAACCCTGACAATAACGCCAACGCCAACGCGGGAATCTCTACCAACTCAAGTGGACCAATTACTATTCCGGCGGACACGGTCATGCGCGTCGAACTCCTGAACGGTCTTTCGACGGATGCCAGCCAGCGCGGCGACAAATTTCAGGCGCGCGTCATAGAGCCGCAGGAGTATCAGGGCGCGATCATTGATGGGCGCGTCACCAGTGTCAAACGCGCGGGAAAAATAAAGGGGAAATCCGAGCTACAGCTTTCGATTGAGCAGATTCACCTGGCAGATAATCGTTGGGCCAACATGAGCGGGCAGGTCATAGAGGTTGTGTACCCGAACGGCACGGGCACTGCCGACGTTGACCCGGAAGGCGGCGTCAAGGGCAAAGATAAAACGAAAGACGATGTCTCGACCGTCGCCGCTTCGACGGGCGTCGGCGCGATCATAGGGGCCATCGTGGGCGGCGGCAAAGGCGCAGCCATCGGCGCGGCCATCGGCGGCGGTATCGGCACGGGCCGCGTCCTCACCTCAAGCGGCGGCGACATACACCTTGAACGCGGCCAGCAACTACGCATCCGCACCTCCGGCGAAACGCGAATCCAGTAAAAGAGTCCAGAGTCAGGAGTCAGGAGTCAAGAACAGTTGCTTTTAGCTTGAGCAGTCGCTTTTAACTTTAAACTTGAGACTCTAAACTTCAAACCGTCTTTTGGCTCCGGACTCCTGACTTGAATGCTTATCACCTTGCTAACCGATTTCGGGACGGCGGATTATTTCGTCGGCGCGATGAAGGGAGTCATTCTCTCCATCAACGCGGGGGCGCGCGTGTTGGACCTGACGCATGAAATTGCGGCGCATGATATTCAGGCCGGGGCGTTTAATCTGCTCGCCGTGTACAAGGAGTTTCCCGCCGCGACCATTCACGTCGCGGTGGTTGATCCGGGCGTCGGCTCTGCGCGTCGTCCGATTCTGGTGACGGGCGGGGGTCAATTCTTTGTTGGCCCGGACAACGGGCTGTTCAGTTACATCTACGAACGCGAGACGGATCGCCGCGTCTTTCATCTGACGCGCGCGAAATATTTCCGCCATCCCGTCAGCGAGACTTTTCACGGGCGAGATGTTTTCGCACCCGTCGCGGGCGCGCTCTCTCTTGGAACAAGGGCCGACGAACTCGGAGATGAGATAACGGATTACCAGAAGCTCGCACCGCTCGCTCCGGCTATGACAGCGAGCGGAGAGATGCAAGCCTCCATCCTCCACATAGACCGCTTCGGCAACTGCGTGACGAACCTGACGCGTGAAGATTTGACGGAGCAGATGATCGCGCAGGGCGCGCGGCTCCTGATTAACGGCGAGACCATCAGCACCTTCCGCCGCTTCTACGCGGACTCTGCGAGCGAGGAGCAAACTTTGTTCGCGGTCTGGGGCAGCGCAGGCTTTCTCGAAATCGTCGCCTTCCGCGCCAGCGCCGCTAAGACCCTCAACGCCGAACGCGGACAATCAATCAGAGTCCAGAGTCATGAGTCGTGAGTCAAGAAGAGAACTCTTCCGGCTCTTGACTCATGACTTCAGACTCTGGACTTGTATGTTCGCTTGTCTCTTATCACCGTCTTTGCTATCTTCGGGGTATCACAATTTAAAGGATGCTAAATCATGGATAGTCCGAAAGACGCTGCCGCCGCACCGGCTCCTGCCGCCGGGTTGAGGGACGTGGTTGCTGCCAGTACCTCTATCGGCAATGTGTATGGAAAAGAAGGCAGGCTCATCTACCAGGGCATAGACATCCATGACCTGGCGAACAATTCCACCTTTGAAGAGGTCGTCTTTCTGCTCTGGAACGGTCGCCTGCCAAAGCGCGACGAACTGGACCATTTAAAGCATTCTCTCTCAGAGCGGTACGAACTGCCGCCGGGTGTCATAGAACTTCTAAGGCTCGTTCCGCGCGATGCCGAGCCAATGGACTTGCTCAGGACAGCCGTCTCCGCGCTCGCGTTTTATGACGAGAACGCGCACCAGACTTCGCGCGAGGCGAGCGTCAAGACGGCGACGCGCCTGACGGCGCAGTTGTCCTCAATCGTCGCGGCGGGCGAGCGCCTGCGCAACGGTCAGGAACCCGTCAAGCCGAAACCTGAACTCAACATCGCCACCAACTTTCTCTACATGCTCAAAGGCGAGATGCCTTCCGAGCACGATGCGAAGGTCATGGATGTCGCGTTGATTCTGCAAGCAGATCATGAGTTGAATGCTTCGACGTTTACCTCTCGCGTCGTCGCGGGAACGCTCGCGGACATGTACGCGTCCGTCACGGCGGCCATTGGCGCTCTCTCAGGCCCGCTCCACGGCGGCGCGAACACCGCCGTCATGCGGATGCTGCTGGAGATTGGCGAGATGGACAACATCGAGCCGTTCCTTAAACAAGCGTTCGCGGAGAAGCGCAAGATTATGGGCATCGGCCACGCCGTCTATAGAACGGAAGACCCGCGCGCGACACATTTCCGCCAGTTCTCGAAAGAGATGGGCGAGCGCAGCGGCGAGACGAAGTGGTACGAGATGTCACGGCGGATAGAAGAAATCGTCGGGCGCGAGAAGAAACTCAACCCCAACGTAGATTTTTTCTCGGCCTCGACCTTCTACATGATGGGCATTCCGCTGGACCTTTATACGCCCATCTTCGCCGTCAGCCGCATCAGCGGTTGGACCGGACACATCCTTGAACAGTACGCCAACAATAAACTGATACGCCCGCGCGCCGAGTACATCGGCCCACAAAACGTCCCCTACGTGCCGATTGACGAAAGATAAAAAGTTCGGGGTTAAGAGTTAAAAGTTCGGAGTTTAAAGGTTCGACTGGAAATTCCTCTGTGCCCTGTAAGGGCAACCTATGATAGCCAGGGGCATCGCCCCCGGTGCTCTTATGCCAACACAATTCGACCCTGCAAGGGTCTCACACTCAAGGTTGAGGTGCGACCCCTTCAGGGTCGAATTGTGTTATGGCGAGAGTTCCGGGGGCGACGCTCCCGGCTATCATATTCATCCCCTCCGGGGATAAACTCATTGCTCCATCTCTCCGTCTCTATTTAGCAGCAGCAGTTTGTTTCTCATCCTTCTTGACCGCATAGTAGCCCTTGCGTGCGCTGACGATGAGCTTGCGGTCTTTGCCCTTCTCATCGCGCGCTTTGACGCGGACATCCAGTTGATGTAGGCGCCCGTCGGGCTGGTCCTGTTCCGCGAGCGTGAATCCGAGGCTGTAACGCGCCTTCAGGCTGCCGATAATCTTGTTCAGGCCCTTCGCGTAATCGTCCGGGCGATGGACGCGCACGACTTCGCCGCCCGTCTGTTTGGAGAAGCGTTGTGCGCTGCCTGAGATGCTCATGCCGACCCAGTTGGTGATCGGTTTGGCGATGGGGAGCAGCAGTTTATAGGTCGTCTTCATTTCGACCGTCACCGCGTTGAAGGTCACGTTGGAGCGCATGAGCATCTCTTCGAGGGCTTCGCGCTGCTCGAAAAAGATGGGCGTGAGGCCGTCCGAGACCCAGACCATCGAGACGCGCGAGTTGGGCTTCTCGTTCATCGCCAGGTCCGTCACTTCTGAGGTCGCGCTAAACAGGTCCAGGTCATTTTCTATCTCGACGATCTTCTCTTTGTTACCGTTTTCCCGCTTCGTGATGACCGTCCCATCCTTCTTGACGATGCGCGTCACGACCGCCCCGTTCTTGCCCTCATAACGAGTGCTGCTCGCTATCTCTTCGGGTTTAATCTCAGGCTCTTTCGTCGTGGCGGAATCGCCCTTATCTTTATCCTTATCTTTGTCTTTATCGCCTTTGTTGATATTGATAGAGATTGAATTCTCTTTCCTGGCGGTGGCGATGGATGCTTCCGTCTCCTTCTCTCTCGCTTCCTTGAGCCTCTGTTCTTGCTCCATCATGGCGGGGATGCTGTTGAGGGCCGAAGAGACCTTCGCGCGGTCGTTGGTGAAGCGCGTGAGCCAGAGCGGATTATCGTTGCCGTCGTGTTCGCAGAGAGCTATCAAGGCGACTTCATCTTCGGGGGGCAGCTTCGCCAACTCCGCGCTGATGGCGTTGAGGATGTCTGCGCGACGCAGGAATCTTCCCGCGCCGTCGTCTCTCAGGTCCAGCACCAGGACCAGCGCGAGCGGCTTGCGCGCCTCGCCTTCGCGTGTGAAATAAGAGAGCTTGCGCGGCTGGCCCTCATCGTAGACCTCGAAATTATCTTGCTTGAGATCGCTGACGGGCATCCCCGTCTTCTTGTCTTTGACGAGCGCATCCATAAAGACGACACGCGTATTGACGCGCAGGGTGTCGGCTACGGATTCCTGCGCGTAGCTCTGGAACGCGCCGCACAAGAGCAGTGCCAGCGCACATGTCAGGGTAGAAAGTTTGGCTTGCATCATCATCATCGCACACCTCTCGGAATGAATTGGTAGTCTGCTTCGATTAAAAAATAGTCGGATGGCCCAGGACATCATGCGGGCCGTCTATGAAATGCTTACTGAGGCTCGTTGCTCTCGGCCCCGTCTCTTAATTCCCGGCCCATTTTTTCCGGGTCTTTAATCCACTTGACGAGCGCCTGCGGCGAGACTTCCGCTTGCAACACGGTCGCGTCACGCCTTTCGATGGTCACGACCATGACTTTAAAATTATCGCCAGCCTCTCGCAGGTAAACGTAAGTCTGTTCGCCGTCACGCCGGTTGCGAGTCTGGACCAGCGGCTGCCACGTCGGAGTAAGCAGGCGACGCACCGCGAGGCCGAATTCCGTGTCCGCGCCCGGTGCGGAGAAATCCTGGTCCTCGAATGTCGCCAGCTTGAAATCCCTGACGCCGCGTGGGCGCACGACCTTGACGGCCAGATTGGCGATGAAGGGCGTGCCCTTGTGCTTGACGTGAAAGTGAGATTCGACGAGTTTGACGACGGAGCCGTATTCTGCCGTTTGCGCCTGCGCGACTTCGAGCGCTCCCGCGTATCCGAGCAGGGCCGCGAGAAGGACGGCTTGAGCTATCAATCTCTTTGTCATGTGTCCCTCCACGCTCACTGTTTTTTCGGCTGCGGTTTGTTGGAGCGTTCCACGTCCAGGTCCATGTCAGGGATACCGAACTGGCCTTCAAGCTGGCTCAGCTTGTCTATATCAACAGGCCCGACGATGTTGACGACCGTCAATTCCTTCGGCTCGAAATCAAGGATGGCGAGGCTCTGTATCTGATCGCCGAGGGTCAGGATGTAGACCTCCACGTTATCGCCGTCACGGCGGCTGTGGACCTGTATAAACTTGGTCCAGCCGGGTCCTCTCAACTGCGAGCGAATCGCCTCTATGTCACCCGCCGTGTAATCGCCTTCGTTGTCGAAGGAAAAGTTTTTGACGTAGATGCCCTTGAGGCCCGCGATGATTTCCTTAATCTTGGCTTCGTCCGGGTCCTTGCCGAGAAACTTGGCCGTCATTTGCAGCAGGTGTTCGTCCATATTGACATCAACCGTCTCGCTGGCCTTGGCGGCGAGATGGTCCAGGCCGCTGATTTCCAGCTTGCCGTTCTGCGCCCATGCGGGCAGCGCCGCGCAGGTCAGGACGAGCGAAAGTGCGAATATTTTTAAAGATAAGAAAGCGATTTGTTTCATATGAGTGCTCCGTTCATCTGGATTTATTCCAGGGAATTCTAGCCGGGGCAGCCGGTTTGCTGTCTGGACCAGGAATAGACGTTCCCCCCCTGGCCTTTCTCTGCGCATGATTGAGCTTCGTGCTGGCGACCTGAAGAGCGAGCATCAATTCTTCCTTGGCGCGTAAGCCTTCCGCCTGCTGCTCCCGCTCCCGTTGCTGTTCAAGGCGTCGCTGTGGTCCAACATCCGCGACCTCCGGCCTGTCAGGTGAAGCCTCTTTCGTCTTCGGCTCAACCATCTGTGGCCCAACTAACTCCTGCCTTCTCCTGACAGCCATGTGCGGCAGAGCCTGACGACGCGGCAACTCAACCCTTGAGTCAGCCTGTCTCTGATCCACCTTCTGAGGTGCGTTCACTCTCACGCCGGAATCCTCTCCGGCGTTCGCCTCTCGCGTCGGCTGTGTCTCCTGAGTGGCTTGATTGGCCTGAGCCACGACGTTTGATTGCGCGACCTCTTCGCCGCGATGCTGGACCAGCCAGAAACCCGCGAGGCCCATCAGGATCAAAGCCGCCGCCGCGAGACCGGGCCAGTAATTGCGCCCTGGGGCGTGGGCCAACTGCGCGTTCAAAGGTAATTCCAGCAACGGTAGTTCCAGTTCGCGCGGCTGGTAGCGCAGGTCTTTGAATAATTCTTCGAGGCGTTCGACTTCCGCATCCGGCTCGCCGGATTTATCCCATAGGTAATCGCTCATATGCGTTCCTCCCCTCGAAGCTTTTCGCGCAGCAGTTTCATTCCTCTATGCAGGTTGACGCGCACGGAATCCGGCATCAGTCCCGTTCGCTCCGCGATTTCTGGACCAGTCATGCCTTCGACCAGGCGTAGTATCAGCGTCTCTCTATAAGCGTCCGGCAGAGAGCGTATAATCGCGAGGACTTCTCTCGCTTCGCTGGCTCTCGAATCCGTGCGGGCCATGTCTTCGGTCAATTCTTCGCTGGCATGTGTGCGGCGGTGAAAATTCATCGCGTGATTGCGCGTTATCATCGCCAGCCATCCGCCGAACGCGGCGTTGTCGCGCAACGTGTGCAGCTTTTTGAAGGCGAGCAGGAACACGTCCTGGACCAGATCGGCCACCTCATCGAAGGGCACGCGCGCCAGCAAAATCCCATGCACCATCGGCGCATAAAGCTTGTAAAGTTGCCCGAACGCCTCGCGGTCGCCAGCCTGGACGGACTCCACCAGCGAGACATGCGCGCCCCTCTCCCTCACGGGCGAGGTGGTGGCCTCCCTGGGATCCTGTTCGACCATCAGCAGCAGTCCGCCTGTCGCTTCAACCTCGTACATCTAACGTTCCTCAACACTCTTACCAATCAAATGCGCCTTACGATTCTAAAGACGCGGGTCAGGCTGGGACTGTTAACAAAGGGAAATTTTATTTCTCGAAAAGGACCAATAAGTCCAGAGTCTGGAGTCTAGAGTCTAGAAGAAAAATCTTCTGGCTCTTGACTCTAGACTCCAGACTCCAGGCTTTGGACTTCCTTGTTCTTCGGGTTCTCTTCATCGGTCAGGCGTTTCATCTCAGGAGTCTGGTTTAGGAGGCGCGTGCGCCAGATGAAGAGGGTCGAAACTGCGAGGGCGAGCGTGCAGGCGAGTCCGCCTTCGATGCCATACGCGCCGCCTGTCAGCCAGGCCGGGCCGATGTCCACGGAGCGGAAGAGCGGCGCGGGCGTAATCTTCTCTATGCCGCTCACGGGCAGGCCGAGAATCGCGCCCATGCTCCAATTCCAGGACCAGTGTACGCCGAGCGGAAACCAGAGGCTGCGCGTGCGCAGGTACGCGACGCCGAGCCACACTCCGGCCAACGCCGTATTCAAAAAGGTAAAGACAGGCGCGACGTGCGGGTTGAATAAATGGACCAGCGCGAAAGGCACAGAGGTGAGGAGGAGTCCGACCCATGCGAGACGCGCCCTCGTCATCGTCTGGAGCGGATAACCGCGAAACATGACTTCCTCAGCCGCCGCCGCGCAGATGAAGATGAGGGCGGAACCGAACAGCGTGCGAGACGCGGCGGGCAGCATCTCTCCGGCGACGAAGGCGAAGCGCAAGCCTCCCGCAATTGTGGCGATGCCCGCCGCCAGCAGGAGCGAGAGCGCGCCGACGAGCGTCCCCATCAACCAATCGCGGAGCCACCCGCGATGCAAGGCCCAGCCGAGCGCGCGCCACGGCAGTTCCTCCAAAAACTTGTTGCAGCCCCACCCGACGAGCGCCGCCGAAGTGAAGAGCAAGACGGCCTGCGCGATAAAACTCAAACTGCTCTCTTGAACAGACTCCGCCGCCGGACCGAGCACAAGCACGAGAGCGAGCGTCAACGCGCCTCCGAGCATCATCAGGACGAGCAAATAGGCGGCGATGAAGATGAAGAAGCGCCAGCCGCTGCGAAGACGGCCCGCGTCGTTGATAAAAATGTCTGGAAATTCCATGCGATGCAGGGGAGCGAACCTGACCATCAGAGACCGCTTACATTCTAACCGAAGTTGCTCATCGTGACACTCCTGCGAGTAGTGGTTCACTTTGATCTTGAGTGTGAGGGACGGTCAGATTCACCACCGCAGACACAGAGGACTCAGAGGACGCACAGAGAAGAATATTCAACAACTCTGTGCGTCCTCTGTGCGCTCTGTGTCTGCGGTGTTGAACTCCTCTTTCATACTCCTTCAACTCAAAGTGAACTACTAAACTTCTATGAGCACCGGGCGGGGAAGCGGGCAACGTGTGATAAACTCTCCGCAGAGCATGGCCTGATGAGTCAACAATCAAAATCACATGACGAGTTGGAAATGAAAGAGCCTGTCAAGCGGCGGAGGCGGACCGCGCCGTGGTTGCTCGGCGGGCTGGTCCTTTTTCTGCTCTCCGTGCTGGTCGCGCAGCAATTGTGGCTCTGGACCTTTATTCCGCCCGACACGGCCTCGGACACGCTCCTGCTCTACGCGCTCTCTTCGCTCAACTTCGTGGCCTTCATCGTCTTCGCCTTTATCTTCGTGCGTAATCTGTTGAAGCTCAGGCGCGAGCGCCGCGAGCGTCAACTCGGCTCGAAGATTAAGACGCGGCTGGTCGTCTATTTCATCGCCGTCAGTCTCTTGCCAATCACGGCGATGGCCTTCTTCTCGTATCTCTTTCTCAATCGTTCGCTGGAGAAGTGGTTCGGCGGGTTGCGTGAAGATGTGGTCAAGGAAGTACGGCACGAGGCTTTCGCCAACCAGGCGCGCAACGCGCAGTACACGACCGACATGCTGGCGACGATGATTGATGAACAGCCCGCACTCGGCGATGAAAGTTTTCTCGCGAAGCAGGTCGCCAACGGTCATCTCGCGGCGATTGAGATTATCTCTCAGAAGGGCGAAGTGAGGGCGAAGAGTATGGCTCGGCTGCCCGCCTCCGAACTGGAAGAGGTGAGCAAGGCTTTGGAGGTCGCGCGCATTTCGGGCGGCAACGATTTGAGCCTGACTGACGGCAACGACTACGACGTGATCTCCGTCTCTTTGAGAGATGGGCGCAGCCTGTTTGTCGTGCCGCCGCGCTACAGCGACTCGAACCTGAGCAAGAGCATCACGGATTCCGAGATAGAATACAGAAAGCTCGTCGGCGGGCAACGCAAGGTGCGCTCGCTGGGCCTCTCGACGCTGGGCCTCCTGACGTTGCTCCTGCTCTTCGCCGCGACGTGGGCCGCGCTGCATCTGGCGCGCGGGATTGCGACACCGATTAAGGCTCTCGCGGAAGCCTCCAATGAAGTGGCGCGCGGCAATCTTGAGCATCGTGTCGAGACCATTGCCGACGACGAGTTAGCGCTCCTCGCAGACTCTTTCAACCAGATGACGGCCCAACTGGCGGAGAATCGGAGGCGTATAGAAGTTGGCGCGGCGGAGTTGCGCGAGAAAAATCTGGCCCTTGAAGAGCGCCGTAATTACATCGAAACGGTCCTCGAATCTTTGACCACCGGCGTCATCTCGTTCGATGAAAACGACCGCGTCACGACCCTCAACGCCGCCGCCGCGCAAATGCTCAGACTGGCAGAGCAGCCGCACGCGAACCTCACGCTCGCGGGAATCGCCAGCCCTGAAGACCGCGCGGTCCTGGACCCCCTGCTGAGACGCGCGCGCAGGACGGGCAGCGCCACCGGACAGACGGAACTGGCGCGCGTCGCGGGACAGGAAGGTTTAGCGATTCCGGTCGCCCTGACTGCGACGGCTCTGAGTGCGGGCGCGAAAGATAAGGGACGCGGCGTCGTGCTCGTGATAGAAGATTTGTCCGAACTGCTGACGGCGCAGAGGGCCGCCGCGTGGAGCGAGGTCGCGCGTCGCATGGCCCACGAAATCAAGAATCCTTTGACGCCGATTCAGCTTTCCGCCGAACGCATCGCCAAAAATTTTCATCGTTCGTCGAACGGTGGCGGTCTGGCCGATGCGAACGGCAAAAACGGCGATGCCGCGACGGAGAAATCACGCGTCGCCAGCGTGATTGACGAATGCACACAGACCATCACGCGCGAGGTCGCGGGCCTCAAGGCGATGGTGGACGAGTTCTCGCGCTTTGCCAGATTGCCGCACGCGCGCCTGGAAGTCGCGGATTTGAACGAGGTCGTACGGCAGGCCATCGCGCTCTATGAGGACCGTCTTGAAGGAGTCAGGATGGACGTTCATCTGGCGCGCACCTTGCCCGCCGCGATGCTCGATAGCGAACAACTGCGCCGCGTCTTCGTCAACCTCATAGACAACGCGCTGGAATCCCTGGCCGACAGCGACGGCGAGCGGCGCATTACCCTGGCGACGGCCCACGACCCGGCGCGCGGACTCCTCCTCGCAGAAGTTACGGACACGGGCCACGGCATTCCCGGCTCAAATTTCACCAGACTCTTCCAGCCTTATTTCTCCACGCGCGGTCGCGGCACGGGTCTCGGCCTCGCCATCGTCCAACGCATCATCATGGACCACAGCGGGCGCATCCGCGCCGAAGCCAATCACCCGCGCGGCGCTAAATTCATCATCGAAATTCCAACGACGAATGTATAAAACAGTCCAAAGTCCAAAGTCCAATGTCCAAAGTCAGACACAGTTCTTCGACTTTGGACTTCGGACCCTGGACTTTGGACCTTTGTGTTCTTATGTCTGAATCAATTCTTATTGTTGATGACGAGCGCGGGATACGCGAGACGTTGAAGGCCGTGTTGGAGGATGAGGGATACGCGGCTGAGACGGTGGCGACGGGCGAGGAGTGTTTGAAGGCCGTCGAGCGGCGTGCCTTTGGGTGTGTGCTGCTGGATGTGTGGCTGCCTGGGATTGACGGGTTGGAGACCCTGCGGCAATTGCGCGCGATGGGGACGGAGAGCGCGGTCGTCATTATCTCCGGTCATGGAAATATAGAGACGGCTGTGCGCGCGACCAAACTCGGCGCGTTCGATTTTATAGAAAAGCCTTTGTCCATCGAAAAGACTGTCCTGACGGTGCGTAATGCTTTGCGCCAGCGAGAGCTTGAACGCGTCAACGCGGAACTCTCAGCGGAGTTGAATCAGGATTACGCGATGGTCGGAGACTCTGTGGCGATGCGCGCCTTGCGTAAGCAGATCGCAGTGGTCGCGCCGACGGACGGGCGCGTGTTGATTTCCGGCGAGTCAGGGACGGGAAAGGAACTGGTCGCACGCGCCATCCACGCGCAATCCAGACGCGTCAGCGCGCCCTTCATCGAAGTCAATTCGGCGGCCATCCCGGAAGAGCTTGTCGAATCGGAATTGTTCGGGCACATCAAGGGCGCGTTCACGGGCGCGACCGCCGCCAAGAAAGGGAAGTTTGAACTGGCGGACGGCGCGACGCTCTTTCTTGATGAGGTCGGAGACATGAGCGCGCGCGTGCAGGCGAAGGTCCTGCGCGTGCTTGAGGAGCAGCGTTTCGAGCCTGTCGGGAGCGGCACGAGCGTGCGCGTGGATGTACGCGTCATCGCCGCCACTAACAAGCGTCTGGACCTGGAAATAGAGGCGGGAAATTTTCGCTCCGATCTCTTCTATCGTCTCAACGTCATTCCGTTCGAGTTGCCGCCTTTGCGCGAAAGGCTCGAAGACGTGCCGCTGCTGGTCGAATACTTCAACCAGAAATTTTCTCAAGCCTACGGCAAGCGGCCCAAGCGCTTCGAGCCGGATGCGATGGACGCGATGCAGAACTATTCCTGGCCCGGTAATGTGCGCGAACTCAAAAACACGGTCGAGCGCGTCGTCATCATGCACGCCAAGGGCAAAGTCATGGCGGGCGACCTGCCCCCGCTCGGCGGCGAAGAGCCTCCGGCGGTCTCCTTCAGATTCCCCTCATTCAAGAAAGCCACGGACGCCTATCACCGCGAGTTTATACAGAAGAAACTGGCCGAAGCCGAAGGCAACGTCTCGCGCGCGGCGGAATTAATGGGCGTTGACCGCAGCCATCTCTACCGCCGCATGAAGGCGCTCGGTATCCAGGGGCGCAGCGACCGAAATAACGTTTCCTAGCATCTAAAGTTCCGGCATGGGAGAGTATCAGGCGCGCCGCTCAGGGCGTTGACAAGGCGGAGTGAATACCGTATCAGTTAAGTTTGAGTGTCACCTCGCACGGTGACATGGATGCGCCTCCGAAGAAGTGATGTGCGCGCGTTGTTTTGAAGGAATAATCATGGATTACACGACAAAAGAACTGTTGAAGCGTTACGCGAAGCTGGCCTTGGGCCAACCTTTTGCGCCCGTGCTGCTCAATATACTGGTGACCAGCGTCTGCGATATGCGCTGCACGCACTGTTTTTTCACGGACGAACTGGATGATCGCCCGCGCAAGAAATTGCAGATGAAGACGCACGAGATAGAGCGCATCTCCGAGACCCTCGGCGGAAGTTTAGGCGTGCTCATACTCGCCGGAGGCGAACCCTTCACGCGCAAGGACATCCCGGAAATCGCGCGCGCCTTTTACCGGAACAACCGGCTCGAATCAATCTACCTGATGTCGAACGGGCAGATACAGAAGCGTATCATCCCGGACGTGACGCGTATCTTGCAGGAGTGCCCGGACCTCAACGTGACGGTCGCGCTCGGCATTGACGGCCTCAAGGACCAGCACGAAAAGATTCGACAGAAAGCTGGCTCATGGGACATCGCGATTGACACCGCGCGGCAACTTCAGACCATCAAGAAAGAGTATCCGAAGCTGGACATACAGACCTGCACCTGCTTCATGCACTCGAATCAGGACACAATCTTCGAGTGGTACGATTTCTTGAAGTACGACTTGAAGCCGGACAAGGTCAACTTCAATTACATACGCCCGCCCTCAGCGGACCCCGTCGAGTTGGACATAGATCACTCGCGCTACGCGAAGTTGGCCCACATGATTGACGACGATTCGCGCCACGCCGCTATCAAGAACAACTACGGCGGCAAGGCCGGTTACTTTAAGGCCGCGATAGATATTTACATGCACGGCCTCATCGCCAAAACCCAGGAGACGCAGCAGGCGCAGATGACCTGTTACGCGGGCACTGCGGGCGGCGTCATTTACGACGAGGGCACCGTCTCCTCCTGCGAGAATTTGGCCCCCATCGGCAACCTGCGGGACTTCGACTGGAATTTTCAGAAACTCTGGCTCTCGCCCGCGATGAAAGAGCGACGCAAGAAGGCCGCAGACGGCTGCTTCTGCACGCATGAATCGAACAGCTATTATCCGAGCTTGCCCTTCAACCCGAAGCACTTGATACAAATCAAGCGGCTTGAACGCGAGATGAAAAAATCCCGCCGCGATGTCGAACGCGAGCAGGAGAAAATTGACGGCCTGACGGTCAAAGCCTGAATGATTGCGGATTGCGGATTGAAGAATCTGAGAAGTTTGCTTCCAGATTTCGGTAATCGCCAATCCGCAATTCGCAATTGATATGTTTCGTGCAAGGGTTCCCAAAATCTTAATCATCTCGTCTGACACGGGGGGCGGCCATCGTTCGGCGGCGGCGGCGATTATGGCTGGCGTGCAGAAATTTTTCGCGGGTCAATCCTATGCCGTGAGGGTCGTGCGCGCCGTTGAAGAGTCTCATTCGGTGTCGGAAAAGATGGTCCGGTTATACAACTGGATGCTCTGCAATAAGCAGCACTGGATGAAGTATCTTTATTGGACCATGAATCGGATTCGCCCGGAGACGCGCCAGTTTGTGTATCGTCGCTGCGTCGGTTACGTGCGAAATTTATTCGAGCGCTGGTGCCCGCACGTCGTCGTCAGCGTGCATCCCTTAACGCAGCACATCGTCGGGCGCGTCCTCAAAGACCTCGGACTGGCGGACACGATTCCGCTCGTGACGGTCGTGACGGACCCCTACTATGGATTCTGGAAGGGCTGGGCCTGCGACGACGTGCGGCTCTATTTAGTGGCGAGCGAGGACGCGCGAAGGCAGTTGATTGATTACGGAGTCGCGCCCGAACGCATCAAGGTTTCCGGGATGCCTGTCCATCCGAAGTTCCAGTTTCCGGGCGAGCAGGCGGCGCAGGCCGCGCGCACCGCTCTGGGATTGGACCCGGAAAAGTTCACTGTCTTCGTCAACGCGGGCTGGGTCGGCGGCGGGAATATTCCGCAGATTTTCCGCGAACTCGTGCGCGGGGAATTGGACGTGCAGGCGATTTTCCTCGCGGGCAAAAACGAGTCGTTGAGGGCAGAGGCCGAATCCATCGCCAACGAGGCCAACTTTCCGATTAAAGTCATAGGCTATTCCGAGCACGTCGAGCAGTTGATGAGCGCGGCCAACGTGATGATCTCAAAACTCGGCGGCCTGACGACCTTCGAGGCGCTCTCATGTCGTCTGCCCATCATCGCTGATGGGACCACTCCGCCGATGCCGCAGGAGGCTGGCGCGGCCAACATGATCGTCAAGCGCGGCGCGGGAGTCCTCCTGCAACACGCGACGGACATCGTGCCCATCGTCCGTCGCATGCTGGATGATTCAAAGCATTACGCGGCGATGCGCGCGGCTACAGTGGGCTTAGCGATTCCGCACTCGACGAGGCACATCGTGGAGGAGATAACGGCGCTCATCCCCGCCCCCGTGATGGCGCGCGAAGAGTCTTTTCTGGTTGACTCGCGCACGACTTAAAGCCGCTCTCTCTGTGGTGACGGTTGACGGCTGTGTGTCTTTCGAGATTTAATCTTTATCTCGACAACGATCAAGTATTTTAATCCGGCCCGCTCTCGTTTTGTCGAAGCGGGCTTTTTTTGGAGAACCCCAATCGGTGAGTCTTTTGCTTGAAGGAAAGCGCGCCTTTGTGACGGGCGGGACGCGCGGGCTGGGCGCTGCGATGTGCGAAGTCTTTGCGCGAGAAGGCGCGGACGTGGCCTTTAATTTCAACTCGCGCGAAGACCTGGCGGCGGAGACGTTGGAGAAAATTCGCGCGCTTGGACGACGCGCCGTCAGTTACAAGATTTCCGTGACGGACCGCGTCGGCCTCAAGAAGATGACGCGCGAACTCGTGGAAGCCTGGGGCGGGATAGATATTTTAGTCAACAACGCGGCCATCAATCGCGGCGACAACTTCGCCACGACGACTGATAGAGCGTGGGACGAAGTCATCAACACGAACGTCAACAGTTTGTTCGCCGTCACCAAGCCCATCTACAAGCAGATGATTCGCCAGCGCAAGGGAAATATTCTCAACATCACTTCCATCGGCGCGATTCGCTCGCTGCCGACCTCCGTCCACTACGCGACCTCCAAGGCGGCTGTCATAGGCTTTACCAAATGTCTCTCGCGCGAAGCGGCGACCTTCGGCGTCGCCGTCAACGCCATCGCCGCAGGCATCTTCGACACGGACCTCGCGCACACGCTGCCCGAACGCTTGATGCAGATGCATAGTTTCTGGGTCTCAAGAGGCGCGCCCGGACGACCCGCCGAACTCGCGGAGATAGCCGCCTTCATGACCAGCGACCGCAACAGCTACATGAACGGCGAGGTCGTCATCGTTGACGGCGGCGCAGTCACCTAAAATTCCAACCCGATGAAGCGATAGCTTGTCTCTCATCAAAGTGGCGGAGCATCTTTGCTCTACACGTTTCTATTGCGACTGGTCCAGAGATTTCTCCAGAGCCTTGAGACGCGTTGCGAGTGCGCGAATCGTTCTGTGCATCTCACCGAGGCGACGGAAGGCGGCGGTCGAGCGCAGCCATTCCTTATTATCGAAAGCGGGGATGCCGGAGATGATTTTGCCCGGAGCAATATCATGGCTCGTCGCGCTCTTGGCCGTCAGCACCACGTCGTCGCCGATGGTCAGATGTCCGGCGACGCCAGCCTGTCCCGCGAGAATCACGCGTCGCCCGATGTGCGAGCTACCCGCGAGGCCCACCTGCGCGCAGAGCAAAGAGTCTTCATCAACGGTACATGAATGGCCTATCTGGACCAGATTATCAATCTTGACTCCGCGCTTGATACGCGTCTCTCCGACGGAGGCGCGGTCTATCGTCGCGCCCGCGCCTATCTCCACGTCATCTTCTATGACGACGCGGCCCGCCTGCGGAATCTTCAGCCAGCGGCCCTCTTCATCCTTCGCATAGCCGAAGCCGTCCGAGCCAATCACCGCATTGTTGTATACGACCACGCGCTCGCCCAGCACGCAGTTCTCGCGGATGCTCGCGCCCGAATGTATGACGGACGAAGCGCCGACCCGCGCGCCGTCGTAGATAGTCACGTTCGGATAAAGACGCACGCCTGGTCCAATTATGGCTTCGCGCCCGATGACCACGCTCGCGCCAATCCAGACATCCGACGCCACGCTCGCCGTCGCATCAATGAACGCCGCCGGATGAATGAAAGGCTCGAACAACGGTTCTGGATGAAAGAGCCTGAGCGCGCGCGTGTAAGCCAGGTAAGGATCGCGCGCGCGCAGGATGGCTATGTCTCTTTCCACCGGGACGCCTTCGCCGACGTAGACGGCGGATGCGCGCGTCGTGTTGAGACGCGGCGTATAACGCGGGTTAGACAGAAACGTGGCCTGGCCCGCAACGGCATCATCCAGCCCAGCCGCGCCGTTGATTTCCAGTTCGGCGTCTGCGCCTTCAAGGCTCGCACCCGTCAGGTGCGCCAGTTCTGAGATTTTCATGTCTGGAAGTTTAGCGCATGAGCGGTGAAGCGCGCACATCTTCACATTAAATTAATCGGATCAATCTCCACATTGACGGCGCGCAGGTCGTGGCCGCGCGCGGCTGTTTCCGCGAAGGCGATGTCTATGGTCTGGCGCAGGTGTGTGCGGTTGCGGGATTTGACGAGGAGTTGGATGCGGTGCTCGCCCCGGAGACGCGCGAGTGGGGCCGGGGCTGGTCCAAGAATACGACAGTGGCGCTCGCGGTTGGCTTCATCTAAGGCTCTTCTGATTTCGGCGGCGGTGGTCTGTGCGCGTGTCAAATCTTCGCCGTGGACGAGCAGCGAAGCGAGGGAGACGAAGGGCGGGTAGCTGAGATTTTTGCGATAGTGAATCTCTTCGTTATAAAAGCCCGCGTAATCCTGCGCGCAGGCGTGCTTGAGCGCGTAGTGCGTCGGGTGGTAGGTCTGTATGAGGACGCGCCCGGCGAGGTCTCCACGACCGGCGCGGCCCGCGACCTGCGTGATTAGTTGAAAGGTCCTTTCGGCTGAACGAAAGTCCGGCAGCGAGAGTCCCGCGTCAACCGAGACGACGCCGACCAGCGTGACGTTCGGAAAGTCGTGCCCTTTGGCGAGCATCTGTGTGCCCACGAGCATGTCCAGTTCGCCCGCGCCGAATTCCAGTATGGCACGCTCGAAGAGTTTGCGGCGCGAGGTCGTGTCGCGGTCCAGTCTGGAGATGCGAAGAGTGGGGAAACGCTTGCGTAGCATCTCCTCTAGCTGCTCCGTCCCTTCGCCGACGTAGTAGATATATTTTCCGGCGCAGGCAGGGCATTGACGCGGCGCGCCCTGCCTGTGATTGCAGTAATGACAGACGAGGCTCATCTCGCTGCGATGATAGGTGAGCGTGACATCGCAGTTGGGGCAGTGAACACTCTCGCCGCAGGAGCGGCAGAGGACAAAGCTGGAATAGCCGCGACGGTTGAGGAGAATGATGGACTGCTCGCCGCGCTGGTGAGTCTCTTCGATGGCCGCGAGTAATTGGTCCGAAAATACTTCGGGCTTGCCGTGTTGAGAAAAGACTTCGCGCATGTCTACGATTTCGGCGCGGGCCATCGCGCGGTTAGCGATGCGATTCGGCAATTGCAGGTAGGTGTATTTCCCTGCGCGCGCGTTGTGGAAGGATTCGAGAGAGGGCGTCGCGGAGCCGAGCACGACGACCGCGTTTTCCTTGCTGGCGCGGACTATCCCTGTGTCGCGCCCGTTGTAGTAGGGCGATTCCTGCTGGCGATAAGAGGTCTCGTGTTCTTCGTCTATGATGATGACGCCGAGGTTGGAGACGGGTGCGAAGACTGCGGAGCGCGTGCCTATGACGACCTGCGCTTCGCCTCTCTTCAAACGACTCCACTCGTCAAAGCGTTCTCCGGTCGTGAGAGACGAATGAAAGATGGCGACCTGATCTCCGAAGTGCGCGCGGAGGCGTCTTGAGAAGACGGGCGTGAGGGCTATTTCGGGGACGAGCATCATCGCGGAGCGTCCGCTCTGAAGCGCCGCGCTCATGGCGCGAATATAGACTTCTGTTTTGCCGCTGCCCGTCACTCCGTGCAGGAGAAAGGCCGCGTAGCGTCCCTCTCGCAGAGGGGCTTCGATGGCGCGCAGGGCCGTCGTTTGCTCAGCCGTCAAGTCGAGTTCTTCTCTGCCCGGCAGCGTCGCATTCGCTAAAGGGTCTCTGCGCACATCGCGTACAAATACCCGGACCAGCCCGCGTTTCTCCAGAGACTGAATCGTAGAGGCGCTCGCATCCGCCGCTTCGAGCAGAGAAGCGAATGACATCTCGCCGCCTTCCGCGATGAGCGTTTCGATAATTCTCTGTTGCCCGCTTGTGAGCGCACGCGCGACGGACGGCCCCGCGTGTTCCTGTGGCGGCAGGAGACGCACGGCCTTGCGCCTTTTGACTTTGGCGAGCACGGAACGCACGCGATGAGAGAGCTTGACCCAGCCCGCGCGCTCAATCTCGCGCGCGATGGCAGAGGTGCGAGCCTCACCGATGTGTTGCGCGATGGTGCGTAGGGAAACTTCGCCTTCATCCGCGACGATGCGAAGCGTGCGCGCCTTGGCCGTCGCCGTGCGATTGATGGGGAGGCGCGAGAGTTCGTCGCGTCCCTCCGGCGTGATGGAGAGAATCTGCTCGACCGTCGCGTTGAGACCCGCTGGCAGGGCCGCTTTCAAAACTTCACCCCACGGCGCGGCGTAATACTCCGCGACCCAGCGCGTGATTTCCAGAATCCCCGGCGTCAGCAAAGGCTCCGCGTCAAGCAGTTCCTCCGCATCTTTGACATCCTCTTCCAGGACATCCGCGCCCGCCTCCAACTCTTGCAACAGCGCCACGATATAACCCGTGATGCGTTTGCGCCCGAAGGGCACGAGCACCCGCGCGCCCAACTGCGCGTCCGCTTGCAAAGCGAGCGGGAGACGATAGGTAAACGTCTGCGCGACGCGCAAGGGCACGGCGACCTCCGCGTAAAGCGGCGGTGGATGGCGCACGCCCTCGCGTGTCTGGTTGATGGCGGAAAGTTTTGACCGGGCTGCTGTGTCTCTCTGCACGAGAAATAAAATGACAGCTATGAGGCCGTTTGTAAAAGAGCGCGCACGCGCTTCATGTCTTCCCAGACCTCTCGCTTCTTGGAAGGGTCGCGCAGCAGGTAGGCGGGATTGAAAGTCGGCATCAATTGCATCCCGTAATAATCGTGGAATTCGCCGCGCATTTGCGAGATGGGTTTTTTGGTCCTGAGCAGAGCGCGCGTCGGCGTATTACCGAAAGCGATAATCGCCCTCGGACGCACGGCGGCGAGTTCGCGGTGTAAGTAAGGCGTGAAGAATGAGAGCACTTCGGGCGTTAACTCATCGCCGCTGCTGATGTACTTGACGGTGTTGGTGAGATAGCACTCATCGCGCTTGAGATTGATGCTGGCGAGGATGCGTTCGAGCATCTGTCCCGCCGGACCCATGAAGGGCCGACCGCTGTCTATGTCCGGCGGGCCGGGCGATTCACCGACCACCGCGACGCGCGCGCCGACGTTGCCTTCACCGAGAATAAAGATGCGCCCGGCAAACTGCGGCATTGCCTTGCCGCGCTGCAAAAGCTCCGCGTTGACCTCCGCCAGCGTCTCAACAGGCCCCTCTGCGGGCGTCTCATCAAACAGTGATGATTGCATAAGTACAGTGACAAGTGACCAGTGATGAGTGACAAGTTAAAACAAGTGATGAGTGACAAGTGATGAGTGGTGAAACATAAATAAAAGCTTATCCCTTATCACTCATCGCTGTTTTTTCTTGCTTCTCACTCTTCACTTGTCACTCGTCACTCTTTTAGCTTTCCGTCGAGGAAGTTGCGGACGGTCTTCATGTCCTCCCAGGCTTCGCGTTTCTTGGAGGGGTCGCGGAGCAGGTAGGCTGGGTGAAACGTGGGCATCACCTTGATGCCCTTGTAGTCTTGAAATTTCCCGCGCAGCTTCGTGATGCCCTCTTTGGTGTCGAGCAGGTTTTTCATCGCCGTGTTGCCGAGGACGACGATCACTTCGGGCCGCACGATGGCGATTTCGCGCAGGAGAAAAGGCTTGCAGGTGTGCGCCTCTTGCAGCGTCGGCGTGCGATTCTGCGGCGGGCGGCAGCGATTGACGTTGCCTATCATGACATCTTCGCGCTTGAGGCCGATGGCTTCGATAATCTTGTTGAGCAGTTGGCCCGCGCGACCGACAAAGGGACGCCCCGATGCGTCTTCATCCGCGCCCGGAGCCTCGCCTATGAACATCAAACGCGCCTGGCGATTGCCCTCGCTGTTGACGACGCGCGTCCGGCTCTCGCTCAAAGGGCAGCGCATGCAGATGCCTATATCGGTCCAAATATCTTCGAGCGTTTCATTGGCCTGAGGCAGACTCTCTTCGTCCTGCGGCGTGATTTCGCCGAAGAGCGTGTCCATCGGCGGCGGTGGTACTGCGTCAGGATATTTTTTCGTCTTTCGTGTAGCCATGTCCGTTTGACCCTGTGAAGTGTGCGTCGAATCTCTGTCCTGGGGGCTTTGCAAATTAACGGGCGGAGGCGAAACAGCAGCAGCAGCGTGCGTGCCCGCCCGCGCGTTGCGCTCAAGCGCCGCACGTTGCGCCGCAGTCGGTGTTATCCGCGCCTCTGCCTTCTTGATTTCCGGCGGCGACGCGATGGTTGATGACGCGATTGGCGACGACCCGCCGCGCGCAGACTCTACGGCAGATTCTACGAACGTCACGCCGAGTTCGCGCAAATATGAGACATACTCGCCGGTGTCTTCAACGAGCGCGCGTAGAGAGTCCGCGAGATTTTCATCGGCTGCCATGTGGTTCGCTTCGCAATTATTTCACATTCCGCGCCAGTTGCGGAATGCGCGCGGCCTCAGATAAGGATTCAGTTTCGTTTTGAGCATTCTCCAGGTTCTCGCGTTGAGCGCTGACTACGTTCAAGCGCAAGCGCGCTATCTGGTCCAGGATGCGATGCGCGGCCTCGCGTTTGGACATCAAGGGCAACTCGACCGCGTTCCCGCGCGTGAGAATCGTGACGATGTTGGTCTCCGTGTCAAAGCCCGCGCCCGCGCGCGTCACGTCGTTGGCGATGATGGCATCCAGACGTTTGCGTTCGAGCTTGGCACGGGCCTGGGCCAACACGTCAAACGTCTCAGCCGCGAAGCCTACGACGAGCAGACCGTCGCGCTTTGAGGCGGCCACAGACGCGAGAATGTCAGGCGTCGGCTCAAGCGTCAAGGTCAACTGCGCCACGGATTTCTTTATCTTCTGCGCGGCAGGCTCAGTGGGTCTGTAATCGGAGACGGCGGCGGCGGCGATAAAGATAGTCGCGTCCTCCACTTCCTTCATCACCGCGTTGAGCATCTCTTCCGCCGACAGGGCGCGCAGTAACTTCACGTCCTGCGCGGGCGGTTGCGCGGTGGTTGCGCCCGCGACGACCGTTACGGATGCGCCACGCGCGCGAGCCGCTTCGGCCAGCGCGAATCCCATCCGGCCAGAAGAGTTGTTGGAGAGAAACCTGACCGGGTCAATCTGTTCGCGCGTCGCGCCGGTCGTAATCAAGATGCGCTCTCCCTTCAGGTCTTGAGTCGTATCCCGCGCTCTCTCTCGCAAAATATCCAGCGCGGCGGCGACGATCAATTCGGGGTCGCTCAAGCGTCCCGGTCCAATTGTGCCGCAAGCCATCTCGCCGGAGTCCGGCTCAACGACACGCACTCCATCCGCGCGCAGTTGCTTGAGATTGCGCTGCGTCGCCGGATGATTCCACATCGTTGTGTTCATCGCGGGCGCGATGAGGACAGGAGCGTTGCAGGCCAGGTAAGTCGAGGTGAGAAAATCGTCCGCGACGCCGTGGGCCAACTTGGCGATGATGTTGGCGGTGGCCGGGGCTATTAAAAAAAGGTCCACTGTCTGCGAAAAGGTGATGTGCGCGATGGGGTCGGGGTTATCCGGCGCGTAATCGTCAACGATGACGTGCGAGCCGGAAAGCGCGCGAAAGGTCAGCGGCGTGATGAATTCGCAGGCCCGCTCGGTCATCGCCACGCGCACGCTGCACCCCGCTCGTTGCAAGCCGCGCAGGACTTCCGCAGCCTTGTAAGCCGCAATCCCGCCGCTGATGCCGAGCGCCACTCGTTGGCCCATCTCTGCCTGTGTCGTCATAACAAGTCGGGAGTCCGGAGTCGTGAATCAAGAGTCAAAAGCAGTTGGCTCTGACCTGAAATCCGAGACCTTAAACTTCAAAACGTTCTTAGACTCTGGACTCTTGACTGTTGAATGTAGCACCGCCGGTTGAGGGCGTGCAACGTACGCTCGCCACCTCTTTGTAAATGTCTTTGACTCCCGACTCCCGACTCTTGACTGAGTGAGATTCATGTTTGCACGGATGCGGGGCCGTGTGTGGTAAACTTTGAGCGTTGGTGCGCGTCGCCCCCAAATACCTTTGCGCGCATCTCAGGTCGTAAAAGTTTATGAGACGAGGAAGAGGTGCTTTTCGCTTCGCTGTGTTGGTCCTGGTCTGCCTGATAGCGAGCCTCGCGTGGTCGGGCGCGGGCATAGCGCAGGGTTCGCGGTCGGAGTCGGACGAGGAGTTTGGCCCGGTCGTGCGCGCGTACCTTGGATACCTGCGTAACGAGCAGGAGGTCGTTGATGATCGCGCCAGCCGCCGCGAGATTAACCAGAAATATTACCTGCGCAACACCAATCGCATACGCGCCCTGCGACAGATAGCCGTGCGGCTGGCGCGCGAGACGAAGAATGATTACCTGCCGGAATTTGAGGCCGTGACGCGCGACGAATTCGGCAATCTCTTCGAGACTCCGCCGAGGCCGGAAAGCCTCTCGACGGGCGCTGTGCTCAATCATACTTTCAGGTTCCTGGGCGTCGTGCGCTCGCGCGAACTCTTCTACGTCTTCGCGCGGCTGGACCCTTACGAGCAGGCGGAGTTGATTAAAAAGGACTCTACGACGAACCCTATGGTCGGCCAGACTCCGCCCCAGCCGCTTCAGTCTCCGGCGACGAGCGGCCCGGCCCAGACGATTCCGGCGAATCACCAGGTCAACAGCCGCCCGCGCCGCGTCAGCGTGCCGTGAAAAATTTTCGGGCCGCAAATTTTTGGGCCAACACAGGGACAGCGTTGCCACAAAAGCCCATGCGCCAGCCGACACTTTTCGAGAAACAGACGGGCCAGGAGGAAGTCGAGACGGAGCAGTTGGTGCTCTACGCGCTTGGCGAATTTCAGGCGCGCGGCAAGGCGCTGGCCGCGCGCGACCTGCCGCTGGACCGCCTGCGCGGCGCCTTCAAACGCGCCTGTGAAGCCTTTGGCATCGAAGAGTTGACGGACGAGCGAGCCGTCGCCGCGCTCGAATCAATCGGCGCAAACATACGCCGCGTCCAGCCCTTCGTCGCCAAACATCCCTTTCGCGTCATCGTCCCAACGGACTTGGCCCAACGCGCGCTCTCCATTTACCAGGAAGCAAAAAAGAGGCTGGAGACTAGAGACTAGAGGCTGGTAAAAAACAGTTTGCTTTAACCAGCCTCCAGCCTCTAACCTCTAGCCTCCATCTATAATCATTGACGGACAAAATCTCCAGCGATATTACATTGATACGCGGCTTGAGCCTTGTCGCGGCGGTCTCGATTGTCGTCGGGAACGTCATCGGGACGGGCATCTTTCTCAAGACGCGCGTCATGACCTGCAACGTCGGGACGCCCTGGATGGTGATGGCTGTGTGGGTCGCGGCGGGGCTGCTCTCGCTGGCGGGCGCGCTGACCTACGCGGAACTGTCGGCGATGATGCCGCGCGCCGGAGGCGAGTATGTTTTCTTGCGCGAAGCTTACGGCCCTCCCGTCGGGTTTCTCTACGGCTGGATGCAATTCTTCATCGCACGCGCGGGCGGTCTGGCCGCGATGAGCGTCAGCTTCGCCATCTTTCTCAACATTTTGTTGGGGGGCAAACTCGACGGCGATTATTTCACGACGCAGGCTTTCGGTCAGACCTTTCACTTCGGCAACTTGCAGGTCGTCTCATTACTGGTCCTGGCACTCGTCACCTTAATCAACTGCGCGGCGGTCATCGTCAGCGGAAGAATCGCGGCCTTCCTGACGGCCATCAAGATCGCGCTGGTCCTGGGGATAGGCGTCGGCGCGTTCGCGTTTGCGAGCGGCGATTGGTCGCACATGGCGATGGCGAACGCGGGCGGCGCGTGTGAGGGCGTGGGAGATGCTGCGCGCGTCGGAGTGACGGGGTTCGGCGCGGCGATGCTGGGGGCTTTGTGGGCCTATAACGGGTGGAACGATCTGACGCTCGTCGCGGGTGAAGTCAGGAATCCGCAGCGTAATCTTCCGCTCGCGCTCATCGGCGGAATGCTGCTCGTCGCGGTCCTGTACATCTTCGCCAACCTCGCCTACTTCTACGTTTTGACGCCGACGGAAATCGCTAGCATTGCGAGCACCTCGTCTGTGGCGACGGAAGTCGCGCGAAGGTTTTTGGGAGCGCTGGCCGTGAGTTTAATCTCGCTGGCGCTGATGGCCTCTACCTTCGGGACGCTGCATGTGGGCGTGCTGGTGGGCGCGCGTGTGCCTTATGCGATGGCGCGCGACAGGCTCTTTTTTCAGAATCTGGCGAAGCTGTCGAAGGGCACGCGCGTGCCCGTGGGCGCGCTCATCTTGCAGGCTCTCTGGGCCGGAGTGCTGGCGCTCTCAGGCTCCTTCGACACGCTGACGGATTACTCTATTTTCGGGCTGTGGATTTTCTACGGGCTGACAACGGCGACGGTCTTCATCTTCCGCAAGCGGATGCCGGATGCCGAGAGGCCGTATCGCACATGGGGCTATCCGGTCGTGCCCGTCTTGTTCCTGCTGGTCACGGGATGGCTGCTCTTGAATACATTATGGACAACGCCCGGACGCTCCGTGACGGGCCTCCTGCTCATCGCCCTCGGCCTGCCCGTCTACTGGTACTGGTCGAGCCATAATAGAAAGGCAGGGGCTAGAGACTAGAGGCTGGAGGCTAGTGAAGAACTGCTTTTGCTTTTCCCAGCCTCCAGCCTCTAGTCTCTAGCCTCTCCTTTTGTGATATGCTGTGGGCGTCTTTCATCTATTCTCAACTTCAAAATTTCTGCGAGCGGAGGCAAGCGTCGTGCGTCCCAAAGTTATCAGTCTATTCGGCTCAGTCGTCATCAGCATTCTCTGCCTGGCTTTTTCAGCCTGCGCACAGGATAAATCTTTGAATCAGATGGCCGTCAAAGCGGGCACGGGCGAGCTCAAGACGAGCGTCCCTGTAAAGTCGAAAATCGCGTTCGTGATACACGGGGGCGCGGGCACGATAGAGCGCAGTAAGATGACCCCGGAGCGCGAAAAGCAGTACAGGGATAAACTGGAAGAGGCGGTCAGGGCCGGTTATAAAATTCTCGGCGACGGCGGGACGAGCCTGGATGCGGTCGAGGCTGCAATCAGAATCATGGAAGATTCGCCGCTCTTCAACGCGGGGAAGGGAGCCGTCTTCACCAACGCGGGCACAAACGAACTCGACTCCTCCATCATGGATGGCAAGACGCTCAAGGCAGGCGCGGTCGCCGGTCTCAAGCACATCAAGAATCCGATCAGCCTCGCGCGGATGGTGATGGAAAAGTCCAAGCACGTCATGATGGTCAGCGAAGGGGCCGAAGCCTTTGCCGTCCAGCAGGGCGTCCAACTCGTGGACCAGAAATATTTCTATACGGAGGAGCGCTGGCAGGGGCTGCAACGCGAGAAGGAGGCGGAGCAGAAGCAGTCCGCCCCGGCCAACGGTAAGGGCGGCGGCGGCAAGCGCACTCCCAACGACGAGGACAGGCATGGCACTGTCGGCGCGGTGGCGCTGGACCAGGAGGGAAATCTGGCGGCAGGGACTTCGACGGGCGGGATGACCAATAAAAAGTTCGGGCGCGTCGGGGATTCCCCGATTATTGGCGCGGGAACTTATGCCAATAACAAGACCTGCGGCGTCTCCGCGACGGGCGACGGCGAATATTTTATACGCACGGTCGTCGCCTACGACATCTCCGCTTTGATGGAATATAAAGGGCTTTCCGTCAAAGAGGCTGCCAGCACGACGCTCGAAAAAGTGGGGCGGCTGGGCGGCGGCGGCGGCCTCATCGCGATGGACCATGAAGGCAATATCACTACTCCCTTCAACAGTTCGGGGATGTACAGGGCATATATTGATACGAACGGGAAAATGACCATAGAGATTTTCAAGGATTAGCCCGTGTACGTGCCCTCATTTAATGGTCCGGGGCGAGGCTGGCGGGGCGGTCCGGGAGGGGTTTTTCCGTGCGGCTTAAAATAAGGTCTGGACTAGTGAGCGGGGGGCGTGCTATTTTGCTTGCAAAGGAATCCGAATATTAACGTCCGGTAAATGCGAATTCGACGTAAATGTTTGTTGACACAGGACTAGGATTCGTGTAAAAAGACCAGGATGTGTTAGCCCACGATGGCTTTTCATGCCTGCTTTTTTAAGGGTTGTTTTGCGCGAGCGGATATAATTCGGATGGGACTGGCGAGACAGAAGAAACTCCATCCGCTCAACTCTGACGAGGTTCGTGGCGCGCTTTCAAATTTTTTCACTTTACGGGAGGAGAATTAATGTACAGCAGAATTTGGAGCCGTAAGTCCATATCGTTATTGCTGGCCGTCGCCGTCTTGAGTGTATCCTCGATGGTCGCGCTTGCAACTCCGGGACAACAAGGCCAAACAGGGCCGTCGGGCGAACTGTCAGTTTCAGGGCAAGTCACCGTCAACGGCCAGAGCGCAATTAGCGGTGCGACCGTCTTTTCCGACAGCACTGTGACCACGGCCAAGAACTCCAGCGCCGTCGTCAGCCTCGGCAAACTCGGTCGGGTCGAGCTTTTGCCCGATTCCACCATGAAGCTCAGCTTCACAGAGACGGGCATCAACGGCATGCTCGAACAGGGACGCGCACGCGTTTCAACTCCGGCTGGCGTCTCGGCCACCATCAACACCAAAGACGGCGCAGCCGTCGCGGACAACACACAGGCGACCGCCTTCTCCGTTGACACGGAATGCGGCAATACCATCGTTGCCACCCAGACTGGCCGCGTTGAATTGCGTGCGGGCAGCAAGGTCGCCCAGATCGCTGCCGGTTCGCAGGATACTGCCGGAACGGCTCAGCCGGGCACTCGCTGCACGCGTCTGACGAGACCCGATACCTTCGGCAAACTCGGCGGCGGCGCGCTCGCGGCGCTCTTGCTGGCGGCTGGCGGTGCGGTCGCGGCGGCTCTCTTTGCCGCTCGTCACAACAACGACCTGAATTTCGGCGGCACGGTTATCGAACTCAGCCCGACGAAATAGCTTAACTTAACCGGCCATTCACAATTGCGTGCTCGAACCATCAGCGCGCACTGTCAACGGACTGTCACCTTGCGGGTCACGTGATCTTCTTTTCGCGCGTGGCCCGCAAGGTTTTCGCTTGTCCGACGAACTTCTTGTCAGCGGGTATTTTTAGTAATGCACATTGCGGTTATCGGGACGGGTTACGTGGGGTTAGTCACCGGCGCTTGCTTTGCCGAATTCGGCGTTGACGTGACCTGTGTGGACATAGATGCGGAGAAGATTACCCGGCTCGCCAAGGGAGACATCCCTATTTATGAGCCGGGCCTTGAGCAGTTGGTGGAAAAGAATTCTCACGCCGGGCGCTTGAGTTTTACCACCAATCTCAAGTCGGCGGTCGAACAGGCGCTCGTCATTTTCCTGGCGGTCGGGACGCCTTCAAAGGAAGACGGCTCTGCTGATTTGAGCTACATAGAGGCCGCCGCGCGCTCTGTCGCGGAGCACATGAACGGCTATAAAGTTATCGTCACGAAGTCCACCGTCCCCATCGGCACGGGCGAGTATTTACGCAAGCTGATACGCGAGCACCAGAAGACGAAGACGAATTTCGGCGTCGTCTCCAACCCGGAATTTTTACGCGAAGGCGCAGCCATTAACGATTTTATGCGCCCTGATCGCGTCGTCATAGGCAGCAGCGACGAAGAGGCCGTCGCCATCATGCGCGACCTCTACCGCCCGCTCTACCTGATTGAAGCGCCCTTCGTCATCACCTCTCTGGAAGCGGCTGAGTTGACCAAGTACGCGGCGAACGCTTTTCTCGCCACCAAAATTTCCTTCATCAACGAAATCGCCAACCTCTGCGACCGCATCGGCTGCGACGTGCATGATGTCGCCAGGGCGATGGGGATGGACCGCCGCATCGGCAGTAAATTCCTGCATCCGGGTCCGGGCTTTGGCGGCTCATGTTTCCCGAAGGACACCTCCGCGCTGGCGACGGTCGCGCGCCAGTTCAACGGCGAATCTCTCATCGTTGACGCCGTCATCGAAGTCAACCGGCGGCAACGCGCGCAGATGCTGCCGAAGATAGAGAAACTGACGGGGACGCTCGCTGGCAAGACCATCGCCGTGCTCGGCCTCGCCTTCAAACCTGAGACGGACGACATGCGCGAAGCCCCCGCTATAGAGATTATTCGCGGACTCGTCGAACGCGGGGCAACCGTGCGCGCCTACGATCCAGTGGCGATGCCGGAGGCGGCGAAGATTCTGCCGGACATCACCTACACGGAAGACGAATACACCGCCGTCACGGAAGCGGATGCGCTCGTTTTCATCACCGAGTGGAATCAATTCCGCGCGCTCGACATGAAGCGCATACGCGAACTGATGCGCAGCGCCAAAATTGCCGACCTGCGCAACATCTACGAACCCTCGGCAATGCGCGAACTAGGCTTCGACTATGTCGGAGTGGGAAGGTGAATAAAACAGTGACGAGTGGCGAGTGACAAGTGACAAGTTAAAAACTTGTTCTTACTTGTCACTCGTCACTGGTCACTGGTCACTGCTCTTATGCCTCTTTCTGGAATCGTACTGGTGACTGGCGGCGCGGGCTTTATCGGGTCGCATCTGGCTGCGGCGTTTGCTGCGAGGGGCGCACGCGTGCGCGTGATTGACGATCTCTCGACGGGTCATCGTGAGAATCTGGAAGAGATTGGCGGCGAGATTGATTTTGTCGAAGCGAGCCTCGCGGACGAAGCGGCGACACGACGCGCGCTCGAAGATGTCGAGCTAGTCTTTCATGAAGCGGCGATTCCTTCCGTGCCGCGTT
Organism: Pyrinomonadaceae bacterium; assembly: GCA_036009045.1. Classification (GTDB taxonomy): domain Bacteria; phylum Acidobacteriota; class Blastocatellia; order Pyrinomonadales; family Pyrinomonadaceae; genus DASYML01. Next base: position 56,837 of record DASYML010000175.1, read on the forward strand.
CGGTTGAGAATCCGCGCGAGACGCACAGGGCCTGCGTCGAGGCGACCTTCTCGCTGCTCCTCTCCGCGCGCGAGCGTGGCGTGCGTCGCGTCGTCTACGCGGCATCCAGTTCCGCTTACGGGGAACAGCCGACGCTGCCGAAAACGGAAGAGATGCGTCCCGAACCGCTCTCGCCCTATGCAGTGGCGAAGCTCGTTGGCGAATATTACTGCCAGGTCTTTTCCAGGACCTATAAGTTGGAGACGGTCTGCCTCCGCTACTTCAACGTCTTCGGTCCGAGGCAGGACCCAAGCTCTCAATACTCAGGCGTCATCTCGCGTTTCATCAGCGCGCTCTTAGGCGACAGCGGCCCGCCCGTCATCTTCGGCGACGGCGAGCAATCGCGCGACTTCACCTATATCTCAAACGTCGTTGACGCCAACCTCCGCGCCGCAGAGACCACCGCAGGCATCGGCCACATCATCAACATCGCCAACGGCGAAAGAATCACTCTCAATCAACTTCTGGGCGTTCTCAAGCACATCACAAGCCGCACCGAAGCCACCGCCGAATACCGCGAGCCACGCGCGGGCGACGTGCGCCACAGCCTCGCAGACATCACACGCGCACGCGAGATGCTGGGCTATGAGCCGCGCGTCGGTCTCGAAGAAGGCTTACAAAAGACGATTGAGTGGTGGAAGCAGAGCCGCTTTGCAAAGTAATTACGCTCCAACAGTCGGGTACTTTCTCTAACTCTCAACCATCTTCCGTAAACTCTCCGTGTAAGGCTGGCGGGCCACGCCCTTGTCCGTGATGATGGCGGTGATTAATTCGTTGGGCGTGACATCGAAGGCGGGGTTGTGGACGGGGACGCCTTCGGGCGCGAGGCGTTGTTCGCGGACGTGTGTGACTTCGCGCGCGTCGCGTTCTTCGATGGGAATCTCTTCGCCGGTGGCGAGCGTGAGGTCCAGGGTCGAGATAGGCGCGGCGACATAGAAGGGAATGTCGTGCTGCCTGGCGAGGACGGCGACCATGTATGTGCCTATCTTGTTGGCGGCGTCGCCGTTGGCGGCGATGCGGTCTGCGCCGACCACGACGGCGTCCACCTTGCCCTGTTTCATGATGTGCCCGGCCATGTTGTCAGTGATGACGGTCACGGGAATATCATCCCTGGCTAATTCCCAGGCGGTGAGCCTTGAGCCTTGCAGGAAAGGGCGCGTCTCGTCCGCGATGACGGCGATGCGTTTGCCAGCGTCGCGTGCGCCGCGTATGACGCCGAGCGCCGTGCCGTAGTCTCCGGCGGTGGCGAGCGCGCCCGCGTTGCAGTGCGTCAATACGGTAGAGTTATCCGGTATCAGTTCGCCGCCGAAACGACCGAGGGCGCGGTTGGCTTCGATGTCCTCTTTGAAGATGGCCTGAGATTCCTGGACCAATTTCCCTTTCAACTCGTCAACGCCCATGCCCTGCGCCTTGGCACGCTGGAACGCTTGCCGCATCCGCTCTATGGCCCAGAAGAGATTGACGGCGGTGGGCCTGGTCTGGCTCATCACGTCGCACATGTAGGCGAAATCGTATTCGAGGTCCGCGACTGAAGTCCCCACGGATTGCTGTGCGCCGATGGCGAGTCCCATCGCGGCGGAAATGCCGATGGCCGGAGCGCCGCGCACGACCATCTGTTTGATAGCGTCCGCCACCTCCTCATATGAGCGCAGCATCAAATATTTTTCCTCTGTCGGCAGCAGACGCTGGTCCAGCATACTGATGCCCTGATCCGTCCATTCAACGGTCTTAATCATGAAATCGAAGCTCCTTCGCCTAATCAAATCAGTCGGCCATCTTAACCGACACGCGACGGAGAAGTAAAAGAGGGGGATGGGGCTTAGGGGTTAGGAAAACTGCACTCGCTATTGCTAACTTCTAATTTCCAACCCTCCAACTCTCCAAACCCCCAACCCCCAACCCTAACCCCCTTTTGCCTTTTTACTTTCATTTGTGATAACGTCCGCCAGTCATCCGCGCAGAGTTTGCTATCTGCTGCCGGTTGTTCTTTTGAGTTAAAGCGTCCGGGTGTCCCGCAAAGGTGCGGGGAGAATAGGGAAGCGGGTGTGAATCCCGCGCGGTCGCGCCACTGTGAAGAGAAAGATGGTTTCATCGCTCATCAAAGCTCATGACATGCCTGTGTGCATGTGTTAGAGCGAGAGCGTTAGCATCTTCTCTAAGTCAGGAGACCTGCCCGTTGATGCTTTGGCAGCCTGTTGAACGTCTCGCGTAAGGGCGTTCAGGCCGCAACGCGGGTTCCGCTCAATCTCCTGCCACGAAGCCGGAGAGTCAAAGAGTCCCGTCGCCAGCCTGTCGCCTCACGCGCCAGGCACTTTGAATGGTGACGGGGTTTTTCTTTGTCTCAAAATAAAATTTTCAACCCAGACGCGAGACATTCGCACGCGCTCTGCCTCCTGCTGACGCTCATGTGCGCGCTCGTTTTTCTACAGGGTTGTGCGACGCGCGAAAGGGGCACGACGCCTGTTGAGAAAAGCGCGGCATCGCCGGGCAACAATGCTGCGGCAGAGATGCGCGAGGTCTCGGACGAGGCCGGAAGGCGCGTGCGTGTACCCGCACATCTGACGCGCGTTATCACGCTGGCCCCGAATCTGACGGAGATCGTTTACGCGGTCGGCGCTGGTCCAATATTGGTCGGCAATACGACCTATTGCGATTACCCGCCGGAGGCCAAAGCCGTCGCCAAAGTAGGCGATACGCTGCACCCGAACATAGAGCAGATCATCGCCCTCAAGCCACAACTCATACTCGTCTCCACGGCCTCGCAACTCGAAGGCTTTACCAGACAACTGGACGAGCGGGCCATCGCCGTCTACGTCACGGACCCGCACGATCTGGAAGGCGTCTTTCGCTCAATCAGCGCGCTCGGCGCATTACTGGACCAGCCAGAACGCGCGGATAAGTTGGTCGGAGATTTGCGCGCGCGCGCATCTCGCGTCGAAGAGGCGGTGAGGACGGCCAGTCCTGTGCGCGTCTTTTATCAAGTCTCGCGCGAACCGCTCTACACGGCTGGCCGGGATTCCTTTATCACGGACCTGCTTCGACGCGCGGGCGGCGTTTCCGTGACCGCCGACGTGGAGGGCGCGTGGCCGCGTTACAGCGAAGAGTCCGCGCTCGCCGCGAGACCCGAAGCGATCATCATGCCGACCGGGACGGGGATGGATGAAGGCAACAGGGAAGTCGCGGAGGCTTTGAAGAAATCTCCCGCAGCTTTGGAGAAACGTGTCTACGGCATCAACGCGGACTATCTCTCGCGTCCTGGTCCAAGATTGGTAGACGGCCTCGAAGAGTTGGCCCATGCCCTGCACCCGGAAGCATTCAAGCAATAAAGAAGTCTGGAATCTAGAGTCATGAGAAACGAGCAATGCGTGATGAGTAAAAGATAAGTGCGGAGTGATAAGCGATGAATGATGAGAGATAAGCTATAGGAATGTGAGATGAAAGTTTCGAGATGAAAGTTTTTGACTCATGACTCCAGACTCTGGACTCCTGATTGTTAGGCGTGCGATGCATACGACGTTTCGCAGGACGCTCAAGGTTTGCGTGTTGCTCTCGCTGATGCTGGTTTGCGCGGTGCTGTTGACCTCGGTCGTCGGCAGCGAGCGTTTGCCCGTCTCTTCATCTCTGTGCGCGATTTTCACTGGCGGCGGGTCTTCATGCGGGCTGACCCTTGAGCAGCGCGCGATTCTCTTTGAGATACGTTTGCCGCGCATCATGCTGGCGGGCGCGGTGGGGGCTTCTCTGGCGGCGGCGGGGGCGGGCTATCAGGCGTTGCTGAGAAATCCGCTGGCGGAGCCTTACCTGCTCGGTATCTCAAACGGCGCGGCGGTCGGGACGATGGTCGCGCTCGTTTTCTTCGGCGCGCACGAATGGAGTCGCCCCGTGATGGCGTTTGGCGGCGCGTTGTGCGCGACCTTCGTGGTTTACAAACTGGCGCGCGGGCGCGCGGGCACGACGCCCGAAAGATTGATTCTGGCGGGCGTCATCGTGACGACGTTTCTTTCGTCGGCCATCGTCTTTATCACGACCCTGATGGATGCAACGCGGATACGCTCTTTCACTTTCTGGCTGCTCGGAGATTTGTCCGGCTCTACGAAGAGCCTGCTGGCAGTGGCGCTCGTCGCCTCTGTTGGCGGGACGATTGTGCTCGCGTTTCATGCGCGCGCTTTGAATTTACTGATGCTCGGCGAGCGCGACGCTTTCGATCTGGGCGTCGAAGTCGAACGCGTGCGATTGACCATCTTTCTGACGGCGAGCGCGCTGGTCGGCGCGTCCGTCGCTTCGAGCGGCTCGGTCGGATACGTCGGCCTCGTCGTGCCGCATCTGGTGAGGCTCTCTGCGGGAAGCGATAACCGTGTGACGATTCCTGCGGCGGCGCTCGCCGGCGCGTTGTTCGTCATCGTCGCGGACACCATCGCGCGCACCATCATCGCGCCGCGCGAACTGCCCGTCGGGGCCATCACGGCGCTCATCGGAGCGCCGCTATTCATCTACCTGTTGAGAAGAGGCTGAGAAAGAAGAGTGCTTGAAGCGCGCGAGATAAGTGTCAAGTACGGCGCGAGGGAAGCCGTGACGGGCGTCTCGTTGCGCGTCACGCCGGGAGAGATAACGGCGGTCGTCGGCCCAAACGGTGCCGGTAAGTCAACTTTCATGCGTGCCTTGAACGGAGCGTTGAAGCCCGTCAGCGGCCTGGTCTTGCTGGACGAGAGACCGCTTCGCTCCTTCGCGCGTCGCGTCGTCGGCAGGCGCATCGCCGTCGTCGCGCAGGAAGCGGACCTCAGGTTTCCCGTGACGGTGATGGAATTCGTCCTGGGCGGGCGTTATTCCTGGTCCAGCACGGGGACGTGGGGTTGGGAGACGTTGCAGGACATAGAGGCGGCGCACGTTGCCTTGCGCGAGACGGAGTTGGAAGAGTACGGCGCGCGATTGATGAACGAGTTGTCCGGCGGCGAGCGGCAGCGCGCAGTCCTCGCGCGAGCCTTAGCGACGGAGGCTGGCATCCTCCTCCTGGACGAGCCGACGGCGAATCTGGACCTGGCCCATCAGGCCGCAGTCCTCAGGCTCGTTCGCGCGCGTTGCGACCGGCGGGGCACGGCATCCGTCGTCGTCACGCACGACCTGAATCTCGCGGCGCAGTTTGCGGATTATGTACTGCTGCTCAAAGACGGACGCGCGCTCGCCTATGGCCCGCCGCGAGACGTGCTGACGCCCGAACTCCTGGAAGAAGTTTTCGAGATACGAGTTTTAGTTGACGCGCATCCATTGACGGGCGCGCCACGCATTACACCTGTACACGAAGCGCGCAGGTGAATTATTAACCGACGAGCGACGACACGGGGAAGGCGGTGAAAGGCCGCCACTGCCCGCGCAACTGTAAACGGCGACGGCGTTCCACAGGCTTGAGCCACGGTTGAAGAGAGAGACTAGAGGCCGGAGGCCGGTAAAAGCAAAAATGGTTTTACCAGCCTCCAGCCTCCAATCTCCAGCCTCTACTTTGACGGGAAGGCTTGGAGCGTTATTGATGTTCTCAGGTAGAGAAATCAAGGGGCCGTGAGTCAGGAGACCTGTTCGACGCTCTTTAAGCTCGCACTGCGACGGGCAGGAGAAGCTGGACATGAAAGATAAGACGAGAACAAAAAGAATTAGAGCGAGAGGATTACTGGTCCAGAGCGTCATGATGATGATGCTCGTGTATCTTGGACCATTTTCAAGGAGCGTTGAGGCGCAACATGGCGGCGCGACCATTACGGGGCGCGTGACGGATGAGTACGGGGCCAGGGTCGCGGGCGCGCAGGTGCGCCTGCGTGCGAGAAGCGTGATTGCGCTCTTCGGGCGCACCAACGAGGAGGGCGTTTGCGTTTTCGCGGGACTCGGCGCGGGCGATTACGTGTTGGAGGTGATAGCCGAAGGCTTCGCCACACAGACCTCGAATCGTATCCGCGTCACACAGGGGCAGACGGTCTCCGTGGACCTCAAACTCTCCGTCGCGGCGGTCAACGAGTTGGTCCTCGTCGTGGCGAGCGGCACGCCGCAGCGCATAGACGAAGTCTCGAAGGCGGTCACCGTATTACAGGACCAGGAAATAGAGGCCCGGCGCGAGTTGACGCTGGCGGAAGCCCTGCGCGGGACGCCCGGCTTGCGCGTCCAACAACAGGGTTCGCCCGGCACTTTGACGACCTTGCGCCTGCGCGGCCAACGCACACAGGATACGGCTGTGCTCTTCGATGGACTGCGCGTGCGCGATGCCTCGGACATCAACGGCTCAGCCGTGCCGCTCATCGCGGACCTCGTGCCAAACGACCTTGACCGTGTCGAAATCCTGCGCGGGTCAGGCTCTTCCATTTACGGAACGAACGCCATCGGCGGCGTCATTAACCTGGTCCCGCAGGCTGGCACCGGCGACGCGCGTTTCGAGGCTGGCTTCGAGGGCGGCAGTCTCGCGCTCTTTCGTGGACACCTGAAGGGTTCTGGCGGCATCGGCGGGCGGGCCGGTTACAGTTTCGGGTTGACGAGGATAGACGTGCGGCGCGGCGTGGATGGGCAGGACCAGTATGGTAACTCTGCGGGCACTGGGCGCTTTCAATTCAACGCCACTCCGTCCATCAATCTCAGCGCAAATTTTTACGGCACGATTGGCAACGCGCGTCTCAACGATAGCCCGTTCGCTTTGCCCGCAGCCTTCAACAGCAATCAAGCCAATCCACTCGCACGGGCGGGCGAGACCTTTCAGCCGGACTTTAACAACCCGGACGAGGGACGCCGCAATCGTCTTCTCATCGGGGCCGTGCGGATGACACAGAGCGTCAACGGGACGTTCTCATACACGCTCGCCTACCAGCATGTTTCCGCGCGGCGCAGGAATTATAATGGACCGGGAATTGACCCGCGCTTCGCTGCCTTTTACCCGTTCGGAGACTTTGAATTCATCAACGTCAACAATGGGACGACGGACACGTTTGACGGGCGCGCGAATGTGCGTCTGGGCCGCGCCAATCTAGCCACCGCCGGTTTCGAGTTCGAGCGCGAATCTTTCTTTCAACAGTCCATTCCTTCCTTCGGCGCGTTCAATAAGACGACGGACAGGCAGCGTACCTTCGCCCTCTTCGGGCAGGACCAGATATTTCTCTTCGGAGACAAGTTGCAGATTTCGCTCGGCGCGCGCGCGCAGTTTTACCGCATCAACGCGGCTGATCGTCCCGGATTTCTGGGCGGCGTGACGGCGGAAAATTCTCTCACGGGCGACGGCTCCGTGGCCTACTTCATACGTTCGGCGGGGACCAAACTGCGCGCGCACGCGGGCAACGGATTTCGCGCGCCGTCTCTGTTCGAGCGCTTCGGGGCAGGGACTTTCGCGCAGGCTGGCTTCGCACGGTTCGGCGACCCGACCCTCCGCGCGGAGCAATCCATAGGCGTTGACGGCGGCTTTGACCAGCGCACCTTGCGCGACCGTTTGACGTTCGGCGCGACATACTTCTACACGCACTTACAGCGCGTCGTGGCCTTCACCGGATTCAACAGCGACCCGCTGGGGCTGGGCCGCTTCAGCGGTTATGTCAATCGCCCCGGAGGACTCGCGCGCGGCGTCGAGAGTTACGTCGAGACGAGACCTTTGCGCGGCGGCGACGTGCGCGCTTCTTATACTTACACCAACGCGGAGCAGTTCATTCCCTCTCAAGGGTTACAACGCGAGTACGTCATTCCGAGGCATCTCTTCGGCCTGGCTTTCAATCAGAGATACCGCGCGTTCCTCCTGAGCTTTGACCTGAACCGGACGGGAGCATACATCGCGCCCGTCTTTGAAAACGATTTTCCATTCAGGACGGCCAATCTGAAATTTCAAGGCTATACGAAGGCGGACGCCTTCCTCAGTTATGAGCGAGCGTTGACGGAGCGTCTGACGATGATTCTCTTCGGCGGCGCTGAGAATATGTTCGGAGCGGAGTATTTCGAGAACGGCTTTCGCGCGCCGGGCGCGACCGGCAGGGGCGGCGTGAATTTCCGCTTTTAACTTGACGGCGAAACAGGCGGATTGCGGATTGGGGATTGCGGAATTCGGATTGCGGATTTAAAAAAAGCAAGCTGCTTAAATCCGC
>DASYML010000176.1:0-18928 GCA_036009045.1 Pyrinomonadaceae bacterium
TTGTACGGGTACGATTCCTCGCTGCCAGCTAATAAGAACCACTCTTGTTGGCCTCACGTTACGCCCCGCAGATGAACGAGCACCCGAAGCCGGGGCGTCTGATTCTCAATCACAGATCATCTCTGCTGGCTCAACAGTGAAAGTGACACGCCACCTATTATCGTGATTGACTGATGTTGATGAATCTCTTAACCGAAAAAGAGGAACGCGCCGCGCGCGTCTCGCGGGAGATCAAAGAGCATGCGCGGGCGCTGGGTTTCCACGGGGTGGGAATCGTGCGCGCGGACGCTTTGGAGGAAGAGCGCGAGCGATTGCGCGAATGGCTGGCGCGCGGCTTTCAGGGAGAGATGCGCTGGATGGAGCGCGACACGGAAAAGCGTACGGACCCCAGGCTCTTGTTCCCGGAGGCGCGCTCGGTCGTCGTCGTCACGCTCAACTATTACACGCCGCACGAGCACGAAGGAGACGATGCGGCGACAGGGAAAATTTCCCGTTACGCCTGGGGCGATGATTATCATGATGTCGTTGGCGGCAAGTTGAAATCGCTGCTCGCCTGGATTCAGGAACGTTGGCCCGAAGCCGCTGGCAAGGCTTGCGTGGACACCGCGCCGTTGATGGATAAAGCGTGGGCCGTGCGCGCGGGCCTCGGCTGGATAGGCAAGCACACGAATCTCATCACGCGCGAATACGGCTCATGGGTCTTCATAGGCGAACTGCTGCTCAACCTCGAACTGGAAGAGGATACGCAAAGGGAGTTGGACCACTGCGGCAGTTGCACGCTCTGCCTTGAAGCCTGCCCGACCGGCGCGATTACGGAACCTTACGTGGTTGATTCAAACAGGTGTCTCTCATACGCCACGATTGAACTGCGCGCGCCGTTGATGCCTGAAAGCCTGAAGGCGCATCTGGACGGCTGGCTGTATGGCTGCGACGCCTGCCAGGATGTCTGTCCGTGGAATCGTTTCGAGCAGCCGACGGACGAAGAGCGATTCGAGCCTCGCGCGGGCAACGTCACGCCGGACCTCTCAACGATTCTGGAATTGACACAGGAAACCTATGCCGAACGCTTCCGCCGCAGCGCCATCAAGCGCGCCAAGCTGGCGGGTCTTCAACGCAACGCACGCACGCTCCTCGAAGAGAGAGGGCGCGAGCGCTCGCCACATGTCTCTCACAACATGGAAAGGAGCCGAGATGATTCAAACACATAGAAGAATAAGTATGACGCTGATCTCTTTGTTGCTGGCGCTCTCACTATGGTCCAATTATTCAATCCGCGCAGAACGCCATGCGCTCGCCGCGCCCGCGACGCTTCCGCCGGACCAGTCCGCGCCTGTGAGCGTGGGCGAGACGAACGCGACTCCGTCTTATCAGCAGTACACGGAATACAGCTTCTACAACGAGCAGGGAACATGGAAGCGAAGCTGGCTTCAGTGCGATAGAAGACGAAACGTCGGCCTCATGCTGGACGCTTCCGATTCAAAAACGCAGCACTACCTGACTTTCAAAAAGAGCCAGCCCGCGCAGAAGAAGGTCACAGAGTTTGCGTTGAGCAAGGAAGAGGATTGCGCGATGCAAAAATGCTGGTGGGCCTTTACCTCTCCCGCCTGGACAGGGAAGAATTATGCCGTCGAAGAGTCGCACTACATCGAGCCGGATGATGGATACTGGACCAGGAGCTATTACATCGGCACAGGGGCCAGCGAGCAATCCGCCGAGAGCCACGTTCAGCCGTGTCGCTGGTTTTCGCGAAGCCGCGCCGCCGTCATCACAGAGCGCAGAAGCATGTATATCACGGAAACGCAAACGGGCCGTCTGGTCCTCAAAGTTTACGATCACAAGGACGCCTCGAATCAACCTTCGCTGTTTCTGGTCGGAGGTCATAGCAGCCTGAATACGGCGGGGGATGTCGAATCATTTACCTTCAAGAATCACGGCTTCACCTACATCATCAACGTCGGCGCACAGGAGAACCATCCTCTGGCGGAAGTTCTGGTGATGCAGCACAACGCCGTCATCTTTAAAGATGACCCTCTGAGCTATAACTACCTCAAGAAATCTTAGAGCCTGATGGACAGCCGCCAACTTCAGCCTGCGAAAGAGTCCGGCTCACTTCAATCAACGGCCCTGGGTGAGATGAGACGAGCGAAATTTCTGGCGTGGTGTGTCCACTTCTACACGGCGACGGGGCTGTTGGCTGCCGCTCTCATCGCGGTCCTCATCGTGCGCGGTGGGGACGAGTCATTTCGTGAAGCGTTCTGGCTCATGATGCTGGCGACGTTCATTGATTCGACTGACGGTTGGCTCGCCCGTCGCGCGCGTGTCAGGCAAGTCTTGCCCGGCTTCGATGGACGAAAGTTGGACGACCTGGTTGACTTTCTCAACTACACCTCGCTGCCTCTGCTGCTGGTGTGGCGCGCGAATATTTTAGAGGGTGGCGAAGCGTGGTGGCTGCTGTTGCCATTGCTCGCCAGCGCCTACGGTTTCTCGCAGGCGGATGCCAAGACGGATGACGGATTCTTTCTTGGCTTTCCATCTTACTGGAACGTCGTCGCGCTTTATCTATACTGGCTGAGACTGCCCGACTGGCTCTCGCTCTCTATTATCATCATCCTGGCCCTTTTAACTTTCGTCCCCACGCGTTACCTCTATCCGTCGCAGCGCACGCCCTTCAGCCGGTTAACCATTATCCTGTGCGCGCTGTGGGCCGTACTGCTCATCTTCATCCTCTCGGACGTGGTCCGGGATGCGAGATGGCTGGTCCTGCTCTCGCTCATCTTCCCCGCCTATTACATGATCCTCTCATGGGCCATCACCCTGCGGCGAATGGCAGGCGCAGGTTAGCGATGAGAGGCTGTCTGAAAGCGCTCTGTGCCCTGAAAGGGCCGAATGTGATAGCCGGGGCAGCGCCCACGGATTCTATTGAGGGCGACTACGTGTCAGTCCCGCCTGCTTAAGCCGGGCGGGTATTCCTGGCCCAATATTACCCGTCCAGCTTAAGCAGGCGGTACTGACATGGACGCTTGCCGCAATGCTCGCATCCAATTGAGAACCGCTACATATGTATCCCCTCCGGGGATAAGCTTGAAAGGTTTCCTCTGACTTTTCAGCTACCCTCTAATATTAATGTTTACCCTTTCAATCTGAGGCTGCTCATAATTTGCTCGAAGGTCGGCTGGTAGTTTTTGAGTTCATTTTCGGGGGCCATCGTGATGAGGTAGAACAAGCGCCCGTCGCTCGTCGCGGTGGTGTAGATAACGTCAACTTCGAGGACGCCCGTGACGGTTGACGGACCCGCGACCACTGTGGCGAGACCGGCGCGACCGCCGAAGTTGATTTGCTGCGGCTGGCGCACGACGCGGAAATCAGGATTAATCTCCACCTGCTGGCGGACGAAGGCCGCGTTGGCTTTTTCAAGATCGCCGGACTCCGGCGCGACCGTGCCTATGAAGATGCCGTGCGTCACGACGATGGATTGGTCCACCTGCCCGTAGGCTCCCTTCGGCGCGAAAATCATGTTCGCGTCGTCGGCTGTCAGCGCGTCCCAGTTCTCCGGGTACTGTATGGCGAACGAGCCGTCGCGTGCCTGGAATTGTCTGAAGATGCCGGAAGCGCCGTCGGGCGTCGTGCCCGGCTTGATGTCGTTGGGGTCGCGTGGGCCAACCCGGGCGGGTCTCTCCGGTGTGCCCATTGATGAAGCGCTGGCTCCCGTGAGCCTCGCCTTGACCTGCGTGAACTCATCCGAATTATGAAGCGGATGCGAACTGACGCCGAGCGTGGGCAGAGCCTTGTCTAGAGCCGCCGCGCGATTGCCTGGGTCCGGATGATCGCTGAGCATCTCCGGCGCACGCTGCCCGCCCTTGCTCTCCAGAGTCTTAAAGAAGTTGACCATGTCTCGCGGGTCGTAGCCCGCGCGGGCCATGATGTGCGCGCCCTCGAAATCTGCCTGACTCTCCGCCGTGCGCCCGAACTTGAGGAAGAGCATGTTCGCGCCCGTCCCGCCGATGCTCGTGATAATCTGGTCCATGTTCGGATGATCGCTTCCTCCGGCGATGGAGCGCAGGATATTCAAGCCCCTCTCCGCGAGGTATGCTTTGGAAGCCTGGTTGGTCCCATGACGCAGGGCGACGTGAGAAATCTCGTGGGCCATGACGCCCGCCAGTTCGCCTTCGTTTTTCGCCGCCATGATGGTCCCCGCGTTGACGAAGACGTAGCCGCCCGGAAGCGCGAAGGCGTTGATGTCCTTCGTGGCGACGACGGCGAACTGGTATGTGTAGGCAAAGCCGGGCGCTTGAGCCGTCAGCTTCGCGCCCAGTTGGCGCACATAGTTGACCGTGCGTTCATCATTCATGAGCGGGACTTGCTGCGTTATCTGCTGTGCCGAGCGACGGCCCAACTCTATGTCCTGCTGCGGCGTGAAGAGATTAAATCCGGGTTTGAAATGCGGAGCGGGACGCGCGCCATTCGAGACCTCCGCGCCGCCGCTCTCGCCGCTCCTGTCACCGAGCAAGCCACGACAGGCAGACTGCGCCACGGCCAGATAGACGATGAGCAGGATGGCAATGCTTTTTCGTTTCCACATAAAATTCCCTCCTTGATGAAAAGAGCCTGGACCATAAAAAGAATAATGGTTCAAATTTGGCTTGAGAGATTATGAAAGCTGAGTTCACCACCGCAGACACAGAGCGCACAGAGTCAGCACAGAGAAAAACTGATTTAAAACTCTGTGCGTCCTCTGTGCCCTCTGTGTCTCTGTGGTGAATGACAATGTCCCATACATTCAAGACTAAACTAAATCACTACTATAAAAAGGATGCTCTTCGTTTATCGCACGCTCCAAGGTATTATCACTGCCTGATGCAGGTCAAACGAAAGCAAGGATGAAGTCGGAAGGATGAAAGTGTGATGATTCAAGATGAATAGTTTTTCTTTCATCCTTCCGCCCGCCTATTTCCGACTTGCTCCTGGGGGAGAGAATGAAACTGACAACTTACTTGCTGTGCGGGTGTTTGCTGATGACCTTTAATGTCCCGACATCGAACGCGCGAGGCTCGCAGGCCGCGAGAGGTAACGCGACGCCGGAGGCTCTGCGCCGTCTGGCGGACGATTACTACAAATGGCGCAACGAGAATTATCCGGTCGGGAGCAGCGACGACGGCCTGCACACCTGGGACAACCAGTTGACGGATTACAGCGCCGCCGCCACAGGGGCGCGCAAGCAGCACGTCAAGAATCTACTGGACCAGTTGAACGCGATGCGGACGGATTCCTGGTCCAGAGACGACCGCATTGACTGGCTCCTCCTGAGAGCGCAACTAGAGGGCGTCAACTTTTTCGACCGCGTCATGCAGTTCGAGTCCACCAACCCGCAAATCTACGTGGACGAATGCAGCAACGGCATCTTCTCGCTGCTCAAGAAAGAATATGACACGCCGCGCACGCGTGCGCTCTCCGCCACGGCCCGTCTCAAGCAGATGCCCTCCATGCTCTCGGAGGGCAAAAAGAATCTGACGAAGCCCGTCCGCCTCTACGCCCAACTGGCGATAGATTCCGCGCGTTCGATTGACAGCCTCTTCACGGACAGCCTGATGACCCGCGCGCGCGACCTCTCTCCCGCCGAAAAGGATGAACTGGTGCGGGCGCGCGACGCTGCCATCAAGGCCATACACGCTTTCGCCGATGACCTGGAAAAGCGTCTGCCGGGGATGGTCGCCTTCGCGCCGATGGGCGAAGCGAATTATAACTACATGCTCAAACACATCTACCTGCTCCCGCTCGATGCGAAACAGGTAGAGATGCTGGGCCAATCCGAACTCGCTCGTTATCGCGCGCTCGAATCACTCTTGCCCGATCCGAACTTAGCCAACCCTGACCCCTCGCGCAGCCGGAATATTCCGCAGGACCAGGAATCATTTCTCAAGGCGTATGAGCGACGCCAGACAGAGATGATAGACTTTCTCAATAGCAACCATCTCATCACGCTCCCGCAATATCTGGGCGCGTTTCACATACGCCAGTTGCCGGAGGCGTTCAAGCCGACCAGCCCCGGCGGCTTCATGAACGCGCCCGGCAAGTATGACAAAGATTCGAGCGGCTTCTACTTTATCCCGACCTACAATCCGCAATCGAAAAATTTCTACATCCGCGCGGCCATTGAAGACCCGCGTCCCATCCTCGGCCACGAAGGCATCCCCGGACACTTCCTGCAAATCTCCATCGCCAACCAGTTGAAGGACGAAATTCGCAGACAGCATCAGGACACCATCCTCGTCGAAGGCTGGGCGCTCTACACGGAAGAGATGCTTATGCGAACGGGCCTCTACCCGAACAACTCCGCGTCGCAGGGACAAATCCTCCGGCTCTCTCGTTACAGAGCCGCGCGCATCGGCGTTGATGTCAACCTGCACACTGGCAAGTGGACTTTCGAGCAGGCCGTCAAATATTTTATGGAAGCGGGCGGGTTGGACCGCGAAGCCGCCGAAGGCGAGGCCGCAGGGGCCGCTTCCAGCCCGACGCAAAAAATCAGCTACATCACGGGCAAGTGGCAGATTATGCGCCTGCTGGGCCGCTACAGGGATAAGCAGGGCGCAAACTTTCGGCTGGGCCAATTTCACGATGACTTCCTGAAGAACGGCAGCCTGCCGCTCTCTATCGTTGAATGGCTCATGCTCGACGACCCTTCGTCTCTGGAACAGGCGTTGCGGTAACGCGCAGGGCTTTCAAGCGTCACAAAGAGTAAAAGATTTCCGCTGGCACAGATGAAAGGAGCTATGAGAGATGGCAAAGATTGAGTTCACAGTCAGACTGGAAGCCGTCGAGAGCGGCGGCCTCTACTTCACCCTCCCGCGCAAGGAGAGCGTCAAGTTCGGAACGCGCGGTCGCGTCCCCGTGGCGGGCACAGTCAACGGCTACGCCTTTCGCTCCTCTATCTTTCCCGTGGGCGACGGTGGGCACTACATGGCCCTCAACAAGGACATCCGCCAGGGAGCCGGAGCGGTCAACGCCGGAGACCGCGTCCGCGTGCGTATGGAGACGGACACCGCCCCCCGCACCGTCAACCTCCCGCCGGACCTCGAAAAAGCCCTCGGCAAATTCACACACACCCGCGCCCGCTTCGACAAACTCTCCTACACACACCGCAAAGAGTACGTCCAATGGATAGAGGCCGCCAAGCGCCCCGAAACCCGCGCCCGCCGCCTCGAAAAAGTTCTCGCCCACCTCAAGGGAGAGTAGTGGTTCGGTTTAGTCTTGAGTGAATCTGCGAGCCGGTTTGTCTGTGCGCGCAGGACCAAGACCGCGATGCTGAATTTGGGTAGATTTTGCTGGAACGAGAGATTGCGGCCAACGGTCATGAAGACATCAAATTCGGCTTCGGCCAGTGACAATAGATGACCGTTAGTGATGCCCGCCCAACCCATTTGTGGGACTGTCTTGACGTAGTGTTCAATCAAACCCTGGGCCAGTCGGCGGTCTATGCACTCATCCAGAAGAATCTTCACCTTAATGCATTATCGTAGTAGTCAACTCTTTAACTTCATCCAGAAACGCGATGACCTGCTCCCTGGCGACGGTCGGAAAACCTTCCAGAAAATCATCTATTGACTCTCCGCCTTTAAGGTAATCCAGCAAGGTCTGAACGGGCACTCTGGTTCCGGCGAAGACGGGCGTGCCGCCCAGCACGTCAGAAGATGAAGTGATGATCTTCTCGCTCATAGCTTATGGTAAGCGCCCGAACCGATTAATATCAAGAACCGCATTCCCAGAATTCAACGTCTCCCTGATTGCTTCCACTTCAAACTCGCCGATGAGCGACAGGCCCAGCGCGTCCCTGACTCTGCCTTTTAAGCAGAGCCAGGATTGAAACTCTGTCGCTCATCCGCAAGCGAAATGGAAAAAGCCTTGAGCATGTCACTTGCTGCCGGGCCGTGTCTGTTTCAGGCTCACTCCGCAGGGCCTGAGCAGTGGGGGCCGTGGAGCGCGGGTTTCTTGAGGCTGATGGTCGGATACTGCGAGGCTTCGGCGTTGAGTTCGAGCCATTCGGCGTAGTTGTCTGGCAGGGTGCTGTCGGCGAAGATGGCTTCGACGGGGCACTCCGGGACGCAGGCATCGCAATCAATGCAGGTTTCCGGGTTGATGTAAAGACGGTCCTCTAATTCGTGAAAAGCTTCGACGGGGCACACCGCCGCGCAGTCAGTGTACTTACAATCCACACATAGCTCTACCACCACGTATGTCATATCTGATGTCTCCCTTGTATTTTCAACCGCTCGACAATCTCGCAGCGAGTCAGAATGATTTTGATGTCATGCGTCTTGCAGTTCATCCAGTATTATGCGCAAATGAATATTTTTCGCAACCGAAAATACAGAAGGGATGAGGGCGGAGGGATCAAAGAAAAGCTTTTTGTCTTTACCACATCCTTCCGCCCTTGATCCCTTCCTCTCTGAACGGTGTGACAGGATATAATGCCTGCCGGTCGGTGGTCGTCGGGAAAATTGGTCCGGGAATGGTCGCCTTCGAGGAAGTGCCGGGAGATGCCAGAGGCTTTGAGGATTATTCTGTTGCTCGCTTTAATATCCTGCGGCGCGGGATTCTCTCTCGCTCAGGAAAAGATTGTGGAGAGCGTGGGGGAGACTCCCGGCGGCTCGCTCTGGGAGATCAGAGACAAGCAGCGCGTCCTGCTGCTGGTGGGCCGCAGCAATATCATTGATTGCCGCGACATGGCCCAATCAATTTTAGCGGAGGCCGCCAGGCCGGAGAATAAAACCTACAGGGGCCACGCGGAGGCGTACGAGACGATTGAGCGCAGGCTCAACGCTTACATCTCCAAGTACAAGAGCCTGAGCATGGCCGAAGACCTCCCGTCAGCGGATTTCATCGTCGTCTTTAACGTGCTGCAAATGCGCCGCAACGTGACGCCGCAGTTCGGGCCTCTGCCAGAACCGCTCTATCCCTTCGGAGAGATGTTCGTCATCGTCAACGAAGCGCCCGCTCGTCCAAGAATCATCTGGAAATCGAAGAGGGAACTGATGTGGGTCAAGGATGCCATCGGCGATTTAATCAATGAATTGAAGATTGTCCGTGGAGAGAAATAGAACGAAGTGACAAGTGACGAGTGACCAGTGACAAGTTAAAGACAAGTGATGAGCGATGAGGAAAAGCCTGTCTCTTATCGCTCGTCACTGCTTTTTCTTGCTCGTCACTCGTCACCCGTCACTTGTCACTGCTTTCTTATGAGCGAAGAGACACGTCCACAGCTTGCGCGTGCGCTGACGTTGCGCGATTTGGTGCTCTTCAATCTCGTCGCGGTGATAGGCATTACGTGGGTGACGGCGGTCAAGGCTGGGCCGGTCTCGCTCACGCTCTGGGTGCTCGCCGCCGTCCTGTTCTTCGTGCCGCAGGGTCTCGCCGTCATTCAACTATCGTCCAGTTTCCCCGAAGAGGGCGGCATCTATGCCTGGACCAAAAAAGAGTTCGGGGAAGGGCACGGCTTTCTCTGCGGCTGGTGCTACTGGGTCAACGACATTCTCTTTTACCCGACGCTGCTGCTTTCAGCTGCCGCCATCGCCACCTACATCATCGGCCAGGGCGAGAGCGGCCTCGCGGATAATTGGACCTACGTGCTCCCGTTCACGCTCATCTCGCTGGTCCTCGCGGTCTTTCTCAATATCGTCGGGCTGGGCACGGGCAAGTGGCTTCAGAACGCGGGCGGCGCGGGCGTCTATCTCATCGGCGTTATCGTCATCCTGCTGGGCGTTAAAGCCGCGCTGCACGGGCCTCCGGCCAACGCCGTCACGCTGGCACAGTTGAAGCCGGACTTGACTAACTTGCCGATGCTCAATCTGTGGGCGACGATTGCTTTCGCCTTCGCCGGACTCGAACTCTCTTCGACGATGGGCCAGGAAATTCGCCAGCCGCGCAAGAATCTGCCGCGCTCCATCTACATCGCCGCGCCCTTAGTCGCGCTGCTTTACATCTGCGGGTCAGGCGCTATCCTCTGGCTCGTGCCGAGCGGGGAAATCAACATCGTGGCCGGTCCGCTTCAGGCCATCGCCAACGGCACGCGCGGATTGAGCGGCGCGTGGTGGTGGCTCTTGCCGCTCTGCGCGGGCCTGCTCACGATAGGAAGACTGGGGGGCCTTGGGGCCTGGCTCACGGGGTCCGCGCGCGTGGCCTTTATGGTCGGGCTGGACCACTATTTCCCGCCAGCCTTCGCGCGCGTCCACACGCGCTGGCGCACGCCCTACATTGCGATCATCGTTCAGGCGCTGCTCGCCACGCTCTTCCTACTGCTCTCCGTGCTGGGCAAGGGCACGACGGTCGAGAAAGCTTTTCTCATCCTGCTCGACATGTCCTTACTCATCTACTTTATTCCTTACCTGTATCTCTTCATCTGCTTTATCGTTTATTGCCGCAGGACCAGAAATGCCGCGAGCCTGCTCGTGCCGGGAGGCAGGATGGGAGGCATCCTCGCAGGGCTGTGCGGTCTCTTCATCACGCTCTTTGCGATGATCGTCGCCATGATTCCGCCGCCGGACACCTCTGACCCCTGGCTCTATGAAGCGAAGGTCGCGGGCGGCTCTCTCCTGCTCGTCATGCTCGGCGGATTTATTTACCGGCGAGCGAAGAAGAAGGCAAAAGTAAAAAGGTAAAAGGCAAAAGGGCGGGGACACCAGCTTTTTAATAAAAGCGGTCTCCGCCTCATAATTTTGCGAGCCGCTCAACAAGAGTTAAAGTGATGAAGGGGACAAAGAATATTTATGCCGCGCTGTCCGAGGTGTCGTAGTTCGAGTATCCAGCATGGATACTTGGACGAGTCTATGTTCTGGCGTCTGCTCTGCGTGCGAGAACTGAGATGCAATAACTGCAATCTCGAATTCAAGGGCTTTGCCCTGCCCGGCGCGTTGAAGGTAACGGCTGAGGTCAAGGAAGAGCCGGGCGTTAAGCGCCGTCGCGCGCCGCGCTACAAGGCAAGCTTGCCAGCGCAGGTTTCGCTGACGGAGGTTGATCGGGCGAGCAGCGGCGTGCGTTACTCGCAGGAGATACAGGGCCACACGCGTGAGATCAGCGCGATGGGTCTCTCTGTCGTCCTGCGTGATGTTGATGGCCTGGTCCAACGCCTGGACGGTTCAGGCCGCAGGCTCAGAATCCGGCTGGTCCTTCCGGCTGGTCCAATTTACCTGCACATCGCGCCCGTCTATCGTGAGCAACTGGATGAGAAGAAGCCGCAGGCGGGCTGGGTCATCGCCGGGCCGATTACCAAGATGGAAGGGGCAGACCGCGCGCGCCTCGTCGCCTACTTGGGCACGCTGAAATGAGCGCTCGCCTAGAGCATCCTGCGAACCGTCCGGGCATGGCGGGGCACGCTTGACCGGGAACGCCCGGCGGAGGCAAGATCACTCCGCAGGTCTCCTCGTAAATTTTCTGTCGCGTCTCTTCCCACATCATGTGTGCGGACGCCGGAGCCTTTAAAGTGCCCGGCATCAGTGAAAAGATTTTTTCAAGAGCTTCAAGAGCGACCTCCTGGTTTTCATGCTGAGCAAAGGAGATGCAAATTTTCCATGAAGAATTCTATGTTTAAGAGATGGGCCGTTGCGCTGTGCGTGTGCGTCGCCTTGCTCGCCTCTCACGCGACGGCAGCCGCGCCGCGTTCGTATACTCAACTGGTGGACGCATATTTCAACGACTACTTCGCGGCCAATCCATCGCAGGCCACGAGCGTCGGCTTTCACCAGTATGATGCGAGGCTCGAAGATTTTTCATTGGCCCATCATCAATCTTATCAACGCATGCTGCAAAATTATCTGAGGGAGTTTGCGGCGCTCGACGCGCGCAAGCTGTCTCAGGCCGAGAGAGACGACCGCGATCTCGTCGTCAACAACATCAAGGCCCAACTCCTCGAAGAGCAGCGCATACAGATGTGGCGCAGGAATCCAGACATCTATTCGGCCACGATTACGGGCAGCATCTTCTCTCTCATCAAGAGAAATTTCGCCTCGACGGAAGAGCGCATGCGTTCCGTCATCGCGCGCGAGCAGCAAATGCCGTCCGCGCTGCAAGCGGCCCGCAAAGTGCTCGACAACCCGCCACGCATCTACACCGAGATTGCGATTGAGCAGTTGCCCGGAAACATAGATTTTTTTCAAGCGACCGTGCCCGACGCCTTGAAGGATGTACAGGACCAGGAATTGCGAAAGCAGTTCGAGCAGAGCAACGCGAGCGTCATCGCCGCGCTCAAGGATTACCAGGAATTTTTGCAGGGTGATTTGCTCAAACGCTCAAACGGAAACTTCGCCATCGGTGCGGAAAACTACAAGCTCAAGCTGGCCTATGAAGAGATGGTGGACATCCCGCTCGACCGCCTGCTGGAAATAGGCTACGCGCAACTGCATAAGGACCAGCAAGCGTTCGCGTTGACCGCGCGCAAAATTGACCCCGCGAAGAAACCCCTGGACGTGCTGGTTGATGTCGAGAGAGACCATCCGCGCGCGCAGGAATTGATTCCTTCGGCGCAGAAGATGCTCGACGGGCTGCGACAGTTTTTAGTGGACCATAAAATCATCACGGTCCCCGGCGGCGCGCAGGCGACAGTCGTCGAGACGCCGCCCTTCATGCGCGCCACGACCTTCGCCTCTATGGACACGCCCGGCCCCTACGAAGCGAAGGCCGGTGAAGCCTATTACAACATCACCCTGCCGGACCCGTCCTGGTCCAAAGAGAAACAGGAAGAGTACCTGCAAGGCTACAACTACCCGCTCACCAGCAACGTCTCCGTGCATGAAGTGTGGCCCGGACATTACACACAATTTCTGTGGCTCAAGAATAACCCGCAACTCTCCAAGGTCCGCAAACTGACCAGCGCCAACACGAACGCGGAAGGCTGGGCACACTATTCCGAGCAGATGGTTTTGGATGAAGGCTATGGCAATGGCGACCCGCGCCTGCGCCTGGCCCAACTGGTTGACGCGCTCCTGCGCGATGTCCGCTACATCGTTGGGATACGGATGCACACGCAGGGGATGACGATGGACCAATCGAAAGAGTTTTTCGTCAAGGAAGGCTACCAGCAGCCGGTCGTCGGAGAGATGGAGACCAAGCGCGGAACCTCCGACCCGACCTATCTCTATTACACGCTCGGCAAACTGGAAATACTCAAACTACGCGAGGATTACCGGCGGAAGATGGGCGACAAGTTTTCCTTGCAGGAATTCCACGACCGCTTCATCCGCTCCGGCAGCCCGCCCATCAAAATCGTCCGCCGCGAAATGCTCGGCGACAACAGCCCAGTGCTCTGAAGAATCTGGAGTCCAGAGTCATGAGTCAAAAGCAGTTTCTTTCTTCAGACTCTTGACTCCAGACTCCCGACTCCAGACTGTTCTTATGCGTGATTCATACTTGCGAAATTTAGTTTTGACGGCGGCGTGTGTGGTCGTCTCTCTGCTTGGGATGAGTGGAGGGGTGCGCGCGCAGTCGCTTGAGCGCGAGTTGGACACGCCGGGGAACGTCTCGGTCACGATTCGCAATCGCAGCGGGCGTGTGACGGTGACGGCCACTGACGAGCCGCGAACGAAAGTTTCTCTCAAGGCGACCTCGCTGGGCATGCCCGTGACTGAACATGATGTGACCACGGTCGTCAGGGATGGAGTGGTCCAGATAGACGTGCGTGCGCGCCGCGAGCAGGACCGCATAGACATTTCCGTGCGCGTGCCCCCGCGCGCGAAAATCAAGGTCGAGGGCGACGCCAGCGCCGTTGATGTGATAGGCAATGTGGAGTCTGCGGAAGTGCGTACCAACACGGGCACGATTCACGCGGACGTGCCGCTCGATGCCTTGAGCTTCAACTTTCTGTGGGAGGCGAGCCGCCCGCGATTTTTGAGCGACGTGGAATTGCCAAAGGTCAAGGAAGGGCGTGGCGGAGTCTTCAGCATCAACGGCAAACTCGGCGACAAGAAAGCGAAAAAGACGGAGCGCGTGCATCTCGATTTTGCGACGCAACGCGGCGTCGTGCTCTTGAATGTTGACCCCAATATGGTCCCGCCGGATTTGCGCGAGCGCCCGCTCACGGAAGCCGCGCGCGCCATCGTCCGCAGCGGCGACTCGCCCCTCCTTGATGCGATTCGCAAAGTCAGCCCGCGCATGTTCGGCGATTACGCTAAGACCTTACCGCCGCCGAGAGAAGAGCCGACCCTCGTCGCGGGCCGCGTCGCTCCCGCGATGGCGACGAAGATTGCGCCGCAACTGATGCGCGTCAACGCGAGCGTCACGGACAGGCAGGGACGCGCCATCGCCGGTCTCAAAGCGCAGGACTTCACCGTCTTTGAAAACGGCGTCGAGAGACCCATCAGGGATGTCTTCCCGACCAGCGCCCCTTTTAACCTCGTGCTCCTTCTGGACGTTTCGGGCAGCGTCGAAGAGCACATCAATTTCATCAGAAAAGCGGGGCGCGATTTTCTCAAGACCGCGAGCGCGCAGGACCGCATTTCCATCATTAGCTTTCGAGACGATATACAGGTCATCTCGGATTTCACGACCGACCGGCAGCTTCTCTCGCAACGCCTGGAAGACATAGACGCGGGGGGCGCGACGGCGCTCTACGATGCGCTGGCCTTCGTCTTAGTGGACCAGTTAAAAAAACTGCGCGGCGAAAGGACTGCGGTCGTCATCCTCTCTGACGGAGACGATAACAGGTCCTTTATTCCACTTCCGGCCCTGCTCGATGCGACTATCGAATCAGGGGCGCTCATCTACCCGCTTTACGTTCCGTCGGGTCTCATCCCGGAGGCCAGCGTCGCCGCCAGCGAGGCCACCTCCGATCCCCTGCGCTCGCGCTACCTCACCATCACCACGCGCGCCGAAGAGGACGGACGCAAACTCGCCAGCGTCTCAGGGGGCGTTTACTACCCGGTCACGCGCCTCGAAGATTTGCAGCGTGCCTATGATGATGTGGTCGCGCAGCTTCGCATGTCCTACACCATCACCTACTCAAGCGTGAATACTTCAGACGCGCGCAGCGGTCGCGTCCGCGTCCGCGCCAATCGTGACGGCGCATCCGTGCATCTCAGCCCGGCGGTGGGCGTGACGACGCCATAACTGTGAAGTCAGGAGTCCAGAGTCAGGAGTCAAAAGCAGTTTCTTTCTTCAGACTCCCGACTCAAGACTCTCAGACTCCCGACTCTAGACTTTTCGTGTTGACTATTTCATCCTTCATCCTTCATCCTTCATCCCTGTTATGTCGCGTCCCCTTTTGTTATCCCTCTTCGATGAGACGGAGCGGCGTCCGCTCTCCGTGACGGAATTGACCATGCAGGTGCGCGGCGCGCTGGAATCGCGCTTCGCTGCCGTCTGGGTCGAAGGCGAAATCTCCAACTTCAAGGCGGCAAATTCGGGCCACTGGTATTTCACGATCAAGGATACGGGGGCGCAGCTACGCGCGACCTGCTTTAGGGGCGTCAACGGGCGCATACGCTTTCGCCCTTCGGACGGCCTGCAAGTGCGCGCGCGCGGACGCCTCACGGTCTACGAGCCGCGCGGCGAATACGAAATTTCCGTGGAGGCTCTGGACCCCGTCGGCGCGGGCGCGTTGCGCGTAGCCTTTGAGCAGATGCGCGACCGCCTCGCGGCTGAAGGCTTATTCGCTGAAGACTTAAAGCGTGCGCTTCCTTTGCTCCCCTCTCGCGTCGGCGTCGTCACCTCGCCCACCGGGGCGGCCATCCGAGACATACTCAATATCCTGTCGCGCCGCACGCGCACCGTCCACGTTCTCTTCGCGCCGACCAGGGTCCAGGGCGAAGGCGCGAGCGCGGAGATCGTGCGCGCCATCGAACTGCTCAACGAGCATCACTCGCTCGCTCTCCTTGAAGGACGCGACGATGACGCGATTGATGTCATCATCGCCGGGCGCGGAGGCGGCTCTGCGGAGGATTTGTGGGCCTTTAATGATGAGAGGGTGGCGCGGGCCATGCGCGCATCCGTCATCCCTGTCATCTCCGCTGTCGGCCACGAGACAGACTTTACTATCTCGGACTTTGCCGCAGACGTGCGCGCGCCGACGCCCTCCGCCGCCGCCGAACTCGTCGCCGCGCGCGAGGACGAGATTGCCGCCACGGTCCAGAGCCTTTCCAGAGACCTCCTGCGCGCGGTGCGTTTTCAACTTGTAGACGCGCGCATGCGCGTGCAGGATGCAGCGATGTCAAGAGGCTTCGACGACGCGCGCGCCTCGCTTCATCAATCAAGGTTGAGGGCCGACGACGCGGCCCACAAGTTGGAGACCTTTGCGGCGCGAGCGACACATGACGCGCGTCGTCGCGCAGATGTTTTGAGCAAAAGATTACAGCCCGCGCGGCTCGACGCGCGTGTGGCGCAGGCGCGTGCGCGTTTCGATGTCGTCAAGACGGCGCGCGATGCGGCCATCGCTGCGAGGCTGGATGAGGAAGGCGCGCGCCTTGCCGTCGCCGTCGCGTCGCTCGATGCGCTCTCACCGCTCGCCGTGCTCAAGCGCGGTTATGCGCTCGCACAGGACGAGCGCGGCGTGCTCTTGAGGGATGCCAGGCAGGCGAAGGAGGGCGACGCCTTGAGAGTGCGTCTCTCAGAAGGCGTCCTGCATTGTCGGGTGGAGAAAGCGGAAAACAGATGATGTCTATCCCTATCGAAATGAGCGCGTCGTCAATGAGCGCGTCGTCAATAAGCGCGTCGTCTCAGCGCAGCCGCATCGTTGTTAATCTGGATGAACCGCAGCCCACAGGCGGGCCGCGCGCCGCGCGCGGCAAAGGCGGAGGCGGCGGGGGCCGTCGTATACTTCTCATATTCCTGGTCCTGTTCGGGGTCGTCCTGCTGGGCATCGCCGCCGCATTATATTTCTGGTGGCAGAGCTACAAGGCGCGTCCGAATTATTCGCTCGCGCTGGTGGTTGACGCGGCGCAGCGAAATGATATGGCGCAGTTTGACGAACTGGTTGACATGGACCGGGTGGTTGATAACTTTGTGCCGCAGGTGGTGGAGAAGGCGGGCGCGCAAAGTTCGAGTTCGTTCAGTCTGCCGGGTGGAGCGCTGCGCAAGCAATTGCAAGCGCAACTGCTCAAGTTAGCGCCGCAGGTCAAGCAGCGCGTGCGCGAGGAGGTCGCGGGCCAGGTCAAAGAAATCTCCGCGCGTGCCGGAGGCAAGCCCTTCTTTCTCGTCGCGGTCGCGTTGCCCTTCGTCGTGGACACGAAAGAGAATGGCGACACGGCGCAAGTCAACGCCACGTTCAAGGACCGTCCCATAGAGTTGACCATGCAGCGCAACGGCGAGCGTTGGAAAATCGTCGGCGTCAAAGATGATGTGCTGGTGACGCGCATCCTTGAAAACGTCGCGCGAGACCTGCCCGCTGACGCCGCAACCCCACCAATCCCCGACAACCTCCGCAAGAAGTTGGAAAAACAGTTGCCCGGCAAACTGCCGGACATCCCGATACTTACAAAGTAGTCAGGAATCTAGGAGTCAGGAGTCGGAAGAGGGGTTGATGTTTAAAATCTCAGATTGAAGTTGAAGGCAATGACAAAGTTGAAGATGACAGTTGAAGTTAAAATCAATTGTTTTTGACTCCTGACTCCCGACTCCCGACTCTAGACTTTTTTTTGGGTGAGATGATGAAGAAGACTGAAGGGCAGGGAAAGAATTTCGAGGGTTCGCTGGCGGCGCTGGAAAAGATCGTGCGCGAGTTGGAGCGCGGCGATCTGCCTTTGGAGAAGAGCCTGGAATTGTTTGAGCAGGGCGTGCGCCTCTCGCGTGAATGCCAGGAGCGACTTAATCAGGCGGAGCGGCGGATAGAGATACTCTTGCGCGATGAGGAGGGCCGTCCTGTCTTGAGCGCCTTTGAAGATGAGGAAGAAGGCTTGAGCTTGAAGACCGAGAACGGAGCGGCGAAGGATGAAAGCGTCTTCTGAAATGGGCGCGGGCCAGGAGGACCAGACTGAGGGACGGACTGAAGCGTTGGGCACAGAAGCGGGCGCGATAATTTTGAGCGATGCCGACGTGCTCTTATTCTTCAGAGAGTGTCGCACGCGCGTGGATGGAAAATTGGACCAGCTTGTTCCACAGGAGACGAGAGAGCCTTTCCATCTTCATCGCGCGGTGCGTTGGAGTCTCTTCGCGGGAGGCAAGCGGCTGCGGCCTTCGCTCCTGCTCGCCACGGGCGAAGCGTTCGGCGTGCGCGATGAAGAGCGCCTGCTGTCCACGGCCTGCGCGCTGGAAATGATTCACACCTACTCGCTGATTCACGACGACCTGCCTTCTATGGATGATGATGATTTGCGGCGCGGGCGACCGACCTGCCATGTGCGCTTCGGAGAGGCGACGGCCATTCTCGCGGGCGACGTATTGCAAACGCTGGCGTTCCAATCCATCGCGGAAGAGGAGAGCTTAGAGCCGACGGTGCGCGTGCGGCTGATACATGAGATAGCGCGTGCCGCAGGGTCGCCGTTTGGGATGGTGGCGGGACAGGCTTATGATCTGGAAGCAGCATCGCGCGAGGTGAGCGGCGTCGAACTCGAACGCATTCATCGCCACAAGACGGGCGCGTTGATTATCGTCGCGGCGCGTTGCGGCGCGATTATCGCGGGCGCGCGGGACGCGGAGTTGGATGCTGTTTCGAGATACGCGGCGGCGGTCGGGCTGTTGTTTCAAATCACGGATGATTTGCTGGACGTGACCGCCAGCGCGCAGGATTTGGGCAAGACGCCGGGCAAGGATGCGCGCTCAAGCAAGGCCACCTATCCGTCGCTCTATGGTCTTGAGGAGACGCGGCAGATGGCTCTGGATGTCCACGCGGAAGCCTGCGCCGCGCTCGCACAACTTGAGAGACCGGCTCAACTGTTGGCCGCCATCGCGGGCTTTATCCTGCGGCGTCGAGCCTGAACGCGCATGTTGACAGTTTCGGAACTTCCGCTAATAATAG
>DASYML010000177.1:0-13023 GCA_036009045.1 Pyrinomonadaceae bacterium
CTTCTGCGGCGGTCGAGATGACAGAGTCAATCCTCAAAGACAAGAAGAAGATTCTCCCCTGCGCCGCTTACCTGGAAGGCGAGTACGGCATCAACGGTCTCTACGTCGGCGTGCCCTGCAAACTCGGCAGACGCGGCCTCGAACAGATTATAGAGATTAGCCTCCACGCGGAAGAACGCATCGCCCTGCAAAAGAGCGCCGCCTCCGTGCAGGAACTCATCAACGTGCTCGGCCTCTGAAGGCAAGTCCAAAGTCCAAGGTCCAAAGTCCAAAGTCAAGAAGCGGAAGATTGCTGTTCTTGACTTTGGACTTTGGACCTTGGACTTACTTTGTCCTTGGACTTACTTCGGTTGGACGCGGAGCACGTAGCTACAGATTTGAATCTTCTCGTCGGGTTGGACCTGCGTGCGCTCTTCTCTGGGGATTTCGCGCCCACTGATGAGGGTTGGATTGCGGCCCTTGGGGGTGATCCAGTAATTGCCGCCTTCGTCGCGCGCGAGAGTGGCGTGGACGCGACTGATTTCCGGGTCGCCTTTGAGCGGGAGGTCTACGGCGATGGACCTGGAACCGCGCCCGACGGAAATCTCGCCCTGTGAGATAGGCACGACGGACTGGCGCACACCTTCGCGCCAGACTTCGATTGAGTACAACTCTTTCGGACGCGAGCGCACGACCGTCTGCTCGCCTTCGGTCTGTTCGGTCCCTGTCTCCTCTTCTGCCAGACCTTCCAGGGGCGCGACGCCCTGCACTGTCTCACGCAGACCCGTCTCGCCGGGCCGCGCCGTGACCATCGTATGGCCGCTCTCCGTCTCGTCCCAGACGGGCTGGACGCGAAACTCTCCCTTATTGAGCGTGCCGTCCACGCGCAGTTCGACGGCGAAAGATTTGGTGGCAAGCTGCGTCGAACCCGCTAACTCTCGCGCGCGTTCCGAGAGGACGTGGAAGAGTCCCTGTTCGAGTCCGCGACGCTTATCGCCCTGCCACTCTTTATCGTCGTCATTGCTCAGATAGACGATGTACTCGCGCGGGATGTAGGTCGGGCCACCGGGCGGGGTGAACATTTCGCGCTGCATGACGGCCTCGACCTCGCGCGCGACGCGGACCAGGAATTCCTCCCAGACGCGCCTCGGCTGCGCCTGCTGGTCCGCCGCCTCCAACGGATCATCATGCGTCTCGCCATCTATCCACCGCCGAATTGATTCGATTAAACCCACTGTTGTCGCCGCTCCTTTAGGAATTGATTCATTGACTCACCGGCTCATTGATTGATTGACTCATTGGATAAATGGTCCAATGAATCAATCAATCAATCAATGAGCCGATGAGTCAATTCTTCCTCACTCGAACTTGATAAATCTTCGATTAATCCAGCCACGGTCAGACGATGAGGGGTCATCCTTTTCGCGCCCGTGCTGCAAGACCTGTATTTCATACCAGTTATTATTAACGCTCAAAACCCTGACGCGCGAGCCGACCTCTGCCATCCCCACCGGCGCATTGCCCGTGCTCGGATCGGGACGCAGATTGACATCCGTTCTGGCAACGCCCTCGCGCCCGACATCCGTCGTCGGCGCGGCGGGCTGTGCCGCGTTGTTGGTGCGCGCATTATTGGCCCTGCGATTACTAATGTATGTATGCGTCGCCAGCAGCAGCCCGGCGAAGATGAGTATGATGACGAAGGAGACGACCCAGCGCACGAGCCTGCTTTCGGTTGGGCCAACATCTCTTGACGCTCTCTTCGCTTTCGCCTCATCAAGTACCGCCGGAGCGTTGGGCATCTCCGCGATAATCTGCTGCGCGGGCCTCTTCTGCGCGACGGGGGCTTCAACCTCCAACCCCCGCGCCTGAGCCACAGGCACGACTATCTTCGGGCGCAAGAGACCGTTGCCTCTCCCCACAGTTTGTTCCATGACCTGCTTAGACTCGAAGCGGGGGCGCGGCGGCGCGGCGGGCAAGGCCGTCTCCGTCTGTGCGGTCAATTTTCCGGTCGCACGCGGTCTCTGTTCGGCTTCGCCCGGCGGGCTGAGCAATTGCGTCGGCGGGAGCGAAGCGTCCGCCAGATCATCCCAGAATTCCTGGACCGTTTGATAACGCTTGCCTTGCAGTGTTTCCGTGGCATGAGACAGCACGCGCAGGACATGCGCGGACCAGGGCTCCAACGCGATGGACTCAGGCAGTTCCGTAATCTGTCGCTGAGAGAAACGGCGCGGCGCTTCACCGGCGAGCAGCGTATAGGTCGTCTTGGCGAGCGAGTAGATGTCTGCGGCGGGCGTCAGGTGGCGTTGCGATTCGGTCAATGAGTCGAGGTCGAGCGGGTCTGTCTGGACCAGCGGATTATGCTCCGGCGCGGCGTAGACGTTCGTCCCGACGCGCGTGATGGTCCCTTCCGTGGCATCCAGTTTTGCCACGCCGAAGTCTGCTATCTTAACCGTCCTGTGGTCCGCCGTGAGCAGCAGATTCTGCGGCTTGATGTCGCGGTGGATGACTCCGCACTCGTGCGCGTAGGCCAGCCCTGTGCAGACCTGTTCGAGAAAAAAGAGCGCGCGTTCGAGCGAGAGCGGATGCTTGCGACAGAGTTCGAGCAGATTTCCGCCCGACATGTATTCGAGGACGATGTAGTGAAAGGTCGTGCCCGCCAAATCAATCGCGGTCCCGTGGCCGAGGCGGTTGATGATGTGCGGGTGTCGCACACGGTCGAGCGCGACCGCCTCGTTCTGAAAATTCTGAAGCAGCGTGCGTTCCAGTTCTGCATCTAGAGAGCCTTGCAATTGCAGGTTGAGGGCCTTGATGACGACCATTTGCGGCGAGCCGTCTGCGGCCATCGTGTCGCGCGCGACGTAGATTTCCGCGTAGCTCCCGCGCCCCAGACATTCCAGGATGTCATAGCGACCGTCGAGCCTGCATTGCTGTAGCTTAAGTTCACTCATCCGAATTACGCTTTAAAGCCTTCTGACACTGACGCCCCGGAACCGGTGATTCACCACAGAGACACAGAGGACGCACGGAGATAAGCATTCAAGCCTCTGTGCTAACTCTGTGCGCTCTGTGCTTCTGTGGTGAATCGCCATGTTCTCTTAATTCAAGTAACGCCTTTTCTAAGATAACGAACGCCTCTACTTTGATGCATGAAAACTCGTGCGCGCCTCTATGGTGTCGGAAGCGTCGTCGCGTTCGTGTTGGGCGAACTGCTTTCCGTCGGCACAGGTGCGCTCACGTTCGGCTGCGCGACGCCCGCGTCCTCCGTTTGAATCAATTTATCGAGTTCGGCAGCAGCCGTCCTCAACGCGACCCCGTTGTTGGCTTTAAAGGCAGCGGCGATGGATGAAATCTGCGCCTCTACTCTGAGCGGGTCGCGTGCGGGCCTGTCCTTCAGTTGCTCAAGCGATTTGAGGAACGCTTCGTTGGCTTCAGTGTGCTTGCCGCTGAGCATCAACGCGCGCCCGTAGAGATACAAAAATTCAGGGTCCGTCGAATCCAGAGGCTTGCTATTGCTCTCCGCGACCATCCGGTTGAGCGCGCCCCTCGGGTCCCTGTCAACTTCGCGTCGCTGCTTATCGAATCGCGTCGCGGGGTCTTCCGGCAAAGGCGTCGGAGCGGGCACGACGGCAGCCGCAGCCTTCTCCAAATCAATCTGCCGCTGGTAAGACTTGCCATAAAAAAATGCGGCCCCGCCAGCGATGGTGATGGCGATGAGAAAGAGCACAAGGCGCAGGAGCGTGCCCGCGATGCCGCCGCCTGATTGAGCAGGAGCGACGTTTTTCCCGACGCTCTGCTCAGACACGACGGGCACGACGGGCGCGACGGGCCGCTCAGGCATCTGGTTCGCATCCATCAGCCGATCAACTCCGCGCGTGACTGGTCCAGCATCGGAGGGCGCGGGGGCGGGCACATCTGTAGGCGGAGCCGCGTCTGTCTCCGCGAAGGGCGTCGCGGCAGCGCCCGGCATCGTTCTATCAAGGCCCGGACGCGCCGCCATGACTGTGCCTTCATCGTCAAATTCTTCGAGCAAGCCGCCGTTCGCGTCTGCGCCGACGCGGACCAGCAGCGCCGTCAAATTATCCTCCGCGCCGCGTTCGTAACAACGCCGCTTCATCTCGGCGCAAATATCCTTGAGAGCCTGCCTGCCGCCGAGCAATTCTCTTAGCTCGTTGTCCGGGATGTGCCGCGTGATGCCGTCGGAGCAGAGCAGGAAAGTCGTGCCGTCCTCTATCTCTATCGTCTTCATGTCAACTTCGACGCCGTCTTCAGCGCCGAGCGCGCGGCTGATGACGTTGCGGCTCGGATGCGTGGCGGCCTGCGCGGGAGTCATGCGGCCCGCGCGGACTTCCTCTTCGACGACGGAATGATCTTCGGTCTCGCGGTGCAGCTTGCCGTCTGGAGTCAGGCGGTAGAGGCGCGAGTCGCCGACGTGGCCGATAATCGCGCGATGACCGTCCAGGTGCAGCGCGACGACGGTCGTCGCCATCATGGAAAACTTCGGCTGCTCCTTCGCCATCTGGTGTATCGAGGCGTTGGCGCGTTGAATCGCCAGTTCCATCAAGTCCTCTATGTCAGCATCATCAAGGTTATGACGAAAGGCTTCGCTCAAGACTTCAATCGCGGTCTGCGAAGCGACTTCGCCCGCGTTCGCGCCGCCGACGCCGTCCGCCACCGCGAAGATGTGGCGCGACGGGTCAGAGTAAAAAGAGTCTTCGTTGAGCGGACGCTTCTCGCTCAACCCGCGATCCGAAACGGCGGCTGTCTCGACGTTGACCTGCTGGTTGGCTGCTTCTGTCATTGAACTGCCTCCAGGATGGGAGTATCGCTAACGGTCCCCTCGCGCTTCTGCGTGATGGTCGCAACTTTTAAGTCCTCCGCGTTGCGATGCGAGAAGGCCATCAACATTCCGAGCATGGCAAAGCTTGTGATCAGACTAAATCCTCCATGACTGACGAAGGGTAAAGTGATGCCCGTCATGGGCAGAGCGCGCGTGATGCCGCCGATGTTGACGAGCGCCTGAAAGCCTATGAAGGCCGTCAGGCCCGCCGAACAAAGCTTGGTGAACATGTCGCGCGCATCAATCGCCGTGCGCACCCCGGCCCAGACGAAGATGATTAAAGAGAGCATGACTATCGCTCCGCCCGCGAGGCCCAACTCTTCGCTGATGGCCGCGTAAATATAGTCCGAATCCGCGATGGGAATGACCTCCGGGAAACCGAGGCCCAGACCTCTCCCCGTCGTCCTGCCCGCCGCCACGCCGAAGACCGCCTGCGCCGGTTGAAAGGCCAGCTTATCAAACCACACGTCCACGTTAACAGTCTTCTGCATCGCGGGGCTTTCTTCCGCCAGTTCCTTCATGCGCGGCTGCTTCGCCAACTCTTCGTCGTAATCCTTCTTCCACCAGGAGACCTCCGGCGACGGCGGGTCAAAGCCGTCGAGCCACAGATGAAAGCGCTGTTGGATGCGCGAGGGCAAGACGGCCTGGACGGGCCTGGCGAGCGTCGGCAGGATAGGGACTTTCTCCTGTATGTCCTGCGGCAGAGAGCCGACCACGAGGATGCCTATGACCAGCGCGACGGAGCCGACGAAGAGCAGCAGTTGCGGCCAGCGACGCACCGCCACTAAGTAGAGCGTCGCGTATGCGCCGCTGAAGATGAGCATCTGCCCGAAATCTTTCAAGGCGAAGAAGGGAATGAAAGGGACCATCGCCATCGCCGCCAGGGGGACGACATCCTTCGCGCGCGGCATGCCCCAGTAAGTGCGCGCGAGGTCTTTATAGCTCGCCGTCAAAATTCCCGCGAAGCCGAGCAGAAAGGGAATCTTGGAAGGCTCCCAGGGCGTCATGTTGCCGAGCGCCTTGCCCGCGCTCGATGTCACGACCGCCGCCGCGAGCGGAATCAAAGTGATGCCGACGATGATAAAACTATGTCGCTGGACCAGTAAAAGGAAATCATCGCGCACGCAGAATCTATACGCGATGGCGAAGGCCAGCAGCGATATAATCGGTATCCACGTATAGCTCGACGTGAGCGCGTTGCCAAACGAATAGTTAGACGCCCTCGCCTGTTCCTGGTCCAGATCGGCGGGCTTCGGCGGCGTCGGCGGCAGCCCCATCATCTCTTTTTTCGCCGCGTCATAATACTCGTTGATGTAACGCGTGCGAAGCGTATCGCCCTTCTGCTCGCGCGCCTGAGCCTTATTCCGCGCGTTGTATTCCGGGTCGCTGTAGAGACGATACTGGACCAGCATACCCAGAGAGAAGAGCAGGATGGCCGTCGTGTAAAGCGTCCAGTTGCCCTTGAAATGCATCGCCCGTGTGAGCCAGAAAACGAGCAGCAGGATGGGCACATAAATCAAGAGATCACGCGCCCCGCCGACCAGCGAGGTTTCATAGCCGCGAATCAATGCCGCGCGATGCACGGCATAATAACCGACTATCTCAAACCCTATGATGAGCAGCAGTGCGAGCAGATGTGATGATGCGCGATTTTTCATAAGCTCTGAAGAAGCGGAGACTATTTAGAGGTTGGAGGCTAGAGACTAGAGGCTAGGAAAAGCAAGGATGTTTTTAACTAGCCTCTAGTCTCTAGCCTCCAGCCTCTTCATTGAGGCGTGAGCCTCACGTCTCTGCGACGATTTCCCGTCACCCCTTGATTCCGATTCAAGATGACGCCCGGATTGGGCGGGATGTTCTGATTCCGGTTGCCCTGATTATTTTGATTCTGTCCCGGCTGTCCTGCTTGCCCCGCGCCCTGATTCTGACGCTGTTGCTTATCGCCCGGTAACTGCGCCGTCGGGCCATTACCACGCGGGACATTATTGCCGAGCAATCCTAAGTCTCTCGCCTTGAGGACCATCGCGGCGGCCACGGGCGCGGCTGACTTAGAGCCGTAACCGCCGCCCTCTATGATAACGGCCATCGCAATCTGTGGGTGGTCCAGCGGCGCGATGCAGAGGAACCAGCCGTCTATGCGCGGGTGCTCTTCGTCCAAAACAATCTCTTCATACTCGCGTATGATATTACCTTTCGGATCGCGCTCGACCTTCTTGCGTTTGACGGGCTGGCCCGTTTTCGGATCATAGACGGGCATGACTTTCTGAGCCGTGCCGGTCTTGCCGCCGGTGATGATGCCCTGCGCCGTTACTGGTCCAAAAACTCCGCGCGCGGTCCCTCTTGGCCCGCCCGTCACGAGTCCTAAAATCTCTCGCTCGCGCTGGGCGATTTGCGGCGTCATGACCTGATTGAAGACTTCGGGCGGGCGGTCATACTCTATCTTCATCTTCATCAGCTTGCCTTCCATGTTGGCGATAGCCGAGACGTTCAAAGCCATTTGAAAGGGCGTCATCTGCCCCGCGTAACCCTGCCCGAAGCCTTCCAGCGCGAGGTCGTAGTCTCTCATCTTGGGAGCGGTGAGAATCGTCGGCTGGCGCGGGGCCAGCGCGCGCTTGATGGCGTCTGTGCTGGCGTTGATGATTTCCGGTTCTTTGCGACCGGCGGTCAAGTCCTTCGGGTCATCGTAACAGCCTATGCCGAGCAGTTGCGCGGTCTGCTTCAAACGTGCGGGTCCGAGCTTGACGGCCATCTGCGCGAAGTACTGATTGCTGGACATCTCGAAGGCTTCGTCTATATGCATCGGCCCGCAGATTTCGCAAGAGCCGTTATCGTCAAAGATGGGCTTGGCTCCGCGTTCCGCAGCATAGCCGCCGCCGCTTCCTTGAAAGACGGTGTCCTGCATGTTGTTCATAAAAGCGGCGGTCATGATAACGGATTTGAAGGTCGAGCCGGGGATGTAATATGCGCTCGTCGCGCGATTGACGAGCGGCCTATCGCGCTCGTCCGCGTTGAGCCTGATCCAGTTCGCCTCGTCCTGCACGTCCCTCAGACTGTAGGAAGGATTGCTGTACATCGCCAGCAGTTCGCCCGTCTGCGGATTGATGACGACGACCGCGCCGTGTTTGCCCTTGAGTTGATTGACGGCCTCCTGTTGGAGTTCTTTGTCAATGGTCAGGCGCGCGTCCTGATTGGCGCGCTGGATGACATTCTCGCCCTGGACCAGTTGCAAGGCTTCCGGCACTGCGCCGCTCTGGACGCCGAAGAGCGCGCGTTCGAGTCCGGCGTCGCCGCGTTCAGAACCCAGCAGGTGGGCCAACGCCTCGTCCATCGGATACTCGCGCACGATGTCGCCGTTGGCTTCGCGTTTATAAAGTGCCAGGGCGTGGTCCAGTTGACCCGTGCGGTCCAGAATCCAGCCGCGCAAAGTGGAGTCTGAGAGACGGCGATTGCGCAAATCTTTATAACTGAGTTCCTGGAAACGGTCGTTTTTCTCGGAGGCGTACAAGGCCCAGTAGACGTGAAAGCTAAAGACGCCGAGCGCGAGCAGGATGAAGAGAATACGCAGGGCGCGCAACCCTCGATTGGTCGAAGTCGAGCCGAGCCGCTGCCGTACCTCCTGCGGCAAATCCCTGGATGCGACCGCCGCCAGCGCCGAACGATGACGACGATTCCGCACCAGCGAGATGAGCATGAACAATACCATCAACGCCAGCCCGCCCATGTACACGAGACTGAGCAGCGCGGGACGCCTTTCCAAAGGGACGCTGACGG
This sequence comes from Pyrinomonadaceae bacterium, assembly GCA_036009045.1. Taxonomy (GTDB): domain Bacteria; phylum Acidobacteriota; class Blastocatellia; order Pyrinomonadales; family Pyrinomonadaceae; genus DASYML01. The sequence goes on from DASYML010000177.1 coordinate 8,585, forward strand.
GCGCGTTATTCGCGGCAGCCTGGATAATTAAAAAGAGCGACATAGGATTAAATTATGAATGCGGATGGCGGATTGCTGAATGATGAAAAAAGAACTGTCTAAATTGAAGCATCTTTCTTAATTCATCAATCCGCCATCCGCCATCCGCATTGCCTTCTAACTGAGTTTGCGAAAACGGACCTCGACATCGCCAAAGCTGACGATGTCACCCTCTTCGATCTGGCGCGCTTCGCCATACTTGAGACGGCGGCCATTGATATACGTGCCGTTGGTCGAACCCGTGTCGGAGACCAGCAGCGTGCCTTCACGATTCATCACCAGCGCCGCGTGAATCTTTGAGACGCTGCGATCATCCAGAGAAATATCGTTGTCGGCTCCGCGCCCGACGTTAAAGCGTCTGCCCCCCGGCTTGAACGTGAAATTGAGATCGCGCGTCCGGCCTGAGAGTGTGATGCGCGCGCTGACCCTGACATCATGGACGGTCGGCACGCCCTTCGGAATCAAAGGCGTGCCCAATTCCTGCTCGCGCCGCTTCGCCTCATCCTGTGCCCTCAACTCTTCTTCAAACTCTCCGAAGGTCGGGTCAACCGAGACGCCCGAAGTGAAGATGTCAACTTCGGTTTCGATTTGCACGGGCGCGAGCGTGCGATAACGATGGTCATTGATATGATCTATCGCCGCCGCGAGGACTTCATTTTCCAGGTCCTTGATAATTTCGGGCGGGGCTTCGGAATGCGTGCCCCACTCGATTTTGAGCTTTAAGAGATGCGGCACGATCTTGCCCTTCCGCCCCTCATCGCGCACGCGCTCGTCAATCAGTCGCTTCATCCTGTCAAGCAACTTGGTCGTGGTGAGACCGCTCTGGATGTCCGTCGTGCGGCCCAGTTTGCGGTCCACGACATCGCCCATACTCTCAAGGACGCGGCGCAACAGCCGCTCAGGCAGCGCTTCCTCGCGTTTCTTGACAGGCTTCTGTTTCTCTTCTTCTGCCATCTTCTGAAACAAATACGAACCCCGACACGCGCGGGTTCACTCAACGCTCATACACGCGCGCACAACACACTCTACATTCTAGAGCCTGCCACGCATTAAAGGGGAGAGGGAATTGCTACGCTTTTAAGACGCCAGACTATTCTAGCCGAACACGCGATGAGAGAGAAGCCGAAACTAAGTCCAGAGTCCAGGGTCTGGAGTCCAGAGTCAGGAAGAGAACTGTTCCGGCTCTGGACTCTGGACTCTGATCCTTCTCTGCCGCGCTGCTTCGTAAAGGAGGACGGCGCTGGCGACGGCGACGTTGAGGCTCTCGACCGGGGAGCGCATGGGAATACTGACGGACTCATCCGCGCCAGCGGCCTCTTCATCACTCAGCCCGGTCGCTTCCGGCCCGACGATGAGCGCGCTGGGAATGGTCCAATCAATCTCCGTGTAAGCGCGCTTGGCGCGAGCGTCCGCGCAGACCGTTTTGATGCCGCGCGCCCCGCACCATGCCAGCACTTCCGCATACTCCGCGCCCGTCCACAGAGGCAATCTGAAAGCGGAACCCATCGCGCCCCGCAGGGCTTTCGGAGAGAAGAGGTCCGTAGAGCCTGCGGTCGTCATGACGCCGGTCGCGCCCGCCGCCTCAGCCGTGCGTACCAGCGCGCCCGCGTTGGCCGGATTATTGGTCCTGTGCATGACGAGCAGCAGAGGAACTTCAACACCCCCGCTCTCAAGCGCGAAGCCGTTCGTCGAAGGTCTCGACACAAGCGCGACGATGCCCTGCGGCGTCTTCATGTCGGAGACGGAGGCCAAAACCTGTTCGCTGACCTCACTCAAGCGCTGGCTCACCCCCTGCAAAGCGCGCAGCAACGCGGACCCGCGCTCGTCCCGCGCGGCTCTCTCCGTATAGAGCACATCTTCTATACTCAAATTCGCGCCGACAACTTCCTCGCACAATCGCACGCCTTCCACAAAGACGAGTTCCCGCTCCCTTCCATCGCGGACCGCGCGCGCGTGTTTGACGAGCGGATTATCGCGGCTGTTGATGATGACCCGGCTCATGTTTGCATGCCTCCGCCGGGCCGCATCGTGCGCACGTCTGCTTCCTGTAATGCTAGAATATCTAAGGGCGACAGGCACACGCCATCCGTGAACGCGCGCGTGTCTTCTTGCATAATCTCTTCCGGCGCGCTGGTTGAATCATGGGCCGGTGCTCGTTCGATGGTCGCCATGTCGCTCATATCTTTACGCGAAATTCGCTAACTTGCAAAATCTAATGGTGTCTAGAGAGAATATGAGAGAGGCGTTCACCACAGAGAGACAGAGCGCACAGAGTCAGCGCAGAGAGTTGAATGCTTAACTCTCTGCGTCCTCTGCATCCTCTGTGTCTGCGGTGGTGAATCTCATTGTCCAATTCACTCAATAACAAATTGAACAGCTACCCGAAAATTCTCTCCGAGAGTTTTTAAGAATCGAATTTATTTACGAAAGCTGAGGGACGCGGATTAATGGGCCAGATTATCGCCGTCGTGGAAGACCTGTTTTTCGCCTCAAAGATACGCGCGACCGCCGCGCATCTGGGCATCGAAGTCTCATTCGCCAAAAGCGCACCGGCGGCGCTCGAAGCGGCTCGTCAAAAGAGACCGTCGCTCATCGTCGTGGACCTGCATGCGCTAAAGTGCGAGCCTTTCGCCCTGGCCCGGCAATTAAAAGAGGACCAGCAATTGAGAGAAATAGAACTGGCAGGCTTTTTCTCTCACGTCCAGACGGAGTTGATGAATGAAGCACGGGCGGCGGGCTATGACCGGGTCTTGCCGCGTTCGGCTTTTACAAAGCATCTCTCGGACATTCTACAGATGCACATTTGAGAATAAGTTTGGATACCTTGACCAAATACCTGGCGGTCGCGGCGGGCAGCGCGCTCGGCGGCATGTTGAGATACTTTCTGGGCGGCACGGTCCTCTCACGCACGGCTGTGCCGTTTCCCACCGCGACCTTCGTCATCAACGTCTCAGGCTCTTTCATCATAGGTTTTTTTCTGACCCTCGTCACGGAACGGATACACGTCAGCCCGCACCTGCGACTGGCCGTCGCCGTCGGCTTCGTCGGCGCGTATACGACCTTCTCGACCTTCGAGTATGAGACGGCGCGGCTCATGGAAGAGAAGGGATACTGGCTCGCCCTGCTCAATGTGGTCCTCAGCGTCGTCGTCGGATTCGTGGCCGTGTCGGCTGGCATCATCGCGGCGCGGGAGATTGTGAGAGCGCCCGTCAGGAGCCACACCGCCTACAATCTTTTTGAGAGACAGGCTGACTTGAGCGACCCGCCGCAACGCCCCGGCGCGGCGCGAGACATACGCGACTCTTCAATTGAGCCTCACGAGTCAGATAAACGTGAGCCGCCCTCTTAATTTTGCGGTTGTGTCCATAGCATCTAGAGGCTTTCTGAAAAGCCGTCTGTGCCCTGCGGGGATCAGGTTGATGTATCCACTGGCGTGGATCAGGTTGAAGGGTTCTCTCTAACTTATCAGACAACATCTGAGACCTTCCGCCTCTCAACCGACAGGCGCGGGCACGATCACTTCATGAATGGCTCGCACTTCATCCACCAGTTGAGCGTACTGTGTGAGGGTCAAAGCCTGCGCGCCGTCGGAGAGTGCGCGTTCCGGCTGGTCGTGGACCTCTATAATCAAGCCGTCGGCGCCGGTGGCGACGCCCGCGCGGGCCAGCGGCGTGACCATGTAGTTTTTGCCCGTGCCGTGCGAAGGGTCTACGATAATCGGCAGGTGAGAGATACGCCGGACGGCTGGAATGATGGCGAGGTCCAAAGTATTGCGCGTGTGTTGTGCAAAGGTCCGTATGCCGCGCTCGCAGAGCACGACGTTATAGTTGCCTTCGGCCATGACATACTCTGCGGCCAGCAAAAATTCGTCGAGCGTCGCGGAAAGTCCGCGCTTGAGCAGGATGGGAAGCGGCGAGCGTCCCGCGCGGCGCAGGAGCGAAAAGTTCTGCATGTTACGCGCGCCGATTTGAATCATGTCGCCGTAACGCTCGACCAGATCAATGCCCGCTTCGTCCAGAGCCTCCGTCACGATTTTAAGACCGTAAGTTTCTCTGACCTCCGCCAGCATCTTCAAGCCTTCTTCACCGAGGCCCTGAAAGGCGTAAGGCGAAGTGCGCGGCTTGTAGGCTCCGCCGCGAAAGAACCTGGCTCCGCTCCGGCGCACCGCTTCCGCGACGGCGAAGGCTTGCGCGCGGCTTTCGATGGCGCAGGGTCCGGCGATAATCGCCAGTTCGTCGCCGCTGATGATCGCGTCGCCGACGCGCACGATGGTTTTCTCAGGCCGCAGGTCGAGCGTGATGAGCTTGTAAGGCTTACTGACGCGAATCGCTTCGGCGACGCCCGGCAAATTTTCAAAGCGTGTCACATCAACCGCGCCCTGATTGCCTGTGATGCCGATG
>DASYML010000178.1:0-21969 GCA_036009045.1 Pyrinomonadaceae bacterium
CGCTCGCGGGCTTTTGCAATTGACGATTGATACGGCGACGAAGTACGCGACGCGCGCCGGTCTCAGAGGTTTGCAGGAGGACGACCTCTATCGTCCAGAAGCCTCCATCACGGTCGGGAGCGAATATCTCTCTGAACTCTCAAAACTCTTTCCCAACTTGCCGGAGGCCGTCATCGCTTCCTACAACGGCGGCGAAGACAACGTCGCGCGCTGGGTCAAGCGCGCACGCCAGCATGATGCCGGAGTCTTCACCTCCGAAATCGGCTTCGCCGAAACCAAAGACTACGTCTTCAAAGTGATGGCGAATTATCGCGCCTATCGTCAACTCTACACGGCAGAGATTCAGAGGAAGTGACGAGTGACGAGTGACAAGTGACGAGCAAGAAAAAGCAGTGATGAGTAAAAGCTTGTCTCTTATCTCTCATCACTCATCTTTAACTTGTCACTTATCACTCGTCACTCGTCACTGCCTTTACGGTTCGGGGCTGTAGCGATGATCGTCGAAGCCTGTGGAGCGTTCACGACGGCGGAGGGGGTCCGGGTGCGGGTAGGGCTTGGGGAGAATGCCGAGCCGGACCAGCGCGCTTCTGTATTCGTATCTAATCGCCACTTCGGCTGATGGACGCGGGTCCAGGTCCATGTTTATCCAGGTCACGTCGTGATGGACTGAGCGGCCAATGCCCGTCGCCGCGTAATCGTCATCCCGCCCCGGATAGGCGTCCGCGTTTCTGGACTTAGCAGCGTCGCTGCTACTGCCTGCGCTGTTGCGTTCACCTGGTGCGGTCTGAGGTGCTGCCTGCGACTCACTCCTCTCGCGGCGCTCTTCATCCTCAAGTGGTGTTGGGTGCGGGCGCGGGACGATGGGCACGGGGACGGGTGAGCGTTCTCGAAAAAAGACCGCGTTGATAGTGCCGAGGTTGGCCGTCCGGCCCAGTTTCGCGCCGTAGGAATCACGCTCGCTCGTAAAGTAAAAATGGCGCGCGCGCTCGGAACTCATCTGCCAGCCCCTGATGTTGATGGTCCCATAAGGTTCTATAGCCCACTTGCTGGCGTTCCAGGCCGTCGAACGCCGCGCGTCAATCGTGTTCAATCCATCCACTGAGAGCGCGACGGCGACACGCACTGGCAGCGGGTTATAAATACGCAACTCGTACTCCGCCCCTTCAAGCGCTTCGACGTAACGCCTGCCGCGCGCGTAGTACTCTTCCAGGGGTCGCCCGTCAACCAGAACTTCAATCTCAAAAGTGCCATCGGGAATGATGGCGGGTTCGGTCATGTCTGTCGTCGTCTCACTGACCGGATTATCCATCGTGGCTTCGCTCACAGGATTAATCTGGACATCGGTTCGCCCGTGCGATAAAGCCAGCGAACCCGCGACCAGCAGGATGGCTCCGACGCACGCGAACGCTATCAAAGCTTTTCTCATCTCTCACTCCTCCTCTACCGAAATACACGTTCGGCTGCTATCAACAGGAACGGGCCGCCCGGAGATTTCTTGCGCGGTTTCGTTTTTTAGATTTTAGACGGGTAGATAAAAATGGCCCGGCTGGTCTACAATGACACGACTTCAGGAAATCAACATATCTTCATGACTGGTCTGTAAGCTTTGCCGTTGTATGCTTTCCAGTTGGAGAGACGGTTATTCGTAAAGCAGGGAGTGAAAACAGATATGGTGCAGAACGCGATACCTATCAAGACGGAGACCAGCCCAGGCTCTTTCTACGACCAGATCGCAAAGCTCTATAACCTGACCTTCAAGTTCAACGGCTATGGACGTTCGCTGGACCATTATTTGCGCCATCACCCGCTCCCGCTCAGGCACGGCGGGAGAATTCTGGACGCGGGCTGCGGCACGGGCCTGCTCACACTGGCGCTGCTCAAGGCGCTGAAGGTGCCAGCCAACATCAGCGCCGTTGACCTCTCAGCCTCCTCCATAGAGACGGCGCGCGAGGCCGTCGCCGAAACCGAGGACCAGTTGACGAGGCATCACGTCAACTTCACACAGGCCAACGTCCTCGCGCTTCCCTTCGCGGATGATTCCTTTGATCTCATCGTGACCAGCGGTGCGCTTGAGTACGTCCCCCTGAGCGAAGGGTTTAGCGAACTGGCCCGCGTCATCAAGCCCGGCGGCTACCTGCTTTATCTTCCCGTCAAGCCTTCGCCCATCAGCACCCTGCTCGAAGTTCTATTTCGTTTCAAGGCCCACCCGCCACAGGAATTCACGCAAAACACCACACGCTATTTTCGCATCGTCAAGCAATACGAATTCCCGCCCCTCCATCCCATCGGCTGGAGCAAGACGGCGGTCCTGGCCCAAAAAGTTTAGTACCAGTCTGCAAGACAAAGAGAGGTCAGTACCGCCTGCTTAAGCCGGGCGGGTCCTCAACCTCGCACAGCACCTGCCCGGCTTAAGCAGGTGGTACTGACTGCCTCATCTCATGTCCTCTCTTGCTACTGCAACCTGGTGTAAAGGCAGGGATGAAATAGGAATAGTGAGAGCAGAATTATAGTCGTGTGCGATGGGATGCAACCATTATCGTGAAGAGTCTGGTTTTACTTTGCGTCTTTGCGCCTTGGCGTGAGACTGTTGCTCGCTGGTGGCCCCAAGGTCACACGCAATTGCAAACCGCTATATTCATCTTGCATAGCCACACTCTCATCCTTCTGCCTTCCTGCTTCCTACTTGCTGTTGACGGGAACGAGGCGCAGGATGCGGTCGTCGTCGCGCGCGGGGTGGCCGCGCCCGTCGCGGTTGGAAGAAGAGAAATAGATTGCACCGTCCGGCCCTTCCGCGATTTCGCGTATGCGACCGTACTTACCTTGCAGCAAGGATTCCTGGCCCACGACACGCCTGCCGTCGAGCATGACCCGGATGATGCGCTCGCCGACGAGACAGCCGAAAAAGAAGTTGCCTTTAAGCTGCGGAAACGCTGCGCCGCGATAGAACATGCCGCTCGCGGGCGCGCACGCCGGAGTGTATTCGAGGAGCGGAGATTCCAGTCCGCTTTGCGTCTGCTTGTGATGAATGATGGGCCAACCGTAGTTCTTCCCGCGCTCTACGATATTGACTTCGTCGCCGCCGCCCGGCCCGTCAAAACCGGACGGGCCATGCTCCGTCTCGAAGAGAAGATTAGAGCCGGGCTGCCAGTCTATGCCCTGCGGGTTGCGGTGGCCGTAGGTCCAGATTTCCGGTCGCGCATCCGTCCGGCCCACGAAAGGATTGTCCTGCGGCACAGTGCCGTCATCGTTCAAGCGCAGGACTTTGCCGCCCAGCGAGTTGAGTTGCTGCGCGATTTCGCGCGTGGTCGCGTCGCCCGTCGTGATGTAGAGTTTGCCGTCCGGGCCAAAGCGCAGGCGGCATCCGGCGTGAAACTGCGCCGCCGGAATGTTTTCGATAATCAACGTGCGTTCCGTCAGGCCGCTCCCCGTCTCACGAAAGCGCAAGACGCGCACGCGCTTGCCGCCGCTCGCATCGTAAGCATAAGAGAGATAGAGCAGGTGATTCGACGCGAACTGCGGATGCAGGGCGAGGCTCATCAAGCCGCTCTCGCCTCTCGCTTCGACATCCGGGATGGTCGCCAGAGGTTCCGCGCGCAAAGAGCCTTTTTCAATGACGCGCACTCTGCCGGGCCGCTCCGTGAAGAGCAGGCGACCATCCGGCGCGAAGACGATGGACCAGGGAACTTCCAGTTTGCTGGCGACGGTCTCGACGCGAAAGCGCACCTGCCCGTCAGGCGTACTCTCTATCTCGCCCGCGCCCTTGCCCTGCGGCGCTTGCCCGCACGCGCTGGCGAAGGCCAGGCTGACCAAGAGGGCCGCGTACATAATTCTCATCATGTTCAAATACAATCCCTGCTTGCGAAAGTAGAATCCGTGCCCGCGCTGCTTCTCAGTCTTAATGAGAAATATACTCGTGCAGTAGTTTGAGTTCATCGCCCTGCTCGTTGATTTCGACGCGCAACAGATCACATCCCCGATGGTTATCATGCGCCAAAATCCTCCCCACAGTCAGGATTGATCGAGCGTGCGCCACATTATAGATGAAGGGTCAAGCCGAGGGTTAGTCAAAAAGATGGCCCTGCGCCGAAGGTCTGCGAAAAGAATTCCCCTCACCGTGCGCGTAAGAGCCTTCTCGCTCAAGATTAAATCCCAATCGCTCGCAGTGAACATCGAAGAGACGTTCCAGAGCCTTCCAGTATTCGCCCTTGCCGCGCATGCGCTCGCCGAACTCGCTGTTATTGAGCTTGCCGTCTCGCGCCTCGCGTATATGACTGAGCACGCGTTTCGCTTTGGCCGGTAAGCGTTCGCGCAAGCGCTGCTCAAAATATTGCGCGACGCTGCCGGGCAAGCGCAGCATGGTCATAAAGGCGCGACTGGCTCCGGCCTCCTTCGCGCGTTTGAGAAGTTGCGGGATGTCCGTTGAGAGTCCGGGGATGACAGGCGCGAGGCCGATGCCGACTCTGATGCCAGCGGCGGCCAACAACTCCATCGCCTTAAAGCGCGCGTCCGGCGTCGGCGCAAAAGGTTCGAGCGCGCGTGCCGTGTCTCTATCACCGAACGGGATGGTGAAGAAGACGCTGACGCTCGCCTCGCGCGCGAGTTGCGCGATGAGGTCCACGTCTCTGCGGATGAGCGCGGACTTGGTCACGATGCCGACAGGGTTACGAAATTCCAGGCAGACTTCCAGGCACTTGCGCGTCAACCCGTAATGCGCTTCGAGCGGCACGTAAGGGTCCGAGGTGAAAGAGAAGGTCAACGCGTTCCCTCGCCAGCTTTTCCGCATCAACTCCGCGCGCAAGAGTTCCGGCGCGCGGACTTTGACGACCATCTTGCGCTCGAAGTCCGTGCCCGCGCCATAGCCCAAATATTCATGCGTCGGTCTGCTGAAACAGTAGGTGCAGGCGTGCGCGCAGCCGCGATAGCAGTTGACGGAATAATCAAAGCCGACATCCGGGCTGTCGTTGTGGGTGATGATGGAGCGTGTTTCTGTCTCCTCGAAAACTTCCAGCCTGGCTTCGGGCGGTTCACCGATCCACTCCACCGAATGCTTGAGCCAGGGATTTGGCGGATTCTCAACATAACGCATACGAATCACCTGACGGAAAGATTTCGGGAGTGATTTATTATAACAGTTTGAGACTGAACGCGCGGGAAGATTTATTAGTGGTCCAATTTACCTTGAGTGAATGGGACATTGTGATTCACCACCGCAGATGTGTCTGCGGTGGTGAACGCCTCTTTACCCTCGCTCAAGAGTTGACTGAACCACTACCTCTCTTCACTGGCCCAGGTGACGAAAAACAACCTGTACTTATCAGGGTCTTCAAGAGTGATGAAGCGACCGCCCCAGCCCTCGTCCGCCGGAGGCGCGATCACCACACCGCGTTCCCTCAACTGCGCTTGATAAGCATCCACATCCGTCACGCCTAAAAAAAAATGCACGCCGCGCCCGCGCCTCAACATCGTTTCGGGCTGCTCGACCAGCGTGATCTTTAAGCGTCCCGCGCGCAGCGTAGCCATCGCCGGTTCCGCTTCAGGATTGCTCGTCAGGATTTCCAGTCCGAGTTGCTCCCGATAAAACGCGACGGATTCTTCCAGGTTATTAACTTCGAGAAAAAGTAGATCGAGTCCGGTTATATTCATCGCGTCAGTGGCTTTCCCGCCCGCTCCCCTCAGACCGCGCTCAACACCAGGTAGACTCCGTAACCGCCGCCGCAGACGGCTGACCAGAAGAGAACTTCCTGGACCAGCCTGTGCTTCCGCGCGGGATGCGAGAGCACCAGCGAGTCTCTCATCGCCTGCATCGCTGAGTGCGCCATCAGGACGCCGAAGACGATTACCAGCCCTGCCAGAATGGCGAGCGGCCAGAGAAACCAGATCCATTGAAACCGGACCAGTAATAAGAGGGCCAGCCCCGCGACCAGCAGGAGTATCGCGCCCACGCAACGCCCGTAGACGGCATCGGCCTGCGCCCCCTGCGAGCGCACAATCGGCGGCACGTTGCGGTCCCTCTGCGGTCGCCGCGAGCCTGCTCCCGTAGGCTTTCGCGCAGCATCGTATGCGCGCCTGCTCGCATCGTCGCGCAGCACGCCGTAAGCCTCGTTGAGAGACTTCATACGCTCTTCGTCGCCGCCGAGGTCAGGATGATGTTGCTGTGCCTGACGTTTGTAGAGACGGTCTATCTCGCTCTTTGGCGCGTCGCTTTGCGCGCCCAGAACCGAGTAATAATCCTTCTGCGTATCTTGCTGGCTCATTCGATTTTAGATTTTAGATTTTAGATTTCGGATTTGCAAAGCCATTTTCGCCATCGCCAATGCTCAATCCGTTATCTAAGATTCGCACGGCGTCTGTGTTAAGCTGGTGCGCGATATAAAGATTTTCCTGAGCGGCGAAACTGGCTTGAAAGGTTAAGAGGCTGTGTCGCAATCATTCTCAGCGGGCGATGATCTGATCTTCCAACTCGAAAGCGGTTTCGGCCTGCTGCGTGTGCTGGCCGTCGAAGAGAGCGAGCATGGGCCAACCTGGCATCTGCTCGCCTACGAGGAATTCTTCCCGGATGTCGAGACGGCTGAGAAGGCGTTGGCCCAACCGGGCGCGCTGCACGCACGCGTGCCACACATGGCTTTGACCGACAGGGCTTTTGAAAGAACGCCCGCCGCGCTCCTGGGCAATCGCCCCGTGACGGAAGATGAACTGGCGGATTATCTGGAATGGAAAGAGAAAGGCGGCGAGGTCTCGGACCGCTCCGCGTTGTTAATGCTCGGCTTTCGCTGAATGCAGGAAGACGAGCGCCAGGCGTCACATTTGACCAATGACTAGTCCAGAATAAAAGCCATCCGATGAACAAACAACCACCTTCAATCTCGCATAGCTTATCTCTCATCGCGCTCGTCCTTCTCCTTCTGCTCTCGTCGTTTACAAGAGCACTGGCCGAGCGACACGAGCGTGCGGTGGAGAGATGGCGACCGCTGCATTATGATGTCTCGCTCACCTTCAACGACCAACTCTCCGAGATAACGACCGCGCGCACCGTCATCAACATTCTCATACTCAAGGATGAGGTCAAGACGATTGATCTTGATTTCGGAGAGATGCCGGTTGATGCCATCAACGTTGGCAGCACACCAGCGCATTACGAACGTCGTCCCAACGCTCTGGTCATCACGCTGCCGTCAGCCGCACGCAAGAATGACCGCCTCAACATCACTGTCGCTTATCACGGGCGACCGAAAGATGGTCTGGTGTTGACGGCGGATAAAGATGGCAAGCCATCCGCGACCGGCGATAATTGGCCCGACCGCGTGCATCACTGGATACCATGCCTGGACCACCCATCCGCCAAAGCGACCGTGAGCTTTCAAATCGTCGCGCCCGCGAGTGATCTGGTAGTCGCCAACGGGCGCTTCGTCGGCGTCAATCATACTTCCAAGGCCACAGCATTGATGAGATGGAGTTACAGTGAAGCCGTGCCCATCCCGCCTTACTGCATGGTCATCTCTATCAGCCAGGGCGCGCTCGTCGAGCCGAAGATAAAGGACCTGTCGCCGCTCAGCTATTACGTCCCGCAATCGGATAGCAAGTACGCGTCGCAGGGCTTCGCGCCCGCCGCGCCGGTCCTTAATTTTTTCAGCCGGACGATTGCGCCCTACCCTTACGAGAAACTCGCGCTCATCGTCGGCGCGACACGCTTCGGCGGGATGGAGAATTCAAGCGCCATCGTCTTCCCCAGCAATCTTTTCGAGCCGCGCAAGGAACCGCAAGCCACGAGCCGCCGCTTTAATATTCGACAGGGTCTCGAAGAGGTCATCGCGCATGAGATAGCGCATCAGTGGTTCGGCGATTCAGTGACCGAGAAGACATGGTCCGATCTCTGGCTGAGCGAAGGCTTCGCCACCTATTTCGCGGGCCTCTTCCTCGAACATGAAGAAGGCGAGGCAGTCTTTCGTGATTACATGAAGCATGCGGCGGAGAGATATTTCGTCTACGAGCATGAGCGACGCGCGCCCGTCTTCGACGCAGACACGGAGGACCTCTTCAAGCTGCTCAACCCGAATAATTACGAGAAGGGCGCGTGGGTCCTGCACATGCTGCGCGGGCGCGTCGGAGACAAAGCGTTCTTCGACGGCATACGCGCTTATTACTTGGCCCATCGCAACTCCACGGCGACATCCGAAGATTTACGCGCCGCGCTTGAAAAGGCTTCCGGCGTGGACCTCAGGGAATTTTTCGCGCGCTGGATTTACGGGGCGGGACATCCGCAATATGAACTATTCTGGACCTGGAATCCGACGCGCACAAATGGCGGGACGCTGGCGATGAATTTAAAACAGGTCCAGCCGGATGGACCATTTCTGAACCCGCTGCCGGTTGACATCGTCATGCCGGGACGCGCTCAACGCGCCGTGCTCAGACCGGCGAGTAAAGAGACGACGTTGAGCCTTCACCTGGCCCAACGCCCCACGGAGTTGCGCGCAGACCCTGACGCCACAGTGTTGAAGGAAATCAGCGTGAAGGCCCAAAACTAAAAGGTGTCTGAAAATTCAGAGCAAACCCTTCAACCTGATCCACGTCAGTGGATACATATGAGAGCCGGGGGCAGCGCCCACGATACTCGCGCCACCACACCATTCGACCCTGAAGGGGTCGCACCTCAACCTTGCATGTGCGACCCTTTCAGGGTCGGATGCTATTGTGGACCAGTCACCGGGGGCGCTGCCCCCGGCTCTCATATTCGGCCCTTTCAGGGCAAAGAATGACTTTTCAGCCAAACTCTAAGGAAGATTTAAAAACGCAAAGAGCGCGAAGAGCGCGAAGAAAACTTTGCGTCCTTTGCGTGCCTTCCTTTGCGCCCTTTGCGTTTAAATCTTCGTTTTCTTCAGTGTATCCCCGCGCAGTCGCGGTTGGTGCGCGTGACGATTGAACTGAAGCGCTGTTGATATTCCGCCGAGGTGATGAAGGAACAGACCATGCCTCTAAAGTTCCCAGGCTCTTTGTTGTTCAGGACATCCAGCCAGAATAAGTAGCCGCCAGTCTCCGGGTCGCGCCTGAGATAACCGAAGTACTGCATCAACACAAAGGCCGGATTGAATTCGCGCGCCTTGAAGACGGCGTTATCCGCCACCTGCCGCAGGACGGTCGCGCGCGTTTCCGTCGGCGGATTGCTCTTCAATCCGCTCACCAATGCGTCACGCTGCGCCTGCGTCAGAGAATTGCCTGTGTTCGTGTTGAGCTTATCCACATACTGTTCCGGCGTCAGGTTCTGCGGAAACTGTGCGAGAAAATCCGCGCGCGTGACAAACTCGTTGACGAAGGCAGTCTTGCTCGCTTCCAGATTACTGCCGCCGACGACGCGGCTGCGATCAATCGTGAACTCCGCGAACGTGGGTTGCCGCCCAAGCCCTGACCTGTACAGGCGATAGATGTAATAACCGCTCTCCTGAAATTCCGTTTCGATGAAGAAGGCCGCCGAGACACCGATACGACGGCTATTGAGACAAGCCGCGTCCGCGCCGCACATCGTAATCTGGTTGGTCCAATAAGCGAGACCGCTCGCATCAGGTTCGCGGTTGAGGAAGTCTAGATATTGCTGGCGGACGAAGAACCCGGCATCGTCGAGCGGGTTAGCAGCGGGCGGCGTCGCATCGTTGTCTGTGATGGTCAGAACGGTCGTGTTAGGACTGCCCAGAAACGCTCCGCCAGTCGGATTGCTCAGGGCCAGATTGATCGTCTCGTTGCCTTCCGTGTAAGCATCATCCTCTATCAGCACGTTGAAAGTTTTGCTGGTTTCACCCGCCGCGAAAGTCAGCGTGCCGGAAGAGGTGATGTAATCCGTGCGCGCGCTGGCTGTGCCGTCGCTCGTCGCGTAGTCAACCGTCACGACGCCGCTTGTATCCCCCAAACGATTGACGGTCATGGTCGCGCTCCCGCCGTTTTCCTGCACGCTGAAACTCGTCGCGTTGAACTGTAGAGTGCTCGCCGTCGCCAAGGATTTAAACTGCCCGCGAATTTCACCGCCCGGAAACGCGTTGCTGTGAACGTCTATGTAAAGCAGTTCGGGATTCGGCGTTGGCCCAGGGAAGTTGATTTGATAGTCGCTGAACTGACCGAAAGGCAGCGCGTGAAACTCGTTAGAATTCTGGCCGACATCCGCAGGGCCGTGTATGTGTGCAGCCGTCTCGCCGGAGGCGATGCCGTTGAAGTTGAGAGAGACGCGAGCGCTCCTGCCATCTGGGCTGAGGAGCAAAGTGGCCGTGCCCGTCGCGGTCGAATTTGTCGGGGGCACGACCTGCGCGCCCGTCAAAGTCGCCACGTAAACGGTCGGCGGCGTCGCGTATATTTCATAGACCTTGTTGTTCGTATTGGAAACGACGAAGAGGTTGCCGTTTGGTCCCGTCTCTATATCCGTCGTGATGCCGAAGTTCTTACCGGCGAGCAGGCTCTCGCTCTCCGTCACGTCGAACTTGTCCAGATTGTCCGCGACAAGGTCTGCGAGGCGCGCGTCGCTGAGTGCGAGGTGCTGGCGATTGCTGCCGCCCAACTTAAAGCGAAACAGGTAGCCGCCTTCTAGAGTGGTCCGGCTCGCTCCGACGAACATATCGCCTTCGTATTGTGGTCCAAGCCCGCGCCCCTTCATGAACCCGATGGGCGCGGGAGCGACCGCGTACTTCCAGCTAAACTCAGGGTCCGTGTAGTGTGAGCCGGGCAGCGTGAAAAGACGCGCGAGCGCCTCTGCGGGAGTGTCCGCGATTAAAGAGGGAGACCAGCGCAATTGCTGTAAATTCCCCGCGCCGTAAGTTGATTCGATGGCTTTGTACTGAGCGATGCGGCTGACTGGTCCAATAATTTGCGTCCACCCGCCGTTGAAGCCAGCGCCGACGCGATTAATCTCGTCAAAGCTATCGTCGCCGTTCTCCTCCGTCCATAAATTTGTAGAGAACGGATCGAAGGCCATCCCGAAGCTATTGCGAACGCCGTAAGCGTAAATCTTTTTGACATTCGCGGCGGCCTCGCCCATCAGCCCTGTGTTCGCGTTGAAGAATGGATTATCGCTGGGCGTCGTGCCGTCATCATTGAGACGCAGGATGACGCCCGTGAGATGCGCGTTATCCGGCTCCGGTCCACCGTACTGGTCGTCCGGGACGGGAGCGCCGCTCGTAATATTTTGCAACAGCCCGCGACGGCCATTGTCGCCGATGATGATGTAGAGCTTGCCATCCGGGCCGAACCGTATGACGCCGCCGTTATGATTCCCGCGCAAAGGCTGATTCGCGTCCGCCTGGTAGGCGCGCAGTTTGATGAGATTAAGATCAAAGGTCAGTTGCGAGCCGTTCCAAACGTAGCGGTCCACGCGATTGCCCAGCACGGGAACCTCCGCCAGATTACCGGAATCCACGCCCGTGCTGCTCTCCGTCCAGTACAGGTAGACTTGACCGTTCGCAGCGAAGTTCGGATGCAGCGCGATGCCGAGCAGGCCGCGCTCCGAAGCATTGTTTACAGCCAGGTCGAGCGCTGTGCTCTGGATCGAGCCGTTGACTACACGCTGGACTTTCCCCGTGTTCTTTTCCAGGACCAGAAAATCATCCGGTCCAAGAAATGCCATACTCGTCGGACTATCCAGATTCCCGGCGGCAGTCCTCACAGAGAGAGTCTGGTCGAGCATGGAGGGCGCGGGCGATGACGACTCAACATTCGTGCTGAGGCTCGAAGAGTTGTTACTCGTATCCGGGTCCGTTTCATCACTGCTCACGCTGATAATGCTGGTGATGGTCCCGGCGGTCGTGGGGAAAATGTTGATGTTAAAGATAGTGTTCGTGCCCGCCCCAAGATTGCCCAGGCTACAGGTCAGATTTGGCGAGGTTCCGCTACACGTCACTGGCGTGGTGGATGTCACGCCCGGAGGCAGCGTGACTGTCAGGAAAATGTTCGTCGCGTTGGCTGGACCATTATTCGAGACGATGATGCGATACGATAAACCCATCCCCGCCGTCGCCGGGTTGGGCGAAGCGGACTGGCTCACGGAGAGGTCCGCGCTCGCGGTGCTCTGGACCTTGAGCGAGACCGGAAACGAGTGTTGCAGGTTGCCGCTCGCGGCGTTGATGCTTAATTGATAAGTGCCGAGAGGAGTGCTGCCGCCCGTCGTCACCGTGAGGGTCGCAGTTTTGCTTGAAGCATCATTGAGGGTCACGGATGACGGATTAAAACTCGCGCTGGCCCCGGCGGGGAGACCACTGACGCTCAAGTTGATTTGTCCTGTGAAGCCTGCTGAAGGGCTGAGGGTCAGTTGATAACCGGCGCTGTTGCCCTGCGTCACGAATTGAGATGAGGGGGTGGCGCTGAGCGTGAAATCCGGGACAGCGGATGCGGGAGTGGCCGCGACGAAGGTCGTATAAATATAATCGCCGGTCGAATTGCCGTCGTTGTTGGCCTGGTTGCCAGCGGCGTAAAAGGTGACGTTGCCGACATCGGTCGCGGGCGCGGTCCAATTAAAGGTCCAGTTTGCCCCGCCCTGCTGTCCCTGAAAAGTACCGGGCGCAGTATGCTCTATGTACTGGCGGCTGCTACCGGGACCATCGTTATTCAGAATCTGCGTTTGATTGTTCACGCTTTGCAGGTTGCCAGCCTTCGTCTGATCATCCGCCAGCGCCGTCAACTCAAAGCCCCAGCGCAGGCGCGTCGGATCGCTGTTGATGTGGTTGACGGTAATCTGGTAGGTCTGGCCCGGCACATAACTCTGCGGCGCGTTGATGGTGAAGCTGCCGTTACCGACGACCTGCGCGGTGTGACATTCGGCGCAGGTGAATTCGCCGGGCGCGCCCGTATGGCCCGCAGGCGGCCCCGCCGAATAGGCGTGCGCGATGCTGCTCGCATGATTGTCAGTTAAGAGAAAGGCCAGCAACCCCGCGACGAACACCAGCAGGACCAGCAGCTTCAAACGATATTTCTTTGACATCAAAATCTCTCACACGATGACAGGTACGCGAGCGCGCATTGCGGCCAAGCAGAGAGCCGCACACCAGCGCGTTAGGTTTAGTTGGCCGGGGGATTCGACAGAGACGCGCGGGGAGAACAACGCCTCAATTACTGGACCACTACGTAATTAATGGACCACTCAGGTTGATGCGCGCGACGCCGAAGCGTCTTACGGGAGAAAGCCCAGGTTCGCCGTCGCAAAGCGATTGATAAAGGGAAAGACCACAGGAACGTCCGAAGATGAAAGCCCGTACCAGGCCGCCAGCGTCGCGGCATACTGGTCCACGGAAGTGGTCGGAATCCAGCGGCCCCTGTTATCCGTATCGTCCGGGCCGCCGAGGGCCAGCGTCGGAAACTTGCCGTAGAAATTGCCGCCGAGCACTGCGCCGCCCATGATGAGTTGATGATTACCCCAGCCGTGGTCGGAGCCGACTTGCGCCGCTCCAGAACCTGCGGGCTGAAAAGTGCGACCGAAATCCGCGAGCGTGAAGGTCGTCACCTGTTGGTCTACGCCGAGCGCGAGCGTCGCATCGTAGAAGGCTTTCATCGCCTGGCTCACCTGTTGAAGCAGCGTCGCCTGCGTCGCCAGTTGCACGCCGTGCGTATCAAAGCCGCCGAGCGAGCAGAAAAAGATTTGCCGGTTGAGACCCAGCGTCCCGCGCAGGCTAATCAGGTTGGCGACCTGCTTCAACTGCCTTCCGATGGACGTGTTGGGGAACACCATCGCGGGCGGGTTGGCGGAACTGAGCGCCTGGCTCGTCTGAACGGATTGATTCGTCGTGTCGTTGTTAGCTTTCACCAAAACGGAATCGTTGTCGAGCGCGCGCAATTGCTGCATCGTCGCCTTGTTGGCATCCGAGCCGTTGAGGACGAGCACCTGGCTGAGCGAAGTGTTCGAGTCAGAGATGGCGAGCGGGCGCGTCAACTGGCCCGTCGTGAAGAGACTGACGCCGGCTATCGAAATGACCATCGGCAAAGCAGCGCCCGCGTTGACCCCGTTCAAGCGGTCCGCCGTGCGCCCGCCCCAGCCGGACTGCGCCGGAGTGAGCGAACTGGAAGTCTGCTGTTGCGTCACCTGATCCGAATGAGAGAAAAGCTGGTACGGCTTCGGATTACTCGAAGAGCCGCTCTGATACTGCGCCCTCGTCAATGGCTGGACCAGCGTGCCGACGTTGCAGAGGACGGCCAGTTTGTTCTGATTAAAGAGGTCCTTTAATTCGGGCATGCTCGGATGAAAGCCGAAATGAGTGCCGTTGACCTGCGGCGTCGGGAGTGCGTTGAGCGCTTGCAGATTGGCCTGCGGAAGCGCCAGTCCCGACGCGTTGCGCGCGGCAGTATACGAACCATAGTCGTCAACGGGGATGACCATGTTATTGCCGTCGTTCCCGCCCGAAAGAAAGATGCAGACCAGCGCTTTGTAACCCGTCAACGCCTCAGGCCCGGACTGGGCGAACGCATTGATGAGGCCGAATTGGTCCAGACCCGAAAGGAGCGCCGCCGCGCCGAGGGCGCATCCGCTCTGTCGTAAGAAAGCTCTTCTTGATGATGGCATGTTCTTTATCTCTCTACCTGATACTGCGACGAGGTTGCGACAAGATAGATCGCCGTCTGCGCGCGCAGCAGCGGATTTGACGCCGAAATATTCGAGACGTTTTGCACGATGGCAGCGCGCATCCCGTCGGACATCGCGCCGTGCATCATCAGCGCATTGAGCGAGTCCACGAGTTGTTGCGGGTTGCCGCCCTGTGATTGCCAGTTTGAAAAATCGAGTTGCGTCCCCGTTGGCTTGTCCGGCTGGACGGGGGTGATGCCGCTGAAGACCAGCGTGTTGACGAAGTTGGCGCGCTTGAGCGTCGTGGTCGCAGAGAGGATTCCGAATTCTGGTCCAAGAACATCATCCGTGCCGGGCATCACATAATCAGCCGGGAAATAGTTGAAGACGGTCGGGGAACGGAAAAGGTCCTGGTCCATCGTCAAGGGATAATTCGCGGAACCGTTTGAATAGCCGGAGAAGCTGTTCGAGCCTGAGAGATCGAAATCGCTCGTCGCGTTGAAGGTCCGCAGGAGGCTCGTGATGTAGAGCACAGGCTCGCGCAAGTGACCGTAGTTCGGGTCCGTCTTGAGATCGCCGCGCGCCTCCGGGTCCAGCAGAATCGCCGTGATGACGGCCTTTAAATCGCCGCGCACGCCCACGCCGTTGTTGTTGAAGGCGGCGGCCACGCGTCCGACGTACGCCGGACTCGGATTGCTCGTCACCAGATGGTGAATCAACTCTTTGCTGATATATGGACCAACATTCGGATGATTGAAGATATTGTCAATGGCAGCATTCAAATCCTGCGTTGAATTCTGCCCGGCTGGCAAGACCTGACCGTTGAGTAAGACCTTCTGCGCGGTGTCGTGGTTGTTCTCAGAGCCGACC
This sequence comes from Pyrinomonadaceae bacterium, assembly GCA_036009045.1. Taxonomy (GTDB): domain Bacteria; phylum Acidobacteriota; class Blastocatellia; order Pyrinomonadales; family Pyrinomonadaceae; genus DASYML01. The sequence goes on from DASYML010000178.1 coordinate 15,392, forward strand.
GTCATCGGGTTGATGTAATCAAGCACGCCCTGCTGGCCGACGACCGCAGGGATTCTCCATCCGGTAAAGACGCGCGCAAAATTAGTGATGGTGCTCTGGTCGTAAGTCGGGATGCGATTGCCCTGTGCATCGAGTTTGGGCGTGCCATCCGGGTTTAATTGGTCCAGGCCGACGGAGAAGAGTTGCAACACCTCGCGCGCATAATTCTCGTTCGGCATACTCTTGTTATTGCCAGCCATGTCCAGATAGTTGCCCATCGCCGGATTGAGCGTCATCTCGTAGAGAAGCTGACGGAAATTCCCGAAGGCATTGCGATCCAGGACTTTCAGATAAGGGGTCATCCAACTCGGCATGTCGTTGAGGTCACGCCCCGAAACGACCATGACCTGGCCCAGAGCGAATGCCACACGCTGTCTTAACTGGTCCTTGGCGGTGAGCGCGTTCTTATAAAACTGATTGCGCACAGGGTACAAAGTATAGTTGTCTCGGATGCAAGCGCCGCGCACCGCCGCGTTGTTCGGGTCGCTCGGACAGCCCTGATTATTATCCACGGGAAAGAGCGTCATCGCGGGATAGCCGGAAGCGGGCGTATTGAATTGCTCGTCGAGGTAAGCCCTGATGCCTATGCTGCGCAGATGCAAGAGGTCCGCAGAGTTTGTTCCAAAGGTCGCCTGTTCCAAAAATCTGACGCCGTCGCCCCCGGCAGCGAGCGCGGGGTCCGTGTAAGGATTAGGCGTCGCGGCGGGCTTTGGCGCGGGAGGCGTCGCGGGCGCGGGCGTCGGGACAGAGCCTGTATCGTCCGCAGGTCCTCCTCCGATGTGGCCTATGCCGACGCGCACGCGATTGCTCGACACGCCATGCAGGTTAAGACGCACCAGCACATCGCCCGTGTCTCCGAGGTTATCGTTGAGACGAACGACGATCATGTAGATGCCCTCGAAATCAGGAACCTGCCCGACATACTCCACGGCCAGCGGATAATGATTGTGCGCGGCATCTTCCGCATCCGCAGATAGGGCGCTCGCGCCCTCGCCAGCCAGCATGTTCAGATTCATGACGAACAGTTCGACGCGCGTGCGCATGTCCGTGCTATAGGGCACAGAGGCCGTGAGCGGGAAAGGCTCGCCCTTCATCGTCGCGGATTCGAGCGCGATGGCCCGCGTCGAGATGGAATCGCTGATGAGCACGGGGCTATCGGCGGGCGCAGCCTGGGCCAGCCCGTAGGCGCTTAAAAGGACCAGTAACAGACAGGCGCAAAACGGTCGGCGAATGCGCGCATTCTTACACGAGGGTAGACTCTGTCTCATAGAATTTCGCTCTCAGTCAAAAAGGACGCGACGAAAACTATCACCAATTAGGATGTGAATTTGAAACTGGTGGAGGGGCGCCCGGTGAACTATCCCAGGTAACTTAAATATACCAACCCTTGTGCACCGGGGTCAACCATTTTGACGGTTGAAGCGAAGAGAAAGTCTAACGAATTTCGGAATGCGGATTTCGGATTAGCTAACGAGTTGAAGCGACCTGGATGTTTTGTCTTCCAATCCGCAATCCGCATTCCGAAATTGAAGAATCCGCAATCGGTTCATTCTCCGAGCGCGGCGTACTTGAAAAGACGGAAGCGGTATGTTTGCTGGTCGCGTATGCTCTTTGCCACCGCTCCATGCAGATTCTCGTCCCAGTTCGTGTATTGCTCTATGAACTTATCCGAGGCGGCCTTGTCTCCCTCGTACTGTACTTGCAAAACCTTCGCCAGCAGCTTGCCGACGACCGAGTGATACCTGTCATAGTGTATGCTCAGCTTCCTGGTCTGCGGATCAAAACTCAGCAAGCCGTTCTCTAAAAAGTAATTCCACTGCATCAACTCCATCGTGTTGTAGGGCTGGTCACGGCGCGGCTTGTTATTCTGCAAGACGCGCAGGATGCCGCTGGCGTAGACGGAGCGAAGTTGCTCCGCGTTGTAGTAGCCCTGCTTGCGCAAGGCTTCGGCCACGAAGAGAGAGACGAGGTCCGCCTTCATCTCTTCCAGCGCGCTTGAGTTCTCCTGCAAGGCCGTGTCCAAATCCTGCCCGCCCTTCGTCGTGTCCACGCCCAGATAATGACCTATCTCGTGCCAGAGCGTGCGGTAAAAATTTCCGTCGGCGGTCAACTCGGTCTCGTGCGCGGGCGCGACCGCAGATTCCCAGACGTGCGAGGTGGCGTCGAAGAGTTCTGGATTTCGCATGATGTTGGCGCGCAGTAAAATGGTCCTGCCATAACGGCGCGCGAGGTAATTCTCGTTCGGCAGAATGGTCGCCGTATTGCCGCCGCGCGCCTGCCCGAAGTCTGCTATGACATCGTAGACGCCGACGGGAATATCTTCCCTTATCTTCTTGTGTTGCTCGTACGGCAGCGACTCCTCAAGCGCTTGCAGGCCCTTCAAAGCCTTGCGCAACTCCTTCGTCTCCTGCTGGCGCGTGTTGAGCAGGCTAAAGGCGAAGAACGTTTTGACTCCGAAGAGTTCGTCATCATAAACCTCGTAGGAGCCTATCTGCGCGTTCAAGTTCTTGAAGTGTCCCGTGACCCATGCGGCATCGCCAGACTCGTAGTCGTCCGACAGTAAATCTCGTCCCCTGTTACGCAGATAGCCAGCGAACTCCGCATCATCCTTTTGCAACGCATCGGCGGCTTCGTTGAGCAATCCATGCGCGCGGATAAGTTCGTCTGCATAGGCTACAGAATAAGGCACGGCATAAAAGCCTTTTGGAGCGAGCCGCCAACCGTTTGCAAGCAGTTGCCCCAAACGTTGTTTCAGCCCCGGATGCAAAGTGTCCAGCGCCGGATACTGTTTGAGCTTGGAAAGGTCGCGTTGCAGATTCTCCGGTGTGCTGTAGCGGACCACCGTACGCAGGTCCAGAATAGAATCGCGCTCTTCAGGATGCGCCGCCAGAAAGGTCTCTATCTCCTCCTTGGAAACTCCCCAGGGATACAAATTCTTGCCGGGCTGCGTCGGGTCCACATTGAGAAACGGCTCGCGTTTGTTGTCCAGAGTTCCCGCAATCGGTCCCTGGTTCAAACGATAAATCGTCAGCAGGTTTTGCGTCAGCGGGCGCGAACCTGACCGCCTGTCGAGTTGCTGTAACTCTTTGAGCGAGGCACGCGCCTGGGCATGACGCTGGTGCTCATGCAGGTCCTGAAAAATCTGGCCCACCTGAAGCAGTTTCTTGACGGCCTGCCGCTCGCCTTCGCTCAACTGTGAGAGGTCCGGCGCGAGCCGTATCGGTTGCATCTTGTCCAGAATCGCCTGACTCTTCGCTAAAGGCCAGTAACCCGGAGGCAGTGCCGCCCCGGAACTTCTGCGCGAAGGCATTTGAGCCATCGAGCACAGAACCACGGACAGGACCAATATCATCGCCAGCAAACTCCTCATGATTCGTCCCCAGTCTCGATTAAAAAAATGTTGATGCAAAGAAAAACGGCCACCAACTCTGGTAGCCGTTCGTCCTTCTAATTTTAATCGGGGCGAGAGGATTTGAACCTCCGACCTCTCGGTCCCGAACCGAGCGCTCTACCAGGCTGAGCCACGCCCCGATACTCAAAGCAAGAATGGATTGTATGTGACCCGCCACGGCATGTCAAACCTTGCGCCCGCGCCGCATATCTCGCGTGCGCTCCCAACACGCCTTTTCAGTCAGCTTTCAAGACTCACGCGTTCGTCGCCTCGCTCGCTTCAGGGGAGCGTGAGTTTTTGATGTGACGCCGGACCCACCAGACGACGCCCAGGACCAGGATAATGCCGATGACGAAATCGAAGCGATGAAACCAGGACTTGAGCGTGTCGTTCTTGTCCCACTGCTCGCCGAGTAGTTGGCCCACATAAGCCAGTCCCAAACACCAGGGGAACGAGCCTAGAAAAGTGTAAGTGATGAATCTCGTCAGGTTCATACGCGCCACGCCTGCGGGGAAGGCTATGAAGGTGCGAATGACCGGCAGCAACCGGCTGGCAAAGACGATCACCTCGCCATAGCGCCCGAACCAGCGGTCCGCGAGGTCAAGGTCGTGGCGCGAAATCAGAATGTAACGCCCGTACTTCTCTATCAACGGTCGCCCGCCATACATGCCGACCCAGTAAGCCACCAGGGAACCGAGGACGCATCCAACCGCGCCCGCCACCGCCACCCACCAGATATTAAAGTCGCCCTTGTAAACCAGATAGCCGGAGAAAGGCATAATCACTTCCGACGGCAAAGGAATACACGCCGACTCAATCGCCATCAACAGCACGATGCCCCCATACCCCATCGCCGAAATGACCGCGACAATAAACCCCGAAAGTATTTCAATTATTCTGGCAATCAAAAGATTTCTCCGAAATCATAGACCAGAGATTTGAGGCTAGAGGCTGGAGGCTGTTTAGAGCTTTCGCTAGCCTCTAGCCTCCAGTCTCTAGCCTCTTAACTTTGGTTCGACCAGCCGTAATGTCCTATGAGCGGGACGAAGGCGCACGCGCCGTGGTCTTCACGAGTGAGACCCGTCTCCGTTCTGATGATGCGGACGAGCGTCTGTGATTCGCGCGTCGTACCGACCGGCATGACGAGTCTGCCGCTAAGCTTTAATTGGGCCTCTAATGGTTCGGGCACTTCGGGGCCGCCCGCCGCGACGAGGATGGCGTCGTAGGGCGCGTGCGCGCTCCAACCGAGCGTGCCGTCAAAGCATTTGACGGTCGCGTTGTAGATGCCAAGCCCACGTATGCGCGCCTGTGCCTGCCGTGCCAGTTCCGCGATGCGCTCGATGGCGTAGACCTGCGCCGCCAATTGGGCCAACACGGCGGTTTGATAACCTGAGCCAGCGCCTATCTCAAGCACGCGGCTTCGCTCGTCAAGCTCTAATAGCTCTGTCATGCGCGCGACGATGAAGGGTTGAGAGATTGTTTGGTTGGCGTTAATCGGAAGCGCGTGGTCGCCATAGGCGCGGCCCTGCAAGGCTTCGGGGACGAAGACGTGGCGCGGCACGGCGTTGATGGCATCGAGCACGCGCGGGTCGCGTATCAGATAGTGATCGCGCAGGCGTTGGACCATACGCTCGCGCGGGATGCGATATTCTGCTGAGAGGCCGGGCCGTCGCGGAGTTAAACTCAACGCTTTTCTCGCTCCAACATGGTCAACACCTCAACGGCAAACTCTAACTGTTTTGCAAAACTTCGTCGGCGTTGATGTAATTCCACGCGTCAATCGCCGTCAGCGCGTGATGGTCCGTCATATCGCTCTTGAGCGGCGTGACGGAAATGTAGCCGTGTTCGATGGCCTGATAATCAGTGCCGTCCTCTGCATTGGCCCTGAAATATTCTTCGCCAATCCAGAAATAGGCTTTGCCGCGCGGGTCTATGTGCTCCGTGATGACGGGCCGCGCGTTCTTGATGCCCTGCCGTGTGACGCGCACGCCCTTAATCTCTCGCTGCGGGATATTGATGTTGAGCAGCGTCCCATCCGGCAATCCTTCTTTCAGAACTTTACGCACGGCGGTGATGGCGAAACGCGAAGCCTCCGTGAAATCGTAATGCTCTCTCGCCACCAGACTGAAGGCCAGCCCCGGCACGCCCAGGATAGTCGCTTCGAGCGCGCCCGCGACCGTCCCGGAATACGTCGCGTCGTCGCCCAGGTTGCCGCCGTGGTTGATGCCCGAAACGCAGATGTCCGGCAACTCTTCCGGCTGCAAAATCTTGTTCAGCGCGAGCGTCACGCAATCTGTCGGCGTGCCGTCTACGGTCCAGTGGCGCTCGTCAATCCGGCGTATGCGAAGGGGCCTGGCGAGGGTCAGGCTATGCGAAGCCCCGCTCATCTCCGAAGCGGGAGCGACCGTGTACACGTCGCCCACCTCGCGCAAAGCCTCTTCTAATTTGACGAGACCATCCGAGTGTATGCCGTCATCATTGGTCAACAAAATTCGGGTCATAAACAGATTAACCGCACGACGGAACCGGACCGACAGTAATTGGACCACTCAAGCAACGGCGCGAGGCCGCTCGCTTGCCATAGAGTTATGCTGTGTCAACGATTGGTGAGGACCAGCGCGGCGACTCCCTTTTGCACGTCTCAAAGTGTGTGCGGCAGCCGCGCGCGGTTAGTCGCGGGTTGGACGCGGGCGGCCCTTCTTCTTATTACGCTTGCGCGCGAGCGCAGATTTGAGTTTCGCCTTCTGGCCCGGAGGCATGAAGAATGCGTGCTTCTTCGCATCCTTGATGATCTCTTCGGTCATCACCTTGCGCTTGAAGCGACGCAAAGCGCTCTCGATTGATTCGCCTTGATTGACATTGACTATCGCCATCTTCTTCCTTATCTCTCCATCTGGTTTAATATCTCTGAAACTTCGTGCTGCGGACGAACTTACTATTAAACACGGCCTTGATGCTTATGGTCAAGCGCGCGGGCCATGCCGCGACCCGCGAAGGCGCAAAAGTGAACCCCGCTCACGTTCACTAGCGCGTTGGCGGGGTTCAAACTTTTTTTGAGCAAGCGAGTGTGCTCAGCCGATTACGCAGAGACGGTCGTCTCTTCCTTCTTGGTCCGGCTGAGGCCCTTAATCTGCACAGGGGTTTCGCC
>DASYML010000179.1:0-7700 GCA_036009045.1 Pyrinomonadaceae bacterium
TATGAATCTTGGTGGAAAAGCCGCCACGACTGCGACCTAACGCTTGCGAGGCTTGGCCGCCACTTTTTTTGAAGCGCCAGCAGCGCATGGATGGGCGCGAATGATGGTCGAGTCAATAAGCAAGTGCTCCAGATCTGCATCATCAGTTAGTTCTTGATGCAGTTGCTCGAAGATGCCCTGCTCGCTCCAACGCGCAAAGCGCCGGTAGATGGTGTTCCAGTAGCCGTATTCTTTCGGAAGCAGTCGCCACTGTGCTCCTGAGCGTGCCATCCAAAGCACGGCAGAGAGGAAGCGGCGGCACTCTTGCTCTTGGCCGACATAGGCGTTCGGATGAGCGCGCAGGATGGGCAGCATCTTCTGCCATTGTTCATCAGATAAAGTAACGGGTAGCATTCAAAGAGCTTAACCTGAAATGTAAACAGAACCTAGTAGAGCACGCGCAGCGGCAACATGCCTCCGGTGGCGCTGATGGCGCTGCTGAAGCCGCCGAGCACGCTCGTCGCAAACGTATCTAGCACGCGGCTCTTGGAAAACTTGGAAGCCTCCGGCACTTCGATGATGTCGTAGGGCTTGAGGACCACATCCTCTTTCTGCTTCTTCTTGATGGCCGTCAAATCCGCGACGATTAATTCCCTGTCAACAGAGCCGGGCTGCTTCTGCCTGTAGATGCGTATGTCGTTTGACTTGGCTTCCTTCCTGACTCCGCCGACCTGCGCCAGCACGCCCGTCAGGGTCTGTCGTTCGTGCAGGTAGACGCCCTGCGGAGAGACGACGCTGCCGGTGATGTAGACAGGCTCCGCTTCCAGCGCCTTGACGATGTCGCCCGGACGCACAATCGGATTGGCGTCTTCCTTGCCCGCCACGATGTCTGAGAATCTATAGACCTTGAACGATTGAAGCTTCACGCCGTCGCTCATCGTGACGGTCGTCTCAGGCTCCTCTATCTCGCCGGGCGCGGGACACATGACAGGCTCCGTATGCAGTACTTGAACCATCCCGTTAGAGCGCTCCGTGATTCCCCCCGCGTACGCCAGCAGGTCGTTGAGCCTGATCTGCCTCTGCATCTGCACGCGCTGCGGCATGACTACCGCGCCATGCACGATGGCCGGAGGACGGCTGTTGCGTCCCACGATGCGGACGCTGACCTGCGGGTTCTTCAGATACTTTGAATAAGCCGCGCTGATGTCCTTCTGAATATCTCTTTCACTGCGACAGCGCGCGACAATCGGCTTCTCTACGAAGGGCAGAGAGATATTGCCGTCGCCGTCAACGTCCGCCATAGTGTTGAAATCCGGTTGGCCGAAGACGCGCACATCAAGCGTATCGCCCGGTCCGAGCACGTAATTTTTAATGCCCTGGTTGTCCAGCGAGGCTGGCATGACGACGGTTGCGCCCTGCGCCGTTGTCGTCTGCGTCGCGCCTGCCTGCGAAGGCTCCTGCGCGAAAAGCAGCGAGGCCGCCCCGGCGCAGACAAAGACTAAAAGCATGAGCGAGATTCTGGCTTTCATAGATTAACTCCTCAAAACTGACCCGCCGCCGGACGCCTGAACTCAGACGCTTCGGATGCCGTTGCATCTTTCCTTCAGCATCCTTTAAGCGGCGATTCACAACCGTTTGTCGGCTAATCCGGGGCTGGCGTCTTTCCGGCTCTGTCTCTCCAGGGCTTGCTTTTTTTTCTTGCTGCTAGTGCCATGCCTCGGCAAGGTTCCCGGCACGGCGAAGCCCGTGAAAAGCAGGTTACAATGATCGCATAAAAGGTTATAGATGCCAAATATGCGGAAGAGCAGCGGCGTCGGTTTGTACCCGCGCCGGATGCGTGAACTCTTACATTTAGGACAGCGTTGACCGATCATTTTGAGGAGTCCCCCTGCGTTTGCTAGGATGCTTCAGGCGTCGGGTTTGGTGTCCGTTCTCGTCTCAGTTCTCGTCTCTGTTCTCTTGGCCTTGCCATTCATACGCGCCCGCGCGCGCAAAAGATCAATCTGTCTTTGAATACTCTGGGCCACTTCCGTGCGCGTCTCTTCCCTCATCTCTTCGCGCGAGACGTAGAAGAGCGCGTCCCTGTAACGATCTATGGCCCGCGCATACTTCCCTTTGAAGGCGGCGCGTTCCGCCAGTTCGACCCAGTGAGCCACCTTCACGGAGGCTATAAACTCCTGTATCGCCGCGACGGATTCCTGCAACTCAGCTTCGCCCGGATAAATTTTGAGCGCCGAATCAACCACGTCCATCGCACGCCGCGCCGTCTCCACTTTATCAGAGACGCGCCCGCGCAATTGCGCCTCATGCGTCAGTCCGCGCGAAGCCCCGCGCGCCCACGCCACCAGATGATGTCTTTGCAGACTGCGCGCGCGTTCCTGCCCCGCGCGCAAAGCGACACGCTTCTCCGTCTCGACCGTGGCCGAACGCAAAGCCTCATCCGTGCTCGCCAGGTATTCCTTGCAGGACTGGTAAGCGTCCAGGTGTGCTTCGGGCAAAGACGAACCGGCAGCGTCCGCCTCCTCCGATTGCTTTTGCAGAGCGCGCAACGCAGCCGAATGAGAACTCAGACTTGAGCGGCTTCCGCTCTTGCTGCTCTGGCCCTGGCTGCTGCTGCTCTTGCGCGCGTCATTGATGGAATGCGGGTGGTCGTGCCTGTCCTGTTCGAGCAGATAGCGCGTCCACGCGCGCCGCATGACGACTTCGCGCGCCGCCACGGCGACGAGCATGACGACGCTCGCCGCCAGTCCGGCGGGAACCCAAGGCGCTTCGTCGCCGCTATCGTGCAGCATCCACCAGAGCAGAAAAAAGAGTCCGGCAGCCGCCGCGCCCGCCGCCACCATATACCCGGAGGTCGAGGGCATACGCGTCCGCGATGCCCCCTTGGGCACAGTCACAGACGGGCGCGTGCGTGGCCGCGCCGTTCTCCCCGCGAAAACCTGGTCAGTCGAATTACCGCGCAACCCGTCTCCTCAACCAACAGAGCACAAAGAAATTCTCCTCAAGAAATTTTCTCTCTGATTCAACTCACCAACATTTATCACCCCGGAACATCAAGCCGCTGAACAGCACACAATACTCAACTTTTAAACCTCATCTTGTCAATATGTGGAAGGCAAGTCGGAAGTAGGAATGAAGAAGGATGAGAGTGTGGCTATTCAAGCTGAGTAATTCTGCTTTCATCCTTCCGCCTTCATAATTCATCCTTGCCCTTCATCCTTGCTATTATGGTGGCGAGCGAAGTGAAGAACACAAAGGAGACATTTATGGACCAGGAGTTGGAAGGTAAAGTCTTGCTGGTGACGGGCGCGACATCAGGCATCGGACGGGCGACGGCGCAGCTTTTCGCGGAGGCGGGCGCGAGCGTCGCCGCCGTCGGGCGCGACGAGCGTGCGCTCGCATCCTTGATGGAAGAGACCGATGGGAAGCATGGCGAATTGTGGGCCGTCCGCGCAGACGTGACGAATGAAGATGACGTGCAACGCGCGCTGACAGGGACGATTGAGAAATTCGGCAGGCTGGATGTAGTGGTCAACGCGGCGGGCCATATCTCCAACGGGACGATTGAAAACACCACGCCGGATGCCTGGGACGCGATGCTCAACGTCAACCTGCGCGCCGTCTTCAATCTCATGCAAAGGGCCGTCCCGCATCTCGCGTTGACGCGCGGCAACATCGTCAACGTCTCCAGCGTGACTGGCCTGCGAGCCTTTCCGGGCGTCCTCGCTTACTGCGTGTCAAAGGCCGGGCTGGACCAATTAACGCGTTGCGCCGCGCTCGAACTGGCCCCCAAAGGCATCCGCGTCAACGCCGTCAATCCGGGCGTCGTCGTCACGGACATACACAAACGCGGCGGCATGAGCGAGGAGGCTTACGCGGCCTTTCTGGAACACTCCAAAACGACGCACCCCCTGGGCCGCGTCGGTGAGGCGCGCGAGGTCGCGGAACTGATTCTGTATCTGGCCTCGGAGCGCGCCGCATGGATTACGGGCGCGACCTACTCGATTGACGGCGGGCGGGCGCAAACCTGCGCGCGTTAAAACGTCTACGCGAGTAGACTCAGATAAATAAAGCTAGAAGTCCGAGCACAAATATGGCTATACTTGCGGCGCACTCAAACAGCATCCTGCTCATCTTCAGCAAAAGACGACTCTCGAAAAGCGAGCGAGCATGCATAACAACCCGATGACAAATCCCCCCGGCTCGTACCCTGCGACGGCACAGCCTTTCGTGGTCCGGCCTTCCGGCAATCGCAGCGCGCTTAAATGGATGCTCATCATCACAGCGATACTCTTCGCGGTGCTGCTCGGCCTCGTCCTCCTGTTGCTCATCGGGAGCGAGACGGGCATTGTGCCGCTGCTTATCGGAATGATTTGCGCGACGCTGCCCGCGCCCGTCTACATCATCCTCCTGCTCTGGATTGACCGCTACGAAGCGGAGCCGAAGTGGATGCTCGCGACGGCCTTCTTCTGGGGCGCGCTGGTCGCCGTCTTCATAGCTTTTATCATCAACACGGCGGGCGCGCTGACCGTCGCTATCGTGACCCATGACCGGAACATCGCGGAGGCTGCGGGCGCGGTCATCTTCGCCCCCATCGTAGAGGAGAGCGCTAAGGCGCTGATTCTTTTTATTCTCTTCTTCTGGCGCAAGGACGAGTTTGACGGCATCGTGGACGGCATCGTGTACGCGGGGATGGTCGGGCTGGGCTTCGCCATGACGGAGAACATTCAGTACTACGGCAAGGCTCTCCTGCACAACGGGGGCGCGGGACTGACCGGCACGTTTATCCTCCGAGGCATCTTCGCGCCCTTCTCTCATCCGCTCTTTACGAGTATGACGGGCATCGGCCTTGGCTGGGCGCGGCAGACTAACAACAAGTTGATTAAGTGGACCATGCCCATCGTCGGGTTGTGCCTGGCGATGCTCATGCACTTCACATGGAACGGCTCTCCGACCTTCTTCGGCGGCGGCGGCTTCCTCGTCATGTACTTTCTCCTGATGGCCCCGATCTTTCTCGTCGCGATGCCGGTGACGATTGTCATCGCGCTCAGGCGCGAGGGCCGCATCGTGCGTGAACATTTGCTGCCGGATTTTCAGCGCGGGTTGTTCACGCCCGAAGAATATAATTGCCTGTGCAGCGTGCGCGGGCGGATGGGCGCGTCCTATCAAGCGTTGACGCGCGGCGGTATCGAGACATGGCGCACGCGTATGCAATATAATCAGGCGGCGAGCGAACTGGCCTTTCATCGCAGCCGCGTCGCGCGCGGGATTCTGACCAACGCGCTCGACGCGCAAGAGCGCGAAGCCGCTTACCTGCGACTCTTGCAAGAACTACGCCAACGCATGGGATGAACTTTTGCGAACTGTCCCAACTTTAGAACGAACGTCCGAGTTTTAAAATTAGCGCGTGCCTTTTGTGCCGCATGGATTAAACTGAAGCTGCCTTCGCCTTTGAATCTGAGAGCAATCTGACCTTCAAGTGAAGATTCAACTTTTACCCAGCACCTTCGACGCCAGCGGCTGTGCCAGCCCGGAACAGCGACTCTCCTGTTTTTTGATTGACGAGAGCGTGACGATAGACGCTGGCAGCATCGCCATCGCGCTCACAGACGCGCAACGCGCCACCGTGCGCGACATCATCATCACGCACCCTCACATGGACCACATCGCCAGCCTGCCGATCTTCATAGACGATCTCTTCGGCACGCTCCTCGAACCCATCCGCGTCCATGCCACCGCCGAGGTCATCGCCACGCTCGAACGCGATGTCTTTAATTGGACCGTTTATCCGCGCTTCTCCGAACTGAGCAACGAGCGCGGGCCGGTCATGCGTTATCTTCCCTTCCGCGCGGGCGAAGAGTTCAAGGTGGGCCATTTGACGGTCGTTGCCGTCCCTGTCAATCACATCGTCCCGACCGTCGGGATGGTCATCTCGGACGGCCAGACCACCATCGCCTTCAGCAGCGACACGGCCCAGACGGAAGAGTTCTGGAAACTGGTCAACCGCACCCCGCACGTTGACGCGCTCCTCATCGAAGCCTCCTTCCCGAATTCGATGGCGAAGCTGGCCGAAGTCTCCAGACATTTGACGCCCGCCTCGCTCGGTACGGAACTTGGCAAACTCAACCACAACGGCATAGAGATTCTCGCCGTCCACCTCAAACCCGCCTACCGCGAGACGCTGGTCCAGGAACTCAAAGACCTCGGCATCCCCAAACTGCACGTCATGGAACCTGGCCGCACCTACGAGTTTTAAATAAAAAAAGGCGCTCTCATCAAGAAAGCGGCCCCCTGTTATTTGTCGTCGGATTTTATCAGTCACAAAACTCTGTGCCGGAATCCGCCTGCGCGCCAGCCAGCATTCCTTCCATGTGCTGTCGGGCTTTCCAGGCGCCGGTGCGGGCTGCGGCCTCTATCCCGCTGGTCCAGGCGCGGCGCGCTTCATCTTTGTCGCCCAGATTCATGTGCGCTGAACCGAGCAATTGATAAGCGGCTGGATAGTCCGGGTTGAGGCGCAGGACATGGCCGAGAGCCGTGACGGCCTCGCTCCAATTCTCAAGCTTGAAATATTCGTTCGCCAGCCCGTACCAGATCATCACATCATCCGGCTGCGCGCGGGCCATCTCTACAAATACATCTATTCTGGATTGAGACATCTAAACTGGCGACTCCGGTTCTTTTGAGACTGCGATTTCTGGACCACTTATCTGATGTGGACCATTTATCTGGGCGGCTCGAACTCTTTCTCATTATGTTCGCCGGCGGCCCCTTCGAGACGGACGCGACCGCTCGGCAGTAATTCCGAGACGCGGAAGGTTCTTTCGGAACGGTCGCGGCCCGGCATCAGTTCTGCGCGGAAGGTGACGCTCATCCCCGGCCTGGCCCAGACATCGCGGCCCGTGCCCGTTCGCGTCTTGCTCTCGCCTGTCTTCTTCTTTTTCATCAAAAAGGCTCCCGCCGCGCCCAGCGTCCCTGCGACCAGCGCGAACGTTCCCATCAATCGCTTAGTGCGTTTCTTCATAACTCATCCGAAGGGTTGACTGATAAGAACGCATCAGCATCCAGAAGGCTGGCCGGAGTTGACGCGAACATGAGAGGGCGCGCGGGTTCCTTTCCGATGTCAGGCAAAAGGGACTCGCGCGCCCTGCTCCTGCGACTATCGCTCTCAAAGGAAGCGAGTGAAGACTCCCCGCGCCTCTCGCCGCTCAGCACAAGGGGTCCAGCTTTTCGCTGATGGTCGGGAGACCGCTCAAAGCCTTCTCGGCGTTCATCTGCGTATAATGCGTCCACTGCTCCGGCACTTTATCTTCCGGGAAAATTGCTTCGACAGGACATTCCGGGACACAGGCATCACAATCAATACAAGTCTCTGGATTAATCACGAGCATATCATCGTCCAGGTGAAAAGCTTCGACTGGACAAACCAGCGCGCAGTCCGTGTAACGGCAATTCACGCAAGGCTCGCACACAGTATAGGTCATAGGCTTTCGATCTCCTCCGGTAGTTTCTCTTGCGATTCAACCCGCCAGCCAGGATGCCGTAGATGTACACGCATCACACCCCCTCCTGACCATCGCCAACATGTTTCGAGTACACACGTATATTAAACACGAATCCGCAAGATTGAAAAGTTAAAAATAGTCTAGAGTCGTGAGAATTGCGGATTGCGGATTTGGGATTGCGGAATGAGGCTTGTCTGTTAATCCGCAACCCCAAATCCG
>DASYML010000180.1:0-41057 GCA_036009045.1 Pyrinomonadaceae bacterium
GGCTGCCGAATTATCTCGAATGGTGGCGGGAGATGGGGCCGGATGGTTTTCAGGAGAAGGACGTGTACCTGCGCACCGCCATCAGTGTAGAGCCTGAAGGGTGGGCACACTTTGATTACATCAAGATGCCGGACTATCGCTGGGGAATTTTTCTCAAGCCAGCCGCGCCGGATGCGAAGGTGGGGTTCGGTGACAACTACGGGATGACCGCTTACCAGGAAGTGCCGGGTGAATTTCGCAACGCCCTGCGGCGCATCGTCGTCACGCAGGCCGACACGGAGCCTGCTTCCGTAGAACAACAGCGCGAGCTTGGCAAGACCTGTCCTTCGCTCTACGACCTGCGGAATCTTTTTCAAGTCAACGTCGAAGAGGGACGACACCTGTGGGCGATGGTCTACCTGCTGCATCGCTATTTCGGGCGCGACGGGCGCGACGAAGCGGAAGAGCTTTTGCAACGCCGGAGCGGCAACCCGGACAAGCCGCGTATCCTCGAAGCGTTCAATCAACCGTGCGACGACTGGCTCAACTTTTTCTGCTTCACGATGTTCACGGACCGCGACGGCAAGTTCCAGTTAGCAGCCCTCGCAGAATCCGGCTTCGAGCCACTGGCGCGGACCTGCCAGTTCATGTTGACGGAGGAGGCGCATCACCTCTTCGTCGGCGAGACGGGCGTGGGCCGCGTCGTCAGGCGCACGGCGCAACTGATGAAGGAGAGCAGGGACGAAGACGCGCGCGCGCTCGGCGGCATCCCTCTGGACCTCATCCAGAAATATATCAATTTCTGGTTCAGTTATTCGCTGGACCTTTTTGGAGGCGAGATTAGCTCCAACAGCGCGGATTTCTTCGCGGCTGGACTCAAGGGGCGTTATAAAGAACAGGACTACTACGAAGACCATCTCGCCAGAGACGGAAACTTCACGCTGCTGGTCGTCGAAGACGGTCAACTCAAACCGCGCGAAGTTCCTTTGCGTAATGCGCTCAACGAAGTCCTGCGCGGCGAGTACGCGAAGGATTGCGAACGCGCTATGACGCGCTGGAACAAGTACATCGCGGATGCTGGCGTTGACGCGCAACTCTACCTGCCGAGCACGCGCTTTCATCGTCACGTAGGAGAGTTCGCCGGACACCACTTCGACATTCAGGGCCAGCTTATCTCTCATGATGAATTCGAGCGCAGGCGAGACGAATGGCTGCCGACCATCGAAGACCGCGAGTACATCCGCAGCCTTATGCATCCCGTCACGGAACCCGGCAAAATCGCCAACTGGATCGCGCCGCCCGCCGCCGGAATCAAAGGCAGACCGTTCGAGTTCGAGTACGTTCGACTGTGACGATTGCGGAATGCGGATTGCGGATTGGAATACTTTAGCCTTTTCATATAGACATGAGACAACAACGCTCCAAAGCACTTTCATCATCTGGCATTCCGCAATCCGAAATCCGCATTCCGCAATCGAAAGATTTTTCGCGCTACGATCAGAAGCTGGAGTTTATCCTGCGGACGAGTGCGCGTATCTTCGCAGAAAAGGGTTATCATTCGACCTCCATGCGCGACATCTCGCGCGCGACGAAGGTCAGTCTGGCGGGGCTTTACTACTACTGCCGCTCAAAAGAAGAGCTTCTCTATCTGATACAGGACAACTGCTTCGGGCACGTCCTCGAACGTCTCGAACGACGCCTCTCTGAGACGCAGGACCCGCTCGAAAAGCTGCGCTTCGTGATTGAGAATCATCTCTCTTTCTTCGCGGCCAACATGGCGGAGATGAAAGTTTTGTCGCACGAGGCGGACTCGCTCGCGGGCGAGATGCAGGAGCAGGTCAACGGTAAAAAGCAGCAGTACACGCGACTCGTGCGCAGGATTCTCTCGGAGGTCCAATCGAGCCAGGCGCAAACGAACGGCGGCGCGCAGAAGATTGACCTGACCGTGGCAACCTACGCCCTCTTCGGCATGATGAACTGGATTTATAACTGGTACGACCCGCGCGGCAAACTCTCCATCGGCGACCTCGTGGACAACATCACGCGCCTCTTCCTCAACGGCTTCCTCGCCGGAGCGGCGGGTCATGAATTACAATTCAAATCGAAGGCGAGAAGAGCCGAACGCCTCAGCGTCTGGCGCGCGCCCCAAACCTGAAATTATTGACGAGGCAAGTAAAGGAAAGATAGATGTCTGAAGCTGAAGCAAAAGCGGAAGCACAACCGGCGGCAGAGATGACCGGCAAACTGGTCCAGTATCGCGCGCAGGATGGCGTCGCCGTGTTGACGCTCAACGACCCACCGGCCAACACCTATTCTTACGAGATGATGGGAGAGCTTGACCGCTCGATACTCGCGGCGCGCATGGACGAGAAGGTGCACGTCATAGTCATCACGGGGCGCGGCGAGAAATTCTTTTCGGCGGGCGCGAATATCAAGATGCTCTCGGAAGTGACGCCGGAGTTCAAATACTTTTTCTGCCTGCACGCCAACGAGACGCTCTCGCGTCTTGAGCAGACGCCCAAACTCGTCATCGCCGCGCTCAACGGCCACACCGTCGGCGGCGGCCTTGAGATAGCCCTCGCCGCAGACATTCGTCTCGCGCGCAAAGGTGCTGGCAAGATGGGCCTGCCCGAAGTCACTCTCGGGGTGCTTCCGGGCACGGGCGGCACGCAACGTCTGGTGCGTCTCGTGGGAAAATCTCGCGCGATTGAATTGATGGCGACGGGCGACCTTTTCGACTTTGAGACGGGCCGGGAATTGGGCCTCGTCAATCGCATCTACGAAGCGGAGACGGGCGAGCAATTCACCGAACAGGTGCTGGAATACGCGCGTCAATTCACTCTGCCTGACAAAGCCGCGCGCGCCGTCGGGCGCATCAAACGCAGCGTCCAATCCGGCGCGGAGATTCCCTTCGAGTCCGGCCTCGCGCTCGAACGCGAACTCCAACAACAACTCTTTCAATCCGAAGATGCACGCGAAGGCTTAGACGCCTACGTGCAGAAACGCAAGCCGCAGTTTAAAGGAAAGTAAAAGATAGAGGCTGGAGGTGAGAGGCTGGTCAAAGCCTTTCACCAGCCTCCAGTCTCCAGCCTCTAGCCCCTGGAGTCCTATGCCATACGAAAATATCAAGGTCGCGCGCGAGGCGTGCATTGAGACCATCACTTTGAATCGCCCGGATAAGCTGAACGCTTTCGCGGGGCACATGCGGCGCGACCTGGCCGTGGCTTTGGAGCACGCGGCGAGCGATCAGGGTGTGCGCGTGGTCGTTATAACGGGCGCGGGGCGCGGCTTCTGCGCCGGGGCGGATGTGGCCTACATGGCGGAGTTGATGGAGCGGCAGGACGTTGACGAATTCGCGCGCCTGCTCGGCGCGGGCCGTCGCGTCTTGACCACCATCAGGCAGATGACGAAGCCCGTCATCGCGGCCGTCAATGGTCCAGCTTACGGCGCGGGCTTCAACCTCGCGCTGGCCTGCGATTTACGTCTCGCCTCCGAGTCCGCTTCGTTCAGCCAATCTTTCGTCAAGGTGGGCCTGCATCCCGATTGGGGCGGGACATATTTTCTGCCGCGCATGGTGAGCAGCAATCTCGCCTGCGAGATGTTTTTTCTGGGCGATGCGATTAACGCCGAACGCGCGCTGCAACTCAATCTGGTCAATCGCGTCGTGCCGGATGCGCAGTTGGCGACGGAGGCCAGCAAACTCGCGGAGCGGCTGCGCGATGCGCCGTACAGGGCCATCGCGGCGGCCAAGCACGCCGTCTACATGAGCGACGGTGCGGACCTTGAACGCATGCTGCAATACGAAACGGAAGCACAGCTTCAATGCTTTCAATCCGAGGAAGCGCGCAAACGCGTTCGCGCCTTCCTCGACAGACGCGAGACCGCGCGAGCCTCTTAAAACTTTGTCCAAAGTCCAAGGTCCAAAATCAAAAATCGAATTTCAAATTCGGACCTTAAATCTCGAACTTTGAACCTTAAACTCGGCTCTTGACTTTGGACCTTGGACTCTCTTATGCAACTCAAAGATAAAATCGCACTCATCACGGGCGGGGGGCGCGGCATCGGTCGGGCCATCGCGCTGGCTTTCGCGCGAGAGGGGGCGGAGGTCGCCATCGCCGCGCGGACGGGCGCGCAACTCGCCAGCGTCGCCGCAGAGATTAAGGCTGAATGCGGAATGGAAGTCATGCACGTCGCCTGTGATGTTTCAGATGTTGAGAGCGTCAAGCGGATGTTCGCCGGTGTGTTGGAGAGATACGGGCGCGGCGCGGATATTTTAGTCAACAACGCGGGCATCGCGGAGAGCGCGCCGCTCGTTAAAACCGAAGATGAATTCTGGCATCGCCATCTGGCGATTAACCTGACGGGCACGTTCTACTGTACGCGCGCCGCACTGCCCGCCATGCTCGAACGCGGCTGGGGACGCATCATCAACATCGCCTCCATCGCGGGAAAAACGGGCGCGCCCTACATCGCTGCCTATTCGGCGTCGAAGCATGGCGTGCTCGGACTGACGCGCTCGGTCGCGGTTGAGGTCGCGGTCAAAGGTGTCACCGTCAACGCCATCTGCCCCGGATACGTTGATACTGAGATGACGACGCGCGCCGTCGAAACCATCACCGCCAAGACCAGGATGTCCACGAATGAAGCGACCGAATTTCTCAAACGCATGAGTCCGCAAAATCGTCTCATCACATCGGAGGAGGTCGCCTCGCTCGCGCTGCTCTTAGCCACAGATGAGGGACGCGGCATCAACGGGCAGGCCATCAACGTGGACGGCGGCGGCGTGCTTTTCTGATCGACTCATTGGCCCATCTATTCATCGGCTCATTGAAGCGAGGAATAAATGGACCGATGAGCCGGTGAGCAAATGAGCCGATGAATAAATTTATTAACCCCGAATCTCTCGGCGCACCTCGCGGCTTTTCAAACGGCGTGCTGGCCGCAGAGGGCGGCGCGCTGCTCTTCATCGCCGGGCAGATCGCCTCGGATGAACGACAACGAATCATCAGCGCGGATTTCGTCGAACAGTTTGACCGCGCGCTCGCCAATCTCTTAACCGTCGTCAGCGAAGCGGGCGGCAAGCCTGAGCACGTCGCGCGGCTCGTCATCTACGTCACGGACAAGAGCGAATATCTCTCGCGCACGCGCGAGGTCGGGGCGCGCTATCGCGCACGCATGGGCAGACACTTCCCCGCGATGGTCCTCGTCGAAGTCAAAAGCCTGCTTGAAGACGCGGCCAAGGTCGAGATTGAAGGCATCGCTGTAATATAGTGACGAGTGACGAGTGACAAGTTAAAAGCTTGCTTTTCATCATCATCCATCACTTCTACTTCTTACTTGTCACTCGTCACTTGTCACTGTTTTTATGATTGAACCTAAAAGTTTTTTGTATGAGGCGCGGGACGGTGTGGCGACAATTACGCTCAATCGCCCGGAGCGTCTCAATGCGCTGACGTTTGAAATTTATCGTGAGTTGACGGACACGTTCGCGGCTTTGCGTAGAGAAGATTCCGTGCGCGCAGTGGTGGTGACGGGGGCGGGCCGCGCGTTCTGTTCAGGCGGCGACGTGCATGACATTATCGGCAAACTCTTCGAGCGCGACATGCAGGGCCTGCTTGAGTTTACGCGCATGACTTGCGAACTGGTCCATAATATACGCACGTTGCCCAAGCCCGTCATCGCCAGTCTCAACGGCACGACGGCGGGCGCGGGCGCGTGTATCGCTCTGGCCTCGGACCTGCGCATCGCCAGCGAGTCCGCCAAAATCGCTTTTCTCTTCGTGCGCGTCGGCCTCTCCGGCGCTGACATGGGCGCGGCCTTCCTGCTGCCGCGTCTCGTCGGCCTCGCCAAAGCGACCGAACTGCTCTACACCGGCGATTTTATTTCCGCAGAGGAAGCATTGAGGGTAGGTCTCTACAATCGCGTCGTGCCCGGTGGCGAACTCTTCGCTGAGACGCTGAAGTTGGCCCAGAGACTGGTGAACGGACCATCCTTCGCGCTGGCAATGACCAAAGAGATGCTCAACCGCGAGATGGAAGTGAGCCTCGACACCGCGCTCGAATGGGAGGCGCAGGCCCAGGCCACCTGCATGCAACACCCTGATTACCGCGAAGCCTACGAAGCCTTCGTCGAAAAACGCGAACCCAAATTTAAAGGGACAGTGATAAGTGACGAGTGACAAGTGACGAGTTAAAATGCTTGCGTTACTTATCGCCTTCTTGTTGTTCTTGCTCGTCACTTGTCACTTTTAACTTGTCACTGTTTTATGGACCAATTTATCGAAGAGACGCCGTTTTTTACTGGGGAGCAGCGCGAACTGGCGCGGCTGGTGACGGAGTTCGTGCGGAGTGAGATTGAGCCGAGGGCCGCAGAAGAGACGGATGAGGACGCGCACTTTCGCGCGTTGCTCGCGCTGTTGGCGGGGGCGGGCGTCCTGCCTTATGCGGTGGCGAGCGAGCCGGGCGCGCCGCTCGACGTGCGTTCACTGTGCCTCGTAAGAGAGGCTCTCTCTTACTCTTCATCGCTCGCGGATGTGGCCTTCGTGATGCAGGGTCTGGGCACGTATGCGATGAGCCTCGCCGCGCCTGAGCATGTGCGCGAATTCTGGCTCTCGCGCGCCGCGACGGGAAGGGCCATCGCCGCTTTCGCGTTGACGGAACCGGACGCCGGTTCCGATGTCGCCGCCATCAAGACGACCGCGCGGCGCGACGGCGAAGGCTACTTGATTAACGGTCGCAAGCGTTTCATCTCCAACGCGGGCCTCGCGGATTTCTACACCGTCTTCGCACGGACGGGCACGCGCGCGGATGGACGCGCGTTGCTTTCGGCCTTCATCGTCGGAGCGCGCATGCAGGGCTTTCATGTGCGCGAGCGAACGCGCCTGATTGCGCCGCACCCCGTCGGCGAAATCGAATTCAAAGACTGCCGCGTGCCTGTCGAAAACATGATTGGAAATGAGGGCGACGGTTTTCGACTGGCGATGAAGACGCTCGACACGTTCAGGGCGAGCGTGGGCGCGGCGGCCTGCGGGATGGCGCGTCGCGCGCTGGACGAAGCGGTTCGCTATGCGAAGACGCGGCAACAGTTCGGTCGCCCGCTCGCGGAGCACCAGTTGATTCAGGAGAAACTGGCGATGATGGCAACGGAGTTGGACGCCGCGCGATTGCTCGTCTACCGCGCGGCCTATCTCAAGGACGCTGGCGTGGAGCAGGTCACGCGCGAGGCGAGCCAAGCCAAGCTCTACGCCACGGAAGCCGCCAGCCGCATCATAGACGAATCGGTCCAGATACACGGCGGCAACGGCCTCGTCCACGGCCACGTCGTCGAACGCCTCTACAGGGACGTGCGCGCGCTGCGTATTTACGAAGGCACGTCGGAGATTCAGAAACTCATCATCGCCGGACAGCTTCTAAAAGAATAAAGGGGAGAGCCGGAGACATGCAGCTGGTTGACGCAGCCGTTTTCCGCAAGCGAGGAAGCGTTACGCGGCAAGTTGATTGCCCGTCTTCTCACACGCGATGAAGTGATTCGCGCTTACGGTTTTGATCCGGAAGAGGAAGCTGACTGAACAGTTTTGACGAAGAGCTTAGATGCGATGAAGATTACTGTTATCGGCGGCGGGCCAGCCGGATTATATTTCGCGCTCTTGATGAAGAAACGGAATCCGGCACATGAGGTGACGGTCTTCGAGCGGAATGGTCCGAATGATACGTTCGGCTGGGGCGTGGTCTTTTCCGATAAGACGCTCTCGTATCTGAAGGAAACGGACGAGGAATCCTACGCGGCGATTACGGAGAGGTTCGAGACGTGGGACAATGTTGACGTGGTTCACAGGGACCGGAAGGTAACGATTCGCGGCAACAAGTTTTCCGGCATCGCGCGGATAGAGTTGCTCAATATTTTACAGGAGCGTTGCCGGGCGCTCGGCGTTGACCTGCGTTTCCGCGCGTTGGTCTCAGAGATAGAATCGGGCGCGGGAGAGGATTTGATTGTCGGGGCGGACGGCATTAACTCGACCGTGAGGCAAAGATACGAACAGTTTTTTCAAACCGATTTGAGCGTCGCCCGAAACAAATATATCTGGTACGGAACGCAACGCTTGTTTCACGGCCTAACGCTCACCTTCCGCGAATCTGAGGGCGGAGTCTTCGCCGCGCACTCTTATAAATTTAACAGGACCACCAGCACCTTCATCGTGGAGTGTGACGAGCAGACATGGACCGGCGCGGGGTTCGAGCGGATGACGGATGCGGAGACGCGCGAATATCTGGGCCATGTCTTCGCGGGCGATTTGCAGGGCCATTCGTTGATGTCCAACAATTCCAAATGGATTAACTTCGTCAACGTCAGGAACAAGCATTGGAGTCATCGCAATATCGTCCTGCTCGGCGATGCGCTGCACACGGCACATTTCTCCATCGGCTCGGGGACCAAACTGGCGCTCGAAGACGCCATCGCTCTGGCCCATAGCTTTCGGCAAACGACGGATGTCGAATCAGCCTTACGTGATTTTGAAAAAAATAGAAGGCCCATTATTGAAGAGTATCAGGAGGCGGCCTACGAAAGCCTCGTCTGGTTTGAGAACATCAAGGATTATATTCATCAAGCCCCGCTGCCCTTCGCCTTCAGCCTCATGACGCGCAGCAAGCGCATTGATTATGAGAACCTGAAGAGACGAGACCCGCAATTCATCGCAGAGTATGAGGCGGCGCGCGAATAATCTCACGCTGGCGGCGCAAAGCTCGCAAAGGCAAAGCACGCAAAGGTGTTGAGCGATTCAATCTCTTTGCGCCTTCTTTGCGAGCTTTGCGCCTTTGCGCGAGTTCTTCTTTCAGAGTCTTTAACTTGATTTCTTTGACGGAGAGCCTCTCCACTCCGGTGGGATGAGGCGTCGGCGTCCGTCGTCGGAGAGCGAAATGTCTGGCTGGTCCAATTGGACGCGGTCCCAGAGTTTGCAGGTCACTTGCTTGTGCGACTGGTCCAGTCCTTCGCAGTAATTCGTGTAGGTACAGCGACGTATCTCTGCGCCACGCCCCAGTTTCACTTTCAAGAACCAGTCGGGGTCCGCCAGAGAGGCCCGCGCCGCGCCGATGATGTCCGCCTCGCCGCGCTGCAAAATCGCCTCCGCCTGCTCGAAGGTGGCGATGCCGCCGGAGGCGACGAGGGGCGTCTTGAAGCCAGCCTCTCTGACGGCGCGTTTAATCAACGCCGCGAGCGGGACGCTGCGACCGAACGGGCCGCGCTCGTCCGAGATGACGGTCGGCATACATTCATAGCCGCTCTGCCCCGTGTAAGGATAGACGGACTGGCCTATCTTCGGCTGCCGCGCGTCCTCAAACTTTCCGCCCTTCGAGATCGAGAGATAATCAAAACCCGCGCGCGCAAACTCTACTCCGAAATACTTCGCGTCTGCTAGACGACTGCCCGCCTCTATCACTTCGTCGCACAGGAAACGCACGCCGACCGTGTAATCATCCCCGACACGCTGGCGCACGCGCTTGTAGACTTCCAGTGGCAGTCGCACGCGATTCACAGTTGGACCACCATAGCCGTCCGGGCGATTGTTGCGCGCGCTCAGAAAGGAAGCCATCGTGTAGGCGTGCGCGTAGTGTAGCTCGACGCCGTCGAAGCCTGCCTCGCGTGCACGCACCGCCGCCGCCGCGAAAATATCAGGAAGCACTACGGGCAGTTCGCGTATGTGCGCGAGATGTATATCCGTGACGCGCTCTCGATAGCCGAACTCAAGCGACTCTTGCTCGCGCTCGTCAAGCACACGCCGCACCAACTCGTCAGGCGCGAGTTGGAGAAAGGCGCGCATCTCGGTCTCGCTTTTCAAGAGCCATTCGCTCTCGCCAGTCGCTTCCGCGAGCGTCTGACGATGACGCTCTTCGATCTTCAAAAATCTATCGAAGTATCTGGCCCTTTCGGGACGGCGCTTGACGGAGAGAAAGTCTATGATCTGTATGAAGAGCCGCGTCTGCCCGTCGCTCGCTTCGCGGACGGTCCTGACCAGTTCTCTCAAGCCTGGGATAAACCTGTCGTGCCCTATACGCAGGAGCGGGCCGCTCGGAATGTCTCTCACGCCCGTCGCTTCGACGACCAGAGCGCCGGGCCGTCCTTCCGCGAATCTTCTATACCACTCAAGATTAGCCTTCGTCACAAAGCCATCGGCGGTCGCGCGCCAGGGGACCATCGCGGGAACCCACGAACGGCTCTCCAGCATTAATGGACCAACTTTGAGCGGCTGAAAAAGGAGCGCGCGCGCAGCCTCTTCAGCGTCGGGCCAGCGCGTCTCAGGAATCTGGTGACGAATCGGATGTGGTGGATGCCAGGTCATAGAAAAGCAAGGATGAAGTATGAAGGCGGAAGGATGAAAGCACAAGCACTCAACTTGAAGCCACGCCTTCATCCTTCATCCCTCCACCTTCATCCTTGCTTTTCGGCGTGGACGTTCTGCGCGCGTGCGAATATACTTCTGCTTAGAGAATAATGTTTGGTTCAATCATCATCACATCTGAGGAGGAACGGCTTTTTGACGGATGAGCTTTTAAAGTGGCGCGGGGAATTTCCGATTCTCGAGAAATGCGTTTACTTAATCTCGCACAGTCTCGGCGCGATGCCGCGCGCGACCTTCGAGCGCCTTCAGAATTACGCCGAAGCATGGGCCACACGCGGCGTGCGTGCGTGGGCCGAAGGTTGGTGGGAGATGCCCGTCACGGTGGGCGACGAGGTGGCGCGCATCATCGGCGCGGACGCGGGCACGGTCGCCATGCACCAGAACGTCTCCATCTGCCAGTCGCTCATCCTCTCATGTTTCGACCCTCATCCGAAGAGAAATAAGATCGTCTATTCTGATCTGAACTTTCCTTCCGTCATGTACGTCTACGAGGCGCACGCGCGCGACGGGCGTTTGCGAATCGAAACGGTTAAGTCCGACGATGGCATCACGGTGCCGCTCGAACGCATGCTCGCGGCGATAGACGAAGAGACGCTGCTCGTGCCCATGTCGCACGTCCTCTTCAAGAGCGCCTTCGTGCAGGACGCGCGCGCGATTATCGAACGCGCGCACGAAGTCGGGGCGATGGTCGTCCTCGACACGTATCAAAGCGCGGGCACGCTGCCCTTCAGCGTCAAAGATTTGAACACGGATTTCGCGACCGGCGGCTCTGTCAAGTGGCTGTGCGGCGGGCCTGGCGCGGGCTATCTATACGTGCGCCCGGACCTGCAAAAGAGTCTTGAGCCAAAGACGACCGGCTGGATGGCCCACGAAGCGCCCTTCGCTTTCGAGGACGGTGCGATTCGCTATGCGCCGAACATCACGCGCTTTCTGCACGGCTCGCCCGCGATTCCCGCGCTCTACGCCGCGCAGAGCGGCTATCGCATCATCAACGAAATCGGCGTCGAAGCCATCCGCGCCAAGAGCGTGCGACAAACGACGCGCCTCATAGAGTTGGCCGAAGAGGCCGGACTGCGCGTGACCAGCCCGCATGACGCCGCGCAGCGAGGCGGCACGATTACGATTGCGGTCGAACACGCGGCGGCCATTACCAGCGAACTCATCCGGCGCGAATTCATCGTTGACTATCGCCCGGGCGCGGGCATACGCATCTCCCCGCACTTCTACACGAAGGATGAAGAACTCGAACTCGTCATAAGCGAGATGCACATGATTCTTGAATCTCGCGCCTACGCCGCACACGAAACGGCAGGAGCAGCTTTCTAACTACAGTAACCAGTGACGAGTGACGAGTGACAAGTTAAAAGCATCTTCTCGCTCGTCAACTTCGTGCTCTTATTCTTGTTCTTGCTCGTCACTCGTCACTGGTCACTCGTCACTGTTTTCATATGACTGAAGATTACGGCAGGGGAGCGCCCCTCTCTTACAACAAATATTTGCGCGTGCAGGATTTGATCGCGCTGCAAGACTGCCTCTCCGAGCCTGTCCATCACGACGAGCTTTTATTCATCACGATTCATCAGACCTATGAACTCTGGTTCAAGCAGATACTTCATGAGGTTGATGCGGCCATCGCGCAGATGAATGAAGACCGCGCCGCCGCCGCCGCGCGTGCCCTGCGCCGCATCTCGGAAATCGAAAAGGTTCTGGTCACTCAGATTCACATTCTGGAGACGATGACGCCGATTAACTTCCTCGGCTTTCGCGACGAACTCAATCCGGCGAGCGGCTTTCAATCCATGCAATTTCGTGAAATCGAATTCTCATCCGGCTTGAAATCAGATGAGGTACTCGAAAGCGTGCGCCAGGACGAGTTCGCCTACGCGCGGCTCGCGGCCCGTTATCATGGTCCAACGCTCGCGGACGCCTTCTACTCGCTGCTGCGGCGTCGCGGCTTCGACGCTCCCGCTGATGACGCCGCGCTCGCCGAAGGTGAACGCCGCGCGCTGTACGGTCGCCGCACGCGCGCCGTCCTCGAAGTGTTGACACACTTCGAGCAACGCTACGAAGAGTTTCAACTCGCGGAGAGTCTCATAGAGCACGACGAATATTTCAGCCTCTGGCGTCTTCATCACATCAAGATGGTCGAACGCATGGTCGGAACCAAACGCGGGACCGGCGGCTCCGAAGGCGTCGGCTACCTCCGTACCACGCTGGACCAAAAATTCTTCCACGAACTCTGGGAAGCGCGCACCTACCTGGACACGCGGCACGGCGCGGCTGGCTGCCCCTTCACAGGGCACAATGCAGATGCCGTGGAGGACTCAACACCACAAGGCAAGTAACTTCAGATAAGAGAATCATTGCTGGCTGGCCGCCAATCGGCCATGAAACCTGAACGCCCGGATGGAGGTTGATAATAATCGTATGTCGCCCGAACGCAGGAGAGCCGAACGTGTGCGAGCGGATTTGCCCGTGCGCTGGGAAGGTTTTCTGGAGAAGAGCCAGGGGACGATCAGCGACATCAGCGTGAGCGGTTGCTTTATCCTGACCGGGGGCGCTGTCAAACCGGATGAACTCGTGAGTGTCGAGATGGACGTGCCTTCTCTGCTCCACATGCAGTTGTGGGGCATCGTCGTCTACAGTTCGGAACCTATCGGTTTCGCCATTCGCTTTAAGGAATTGAGCGTGAACGAACAGGGCTTACTAGACCGCATCATCAATCACCTGCGAGAGAGAAGCCCCGCGCAGGCGGCCACTCAACCAAGCCAAAGTCATGAGAAGGATAATTAGGATGGTAAGATAAGCGCCCTCAGTCTTGAGGAAGATGAAGGGCGCTGAAAAGATGTTCCGGCCCTTTGACGCGGGGCTTTGAATTGCAAGATGAAGATAGAATTTCCCGAACGCTTCAACATGGCGGATTACTTCCTCTATCACAATCTGGAGGAGGGGCGAGAGCATAAAGTTTGTCTCTATTTCAATGACGAGACCTACACCTATGGCGAGACGGCTCGGCGGGCCAATCAAGTGGGCCGCGCGCTCTCGGAGCTTGGCGTCGAGATAGAAGACCGCGTGCTGATAGCCTTGCCGGATTGCCCCCAGTTCGTCTGGACCTGGTTTGGCACGAGCCGCATCGGGGCCATCGTGACGATGATCAATCCCCTCTTGCCCGTCGAAGATTATCAATATTATCTGTCATACACGCGCGCGCGCGTCGCCGTCATACATGAATCGCTGGTCCAGGCATTCGCGGCGGCAGCGCGTGGGGCGAAGGACCTCCGCCATGTGCTCGTGGTCGGCGAAGAGCATGGAGAATTTCTCTCATTCGCGCAGACCGTCAACGCGATGCCGGACCAATTAACGCCCGCCGAAACCAACCGCGATGACATAGCTATCTGGCTCTTCACCTCCGGCTCGACGGGCCATCCGAAGGGCGCTGTCCACCTCCAACACGATTTGCCCTACAACACGGAGGCGTATGCGAAGCGCGTGCTCGGCATACGCGAGACCGACATCACGGTGGCCGTGCCCAAGCTGTTCTTCGGCTATGCGACGGGGACGAATCTGCTCTTTCCCTTCGCGGTGGGAGGCGCGACCGCGCTCTTCTCTGAGCGCTCGACGCCGCAAAAGATGTTCGAGGTCATCGAACGCTATCGCCCTTCCATCCTGACGAGCGTGCCGACGATGATTAACTCAATGCTCAATCTGGAGGGAGCGAGCGGCAGGGATATTTCTTCACTGCGGATGTGTCTCTCGGCTGGCGAAGCCTTGCCGCCCGAACTCTACGAACGCTGGACCAAAAATTTCAAGGTGGAGATTCTGGACGGCATCGGCTCCGCAGAGATGTTCCACATCTACATCACGAACCGTCCGGGCGATGTCAAGTTGGGCAGCCTGGGCCGCATCGTCGAAGGCTATGAGGCGCGCATCGTTGACGGCGAAGGGCGCGAAGTCGCTGCGGGCGAGATGGGCACGCTCCGCGTCAAGGGCGATTCGGCGGCCCTCTGTTACTGGCACGCGCACGAAAAATCCAAGGAGACCTTCGCGGGTGATTGGTGCAGGACGGGCGATCAATTCCATGTGGACCCGGATGGCTATTACTGGTATCACGGGCGCACGGACGACATGCTCAAGGTCTCCGGCGTTTACGT
The DNA here is from genome assembly GCA_036009045.1 of Pyrinomonadaceae bacterium. GTDB lineage: Bacteria > Acidobacteriota > Blastocatellia > Pyrinomonadales > Pyrinomonadaceae > DASYML01. The sequence continues at coordinate 14,527 of DASYML010000180.1, forward strand.
CGCGCCAAGCGAAATCGAAAACTGCCTGCTCCAACACGAAGCGGTCCAGGAATGCGCCATCGTCGGCCACGACGCGGGCGATGGACTGGTCAAGCCCAAAGCCTTCATCGTCACGCGCCCCGGCGCGCAACCCGGCGACGAGTTGGCCCAGGCCATCAAAGACTTCGTCAAATCAAAAATCGCCCTCTACAAATACCCGCGCTGGATCGAATTCGTCCCCTCGCTCCCCAAAAACGACCGGGGCAAGATTGACCGCAAACGACTAAGACAGTCATGAGTCCAGAGTCTAGAGTCCAGAGTCAGGAGTAAAAGTTTGCCTCTCATCCATCTGACTCCAGACTCCTGACTCCAGACTTATTTTTTTTGGGATAAGCCTCCGATTCATACTTTCATTAGGGTGTAACAAAGATGAAGAATTGAACGGAGGATACACCGTGAAAGGGTTATTACTGTCTCTCGCCGCACTTATCGTCCTGGGCTTGCCGGGCATCGCTCTTGCGGATACCATCACGTACACGCCGACACCGGCCAATCTCAACGACCTGGACCATCACCTGGCCTACACCTGGCGGATTGATAACGTCAATCTGACGGGCAAGACGTTGACTGGCGCAAAGCTCACATTTAAGAACATACGCAACTGGGACAGCCATACCAACATGCTGTTCGTCCATCTCTTAGACACAGCCAAGAACGCTGGTGTCGCTTCCTTCGTTGATGACCCGTCCAACAGTTCGCCCGTCACGGACATAACAGATGATTTCGCCAACACGCGTTATCACAGTCAGAGCGGCTGGCTCGTCGCCAACGGGACGGCGGATACATTCCTGGGCCAACATTCGTTCCCCACGACGGGTTCGGACTGGGTGATAAATTTTACGCAGGCGCAACTGAATGTGCTGGCCGCCTACATCGCTAACGGCAGCAACTTCGCCTTTGGGATGGACCCGGATTGTCACTTCTTCAACGACGGCATCAAGTTCGAGTTGACGACGAGTTCTAATCCGCCCACCTCCGTGCCGGAGCCGGCCACGATGACGCTGCTGGGAACCGGCCTCGCCAGCCTCTACTACCGCCGCCGTCGCCAGCAACAGAAGGCGCAGAGCTAAAGCGCAATTCCAGATAAGCAACAAGAGAAAGTTTTAATCACAAAGCAGCGCGGGGGAAACGACAATGATGTTATCGTTTCCCCCGCGCTGCTTCGTGTATGTTGCGATTAATCTCTCACCGCGTAGAGCTTCAGGTGTTCTTATGTGTCGCGCGTAAGCGACGCGCCAGCGTGTGAATGACGCCGGTGGCGATAGAGGGGTCCGCGTCGAGCGCCTGGCGAAAGGCTTCGCCATCAAGACGCAGGACGCGCGTGCCATCTGTGCCCGCGCGCACGGTGGCAGAGCGCGGCGCAGGATCAAGCACCGCCAGTTCGCCTATGAAGCCACCAGCCTTTTCGCTGTTGACAATCTTTTCGCCAACTTCATCTCTGACCCACACCTTGACATCGCCCGTCAGGAGGATAAAGACTTCGTTTCCCTGTTCGCCCTCCTCGCACAGATTCTCGCCCGGCGCGAATTCCGCTTCAAGACAGGCGCGCGCCAGTTGGGCCAACCCCTCCGGCGCAAGCCGCGCGAAAATCGGAGCGGAGCGCAGCGCGATCATCTTTTCGATGTTGATGAGACCGGCGTGCGTCGGCCCGCGCTCGCCCGCTTCAAAACCCTTCCGCTCAATCAAGTGCTGCGCCGTTTCGCGCACCAGCAGGTGCTCGTCTGCGCTCAAGCGTGCGAGCGTTTTCGCATCAGCCGCGCCGCGCTCGCCAAGGGCATAGAGCGCGGCGGCGCGCACGTAAGGGTCCGGGTTCTCCAAACGCGCATAGAGCATGTCCGTGAGGGTCGGCAGAGAGGCTTCGCTCTGGACCGTCTCGCGGTAGGCGTTGACGAGTTGCTCCGCAATCGCGGGCGGCAAGATGGCGCGCATCTTGTCCAGGACGGACTCGCGCACAGCCTCGTCTGCCCCGCAGAGAGCGTCGCGTACCTCGCCACGCGTCTCGTCTTCGAGCGTAAAACTGAGGCCGCGCAGCAGGCTCTCGACGGCCCGCGCCTGTCTACGGCGCAACAACGCCGCGAGAAAATCGTGCGTCGGCGAGGGCCGGAGTTCGAGAGCGATGTTGGTCTGAGCGGCCCGCGCGATGGTGCGCAACTCTTCTGCGAGGCGCGCGGCCATGCCTCCCGTCTGGTCCAGTAATTGGTCCAGCACCGCCGCGTGCTCTTCCTTCGTGACGCAGTACTCGGCGCGCAACTGCACTATAAAACTCTCGTCCGGGTTTCCTTCGGCGTTGAGCGCCTCCTCCAGATATTTTTTCAACGCATGCGAGTAGGTCTCAAGTTGCAGGCGCTTCTCCGCCGAAATCTGTTTCGACGGATCGTTGATGAGCGCGCGTTCTTCTTCGGCCAGCGCGGCCATAACCTTTTCATGATCGGCGGGCTTGATTTGCAGTTGATTGCGTAAGGATTCCAGCAGGTGCATCTCATCGCGTGTGACGAAACCGTTGGCAAGGGTTTCGCGCACCGCGTCCTTGTAAATCAAGAGTCCCTGCGCAGAGCCCCTGGCGCTCTCGCGCGAACGGATGGTGTGAATCAGGAAGGCTTCGTGCAAGTCCTTCGGCGGCTGCATGTCCTGCCATTCCCACCGCTTGATGATGTTGCGCGCGAGCGCTTCCTCCGCGAAGAGCTTCGGCGTGCGAAGCAGTCTGCGGATGAGAAAGAGCGTGGCCGTAAAGACGACGACAACGAGTATGAGATGAGGCGCGGGGATGATTTTGATTTTTCTCAGGGAGGGTTGGCCCGCGAAACTATAGAAGGTGACGAAGGCCGTGAAGCCCGCCAACGCCAGCATCACATGACGCACGCGCGCCGCGTCTGTGTCCGCATCACGCCGTTGCAAAATTTTTCCGACGGCGGGTTCGAGCAGCGAAAACAACAGATAGCTCGCCAGGGCGCAAGCTGCCAGCGTCAGTAGAGAGGCCAGGGCGCGCGGCATGCCGGGCAGAAAAAAGAAGCCAGCAGTTGGCCCTTCATGGCCCGGCAGAAAGGCCGTCCGAAGCAGGCCCGGCTGGTTGGTCCAACTCCCGCCGAAGTAGTAATCCCACGTCCCCGCCTGTAAATAGTAATAAAAATAGAAGCCGAAGACGAGACCCGGAAAGAGATAGTAAACAGTCCTCTTCGGACGCGACTCTATCTCCTTCCAGTAACCATTCTCCTCGTTGATGTCAGGACAAAACTTTTTGCACGCGCTGCACTTTTCGCACTGCGAGTTCGCCGTCTCGCGCAGGCCGTGCGGCTCCGTGTAAATCTTTTCGATGAAGGAAACGGGGCAAATATAGTTGCACCAGGTCTTGCCCGTGTAAGTCGCGCCGAAGGTGAGGGCCGCCAGCGTGAGCAGGATGAAGAAAAGTGAGATGGCCTGCCCGTCGCCGTTGGTGGCGATGAGCCGCAGCCAGAGCGAGATGAAAAAGACCGCGCACGCGACCCGGTAATAATTCGCTTCGAGCCAGGGCGAAGCCTTGCGCGTGCCCGGCCTGCGCAGCCTCACAGGAATCTGCGCGAAGAACGCCAGGGGACAGATGCGCCGCCAGCGATGATAACCGACGAGGACTATGAAGAGCGGCAGGGCCGCGACGACGATGGTCCACACCACGCGCCCCGCGAGCGGTTGGGCCAACCACGCGAAGACCGGGATGGCGATAAAAACCGCGAGCGCAATCCACCTGACAATTTCAACCCACCACTCTGCATCCTGCCGCGCAGACGAAGGCGAGACCGGCAACAAACTTGCAGCCGGGGTCAGGGGCGCGGTAGGAGGTCTGGGCGATGCGATAGCCATGATGGATTGAGTTATAAACTACGAGAGATTTCTCAGATGCTTGGGCATAAATTTTTCAGCGTCCCATAATTTCGTAGGCCAATGCGTAGAGTATTATTTAAAGAAGACGGAGCCTTTGATTATTTTCACATGACAGTAGTGCTGAATCGTCTTAAATTCATCCCAATTCTCAGTAATAACAGTTGTGTTCCATCGTCGCGCGCTGACTGCTATGAGAACATCAAGGGCCATACGTTGAGAAGCCCCTGGCCGCAGGCGTGGCGATTTGCCCCGACGCTCCGCCGTCGCCCCTGAGCCAGCCAGTAAAGGACCTTACTTGCCATTAACCAGTCGTCCGCATCTGGAATGATTAACGAATTATCCTTCACATAATAGCGATAGACTAATTCAAATTGGATACGTTGTGAATTATCTTTGGCGCTTGCCAGTAACTCCATAAATACGACTGATGAAAAAAGAAAGTTGTCAGGTAGGTCTGACAACTTTCTGGAAATTATTGTTGATGTATCGCAGGTGTAATAAGACATCAGGAAGCTTTGCGCCGCTGACGATGATTTTCATATGCCGATTGAAAGATACGCAGGGTGAGCGCCTTTCGTTCAGCAAGGCGCTTCTCACGTTCTTCAGTGGTTTCGGGATTGAGGTAGACAGGTTGCGGTCGGCTCGCTTCAGCGCCGTCCCTCGCCAGCGTGCTGCCATCTTCGCCTGACCATACCCGGCTTATATTCTCAACTCCATCAAAACGCGCTAACTTTGCTCCGTTACCATTTGATGCTTGATTAGTTTTCTTCGCTCTCTTTTTAGAACTCTTTTTTGATGACATAGCCTCAACCTCCTTTCCCCACATCTCAGTCAAATTATAACATGACGGCACATATCATATCAGGGCCACTGTAGATTTTCGATTGCCAATCTACGAATTAGAGAGTTGTGCCGGGAAATCCGCAATCCGAATTCCGTAATCCGCAATCGTTCAGCTTCTTCCAGTCCGGGTATTGAAGGGCCATTCGATGTCGAAGGGTGATTTCAAATTCGCTTTGACGCCGAGGTAGTCGCGCATGACGCCGATGAGATTGCCGACCTGCTCTTCTTCGTTGCGGCGCAAGAATTCGCTGCGGCCCTCGTCCGGGGTGATGATGAAGAAGAGGCGCGGGATGTCTCGCGTCATGGTGGGCGGGGGCGGGGCATCGCTCTTTCCCACCGGAGGCTCATCGTTCAGCTTCGCATCGCTGACAGCCTTGTTGAGATAGTCGCCCTCGTCAAAGTTGCGGACGTGGCATTGGATGCAGGTCATGCCGCGCTCTTCAAAGAGACGGCGGCGAGCATTTCTGAGAGATGTCTCCTCGACCATGTATTTTTCTTTGAACGAGCGCGAGATGGAAGAGGCGTCAATCATGCTCGGCTTAACCTCCGTCACTTCATCATGCTCATCGGGAATGGCCGTGAAGCCTAGCGGGTCAACGAGCGTCTCCAATCCTTTGAAGCGCAACGGACTCGCCGGGTCAAAGCGTGGCGCGGCGGCTGGCTTATAAGCTTTGCCGTCAGGGGCGCGCTTGATGCTCGCGGCGAAGCCGTCAATCGGGAGGTTGGCGAAGGCGAGCGCCTTCTTACCGGCACGCTCGACGGGCACGACCTTCATCACGCCGAGCGCCCAACCGTTGCCGCGCAGGTATCTCCCCTGCGCGTCCAGCGTATCGTCGCCGCCGAGGCGCGCGTTGTGCGGCAGCGCGGCAAAGTTCGCCTGCATACGCGGGTCTTTGTCGTCATGATACAAGGCCACGCGCCCTATGAAATCCGCGAGCGCCGCGCCGTAAGCCTTCTTATCATCCGCGACGAAGGATTTGAGATTTGGTCCATCGAAGAAAGCATCGTGCAGGAGGCGCGCGAAGGCTTCGTTATTCTTCTGCCGCAGGTCGTTGTCCTTGAGGATGTCTGGGTCCGTGCCGCGCACGATGCGCAGTCGCGGCATGAGATACGCAGGCTCTGGCGCGACCACGTTGCGATAAACAAGGCGCAACTCGAAAATCTTCTTGTTGACGCGCGGGCGGACCATCAGGAGCCGCCAGTTCTCAGCGTTCCACTGAGGATTGAACTTCGGACTGTCAGGATCAATCTCCTCGTTATGGTGAAGCGCGGCCAGATTGCGGAGTGCGTCGCGGAAGAGCGTTGCGCCGCTGGCGGGTTGCACATCGCTGCCGATCTTAATCTGCTTGCTCGCTTCGATGGCGGCGATGCGATCAAAGATGGTGATGATGGGCCAACGGGCGTTGCTGGCGGTGAGGCGTTCGGGGTCCGTGACGGAGATGAGCGTCTCGACGGCGAGCGGCGCGGGCGCGTCCGACGGGAGCGGGACCGCTTGCGGCCTGACGGCGATGCTGAAGGTCTTAATCTGCGTCCCGCCCTGCTTTCCCGTCTCGCGGTCAAACTCCGTCAGGCGGACGGCGAAATCTCCGCGCGGAGCATCGGCGGGTCGCGGCGTCCAGTCAATCGTCAGAGTCTTTTCGTTGTACTTCGCGGAAGCTGGTTTCTGGACCAGTTCGACGCGTACATCATCGCTCTCTTCGTCTATCACCGGGAGACCGAAGAAGATGCGTTGGCCCACGCCGACTTCCTTGAACCTGACCTCGCCCATCTCCGGCGGGTGATTGGCAGGGGCCGCGCCGAGCATGGAAGATAAGATGAGCGGTTGGCCCACACCGGCGCGGCCTCCATCGTTCGCGCGCTGGATGCGCGGGAAGAGCATGGCGAGGGCGAAGACGCACGCGGCGATGAGTGCGACGAGTTTGAGCGTATCTCCGGCGGAAGAGCGCGCGCGGGGGTGTTGCCGTTTTTCCATAATGAGAGCGAATGTAAATTGAGAGTCTGGCGAGAGGCGTTCACCACCGCAGACACAGAGGACACAGAGTCAGCACAGAGTTTTAAATTCAAGCCTCTGTGAGTCCTCTGTGCGCTCTGTGTCTCGGTGGTGAATAACCTTTGCCTTACACTCATCTGCAAATTAACAGTCCTGAAAATGCTTAATTGTTTCGCCGGTCCAGATTGTAATCGCGCAGGCGACGATAGAGCGTGGAGGGCGAGATGCCCAGGATTTCGGCGGTCTTGCCGCGATGCCAGCCCGTCTGTTCGAGCGCGGCGAGAATCTGCTGGCGTTCGACCTCGCGCAAGGATGACGGTGATGAATTGTAAGCGCCCTGCGCTCCCGGAGTAGCGTCGCCCGTACCGGGCGCGGACGAGACCGCCGCGCCGTTTTGCGTTGAAGCGAATACAGGACCAGCAAAGGGCGAAGTCGAGCGCGTGATTTCCGGCGGCAGTTCGGCGGGCGTAATGCGCCCGTTGTTCGAGAGCAGCACGGCGCGCTCAAGGCAGTTGCGTAACTGTCGCACGTTACCGGGCCAACGATAGGCGCGCATCGCATCCATCGTTTCCGGCGTCATCTCTGGATGCGACGGACCAGCCAGCCCTTTCAAGAGATAGGCGGTCAGCGGCGCGATGTCTTCTGGTCTTTCCCTGAGCGGCGTCAGATGAATCTGAAAACTGTTGATGCGATAGAGCAGGTCTGAACGAAAACTGCCGTCGGCCACGACCGTGTCAAGATTACGATTGGTTGCCGCCACGACGCGGACGTTGACTTCTACTTTACGCACGCCGCCGACGCGAAAGAAGGTGCGCGTCTCAATCGCGCGCAGGAGTTTGGATTGAAGCTGCGCGGGCAGTTCCGTGACTTCATCCAGAAAGAGCGTGCCGCCATCCGCCAGTTCGATTAAGCCGAGCTTGCGATTCTTCGCGCCGGAGAACGCGCCCGCCTCGTAACCGAAGAGTTCGGATTCAAGCAGCGTCTCTTGAAAGGCAGCGCAGTTGAGGTCTATGAATGAAGCGTCGGCGCGATTCGAGAGACGATGAATCGCGTGCGCGATGAGTTCTTTACCCGTGCCGGATTCGCCCGTGATGAGGACGGAGGCTTCGGACGGCGCGACGCGTTCGACCAGCCTGAGGGCTTCGCGCATCTGGTCCGAAACGGAGATGATTTCGGGCATCTGCGATTGACGCGCGAGTTGCTGGCGCAGGCGTTGATTGTCCACGCGCAGGCGACGTTTCTCTGCGGCCTGCTTGACGAGCACATCCAGTTCCGTGATGCGATAAGGTTTCGAGAGGTAATCGTACGCGCCGAGTTTCATCGCCTCGATGGCCGTCTCGACCGTGGCGTGGCCCGTGAGCATGATAACTTCGGGCGGGTTGGGCCGCTCATGCAGACGACGCAGGAGTTCCATGCCGTCCATGCGCGGCATGTTGATGTCCGCGAGGAGCACGTCAACGTTGCCCTCTTCGAGACGGCGGAGCGCGGCCTCGCCATCCGGCGCGACATCCACCCTGTAGCCCAGTCGCTGCAATTCTTTCTGTATCACCAGACGCAGGTTAGCCTCGTCTTCCGCGACGAGCAGTCTGGCAGTAGGTTGCATCTCGCTCAAACTATACGGCCTCCAAATCGTGTGCTGTCATCGCGGGCAGCGAGATGGTAAACGTCGTTCCCGCCCCGACCGCAGAATGTACATCAAGGCGTCCGCCATGCTCCGCTACAATACCATAACAGACGGCGAGGCCGAGACCTGTCCCGTGCCCGATTTCCTTCGTCGTGAAAAACGGGTCGAAGATTTTCGTCAGATTCTCAGGCGCGATGCCGACTCCCGTATCACTCACTTCGACGAGCACGCGGTGATCCTGCTGGTGCGCTTTCAAGGTCAGACGACCGCCCGCAGGCATCGCGTCAATCGCATTGGTGGCGAGCGCGATGACGGCTTGCTGCAACTGTCCTTCATCGCCGTTGACGGGAAGCAAATCCGCCGCCGCTTCGACTTGAATCTCTATCCCCTCGCCGCGCTTTTGGTGGGCCACTAATCTGGCCGTCGCCCTTATCAGTGCGGAGAGATGGACGGGCATGTGCTGGCCCGCGCGCGTGCGGCTGAAATCGAGCAGGCCGTTGGTGATGGCCTTGCAGCGAAAGGCTTCGCTGCGAATCAACTCCAGATATTCGCGCAGGTCTGAGACCTCCGGCGATTCATCGAAGGCTCCCTCGCGCAAGCGTGTTTCGAGCGCTTCGGCACAGGCCGCGATGGTCGCCAGCGGATTGTTTATCTCATGCACGACGCCAGCGGCGAGGCGTCCGACCGCCGCCAGTTTTTCGGCGCGCGCGACGGCCCGGCCCGCTTCGACGCGCGCCGTAATATCTTCGCCGACCGTGATGACGTGCGAGACTTCGCCGCTCTCTTCCGCGCGCATGGGAATCTTACTGACGAGCCAGTGCCTCGTTTTCCCTTCGCGCGTCGCGCCCTCCTGCTCAATTCGTTCTATCTCTCCGGTCTCGAAGGCGCGCGCGAATTCGCGTTCGAGCACGGCTCGTTTCTGTCTCGTCAGGACATCGAAGATGTGTCGTCCGAGCGCATCGCCGCGCGGGATTCCCTGCCCGCCGAGTTCCCTGTTGCGATTCCAGGCGACAATGCGATAGTCGCGGTCAATCGCGTAGAGCGAGACCGGCAGGCTGTCTATAATCGCTTCTGTGAAACGCCGCTGAGCTTCCGCTTTGGCGGTGTGGCGCTCGACCTCTTTGGTTAAGTTGACTGACGATTCGCGCGCCGCCGCGTAGAGCGATGAGATATGCGCGGCGAGTGCCGCCTGTTGCGCCGCAGCATCCACCAACCTCTGTTCCGTCTCGCCACAATCTTCAAGGCTATCGAAGCAGGCGATGAGCGCGCCCTGCGTGCGCCCGCCGAAGTTGAGCGGCGCGACATATTCTATGACGTGTTCCTCATCGCGCAGGAAAAATTGGTCCTGCTTCTCAAACAGCATAGAGCGCGCGGCGTCGTGTGAAGCGACCCACGCCTCGAAGCGCGCGGTGTTGACCAGCGATGCGCCCTCCGCGCTTCCCTCTCTATCGAAGGTACAAACGACAGGCCCCTTGCCGTCGCTCTTAATGACGGCGGCGCAGAGGCTCGCGCCCGTGCCCTCGTAGGTCGTGCCCGCGACACGCCTGACGACCTGTTCCGGCTCAAGCGCGCGCAGGAGTCCACGGCCCAGGTCCGCCAGGAATTGTAATTCTCGATTGCTGCCGAGCAGTGCGCGCGTCGCCTTCGCGCTTTCCAGGTGCGCGTTGACGCGTGAGAGCAGTTCGCGCGGCGTCGAAGGCTTGATGATGTAATCGTCCGCGCCCGCCGCGAATGCTTCGACCTTGCTGTTCTCGTCGTCGCTCGCGGAGAAGATGACGACCGGCAACCCTTTCGTCGCCGCCTGCGCGCGTAAAAGTCTGCACAGCGAAAGACCGCTCACGCCCGGCATCTCCACGTCCAGTACGACCAGGTCGCAGCGTTCCGTGTGGAGCAGTCGTAAAGCGTTGGGCGCGTCAGCGGCGGTGATGGTGCGATGGCCCGCGTCCTCGAAGACACGGCGCAGGTGGCGACGCACGCCCGCATCATCGTCTACGACGAGTAGCGTCACGCCCGTCTGATTGATGGTATCAGCAGCAGCGGCCATGCTTTCAGGTCCAGAAAAGCGTCGGTCACGCGCATGGTCGGGATTGAGAAGAAAAGCAATTCTTTCGCGCGACAATGACGCGCGCGGCTGACTCGTCCCAAGAACAATCAACACAGGATTGCCCCACGCACGTCCCTACCTAAAGATTGAAAGCGAAGCCAGCAGGTTTGTCAACTAAAAGCAAAAGGGGATAGGGGATAGGAGTGAGGGGTGAGGGAAAGAAAAGGACAATCCCTCTCTCCCTCACCCCTCACTCCTATCCCCTATCCCCCTTCTAATTTATCGCCGTGGAGGCCAGTTTGCCCGTGTCAATCTCGATGAGGGATTCGGCGTGGTCTGTTGTCGCTTCGGCGCGGCGTCTTTCTTTATGTGTGGATTTGGCGCGGTACATGGCCTGGTCTGCGGAGATTAATAATTGGTCCAGCGTCTCGCCTTCGAGTCCGAAGGTGGCCGTGCCGACGCTGATGCCGACGCGCGCGTGACGATCCGCCATCACACGCATCGAAAATTTCGCCACGCTCTGTTCGATGCGCTGGCGCAACTCTTCCACCTGCTCGCCCATCAAGTCCTGTACGACGGCCACGAATTCGTCGCCCGCATAGCGCGCCAGAAAATCATAGTCGCGTAGCTGCCCCTGTATGATGCGCGCAATCTCGCGCAGCATCTGGTCTCCGACCTTATGGCCGAACGTGTCGTTGACCTGCTTGAAATCGTCGAGGTCCATCATGATGACCTGGAATGGATGATGCGTGCGGCGTGCGCGAGAGGCTTCCTGCTCAAAGCGCAGGTACATAGAGCGCGCGTTGGGCAGGCCCGTGAGCGGGTCCGTCATCGCGTTGGATTCCGCCTCCGCGTGATGCATCGCGTTGAAGAGGGCGTCGGAGGCGAGACGCGAGACCATCTCTAAGAGTCGCATGTGATCGTCCGTGTACTCGTTGAGTTCCAGCGAGTAGACGGAGAGAGCGCCGAGCAGGCGGTCGTCCTTGACCAGCGGCAGCGAAGCCATCGAGCGATATTCGCAATCGGCGGGCAATTGCATCCCGCGAAAATCGAGCCTCGGATTAATGCGATGAATCGAACGACGATTCGCCAGCGCAAAGCCCGTCACGCCTTCGCCCGGCGCGACGCAGCGATGCTTGAAAGCCTCCGCATGCTTGCCCGCGACGTGCGCGGCGGTCGCGTAAGCTTTCAACTCGTCGTGCAGGTAGACGACGCACGTATCGAAGGGCACGACGTGGCCCACCTTATTGACCAGTATTGAAACTGTGTCTTCTATGTTGAGCGAAGAGCCGAAGGTCCGCGCGATCTCATAAAGCGCGTAGACTTCCCTGTGCGCGTTCTTAATCTGGTCGTAAGCCATCAGCGAACTCGCGTGGTCGCTGTGAGGCATCATGTCCGCTTCCGTGAGCGCGCCGGGTTTGCTTTCGTCCGAAGAGGACGCGTGATGCTCCAGACCGAGCGCGGCGACTTCCGCTTCAAAGCGCGAAAGGTTTTCCAGAAACAGTTCGACCACCTGCGGGTCGAAGTGCGTGCCTGAGCCGCGCAAGAGTAAGGCGATGGCTTCATCACGCGTCATGCCGCGACGATAGGGCCTGTCTTCGCGCACAGAGTCGAAGCAATCAACGATGGAGAGGATGCGCGCAGTCATGGGAATCTGCTCGCCCTTCAGCGCGTCCGGGTAGCCCTGCCCGTCCCACTGCTCATGATGATGGCGCACGATGGGCACGACCGGATATGGAAAATCAACACGGCTCAGAATTTCCGCGCCGACGATAGTGTGGACCTTCATCTTCTCAAACTCTGCGCTGGTGAGGCGTCCGGGCTTGTTGAGGATGTGATCGGGGACTGCCAGTTTGCCTATATCGTGGAGCAGGGCCCCTGCCTTGAGCGCTTCTATCTCTTTGTCCGAGAGACCGAAGAGACGGCCCATCCCGGCGGCGAAGATTTGCACGCGGCGCACATGACAATGCGTCGTCTGGTCCTTGGCATCAATCGCCGTGGCGAGCGCCTCGACCGTGGCGAGATGCAGACGGCTCATCTCTGATGCTTCGTGCGTCTTGCTGTTGAGGCGTTCGGAGTAAATTTTATAAGTCGTGTAGGTTGCCGCCAGAATCGCCATGCTCGGCAGGACGTAGACGAGACCAAAGTTGTTAATCGCGCCATAGACCAGTGCCGCGCAGATGGCCGCCGTGATAAAACTTAAAATGGTCCACAAATGGCCTTCGCGCCAGAAGCCCCAGATCGAACGATGATTCCGCAAAGCATACATCGCCGAGACCGAAAGACCGTTGAGAAAGTATTGCGAGATGGTCATCAGCAAAAGGCCCGCCAGCAGCGTCTCGACGGGCGTCGCCGTCGCCTTCAAAGAGAGATTCGTCACACGCGCATCCAGCGCGAGCACTAAGTGAAAGGCGCTGCCGGAAATCAAGACCGTCACGGCCATGATGGCGGATGCGCCGAGACGGGTCGCGGCCCGCTTCGTCGTGCGGCAAGAGCAAACGAGAGTGTCCACGACGCCGAGCACGATGGCGGCGGGGACATTCAAGAGCATCACGCTCAAAAAAACGAAAGTATCACCCGCCGTCACGCTGGCGGTCGTTCCCGGAATGCGTATCGGATGCCAGCCAGTGAGCAGGACCAGTCCGACGAGCGCCATGAATCCCGTCCATTGCGTCGTGTTGAAAGAGAGACACTGGTAGAGCGCCCACACGCTCGTCAGCGTGCCCGCGACGACCATCGCGGACCAGTAAATTCTAGCCGCGCGATTGTAATCAGACATCTCTATAAATTTCACTCGTGCTCTCCAATCGGGGCCACGCCGCTCTTCGGCGCTGACCGCTTTCCTGGTCCGTTAATTCTTAACAGTTCACCGGCGGATTGAATCTTTAAGTGAAACGATATAGCTCCGGTAAGTGAAACGACAAAATTTTCAGCCCCTCTCGCGTGCGCTCTTTTCGGCGCGTGGGCCAATCGCGTGGCGACGCTCAACATTGGTTCGGAGCCGGAGGCTTTTGTGCCGGGAGCAAATCGGCATCTAGGCCCCCGGCGCTGAACCGGGCAAGAGGCGGGCATTCCTCTTTCACACTCGCCCGCCTGTCTGGGGGTGAGAATCGCATTGGCGCATCCGAAGGGCTGGCTCGCACGTCTCTCTCTCTGGCTGGCCCGGACGCTTTGGTTTTCAAATTCGTGCGGCTATCGGACTCCGTGCGGAGAGTCCGTGAAGCGCTTTCACGCTTCGAGCCGCACGCACTCTCTTAACAAGCACCGTGCCGCGCCCCGCAGTAGCCTCGCGCGAAAATCTAAATCGTGCGGTTGATTGCAGTTAGCTTAAAAGGACCATTTATCAACGCCCGGCATGCCGCGCTCCCTCGTTCAAGATGGCAGGTCAGAATGATGTGAGCAGTCAATTTACCCTGGGAATTGTCGGTGGAGGTTTAATTAAAAGTTGAGAGGGAAACTCTGATTGAGTGAAGAGTAGTGAGAACTCACCACCGCAGACACAGAGCGCACAGACTAACCACAGAGAGTTGAAATATTTTCTCTGTGCTTATTCTGTGTCTTCTGTGTCTGCGGTGGTGAACGCCTCTCTCACATCCTCTCGAGGAGATGTGATTCGGCATCTTTTTTAGAAGGTTGACAATCATCCGCGCGAGAGTGCAACCTTCGTGTGGGCAATCATTCATTCATGAATAGCATGACGAGGGCTTTTATCTCGTCTGTCAACATCTTTTCCGGGGCGGTGATTTTTGAGCAAGGCACTGGACGAGGAAGCAGGGCCGCAACGGTCCGCCGGTTATCTTGAAGTACTCCGGGGTAATCGTGATTTTCGTCAAATCTGGCTGGGGCAGGTCGTCAGCCAGTTGGGAGACTGGTTCAATACCATCGCCGTCTATACGATTGTCCTGAGTCTGACAGGCTCAGCCCGCGCGGTCTCGCTGATCCTCGTCGCACGCTTCGTGCCCAGCTTTATTATTGGTCCACTATCGGGCGTTCTGGCGGATCGCTTCAGCCGCCGCACGATCATGATCGTCTCGGACCTCTTGCGCGCGCTGGTGGTCCTGGGGTTTCTGTTCGTGCGCCGCCCGGACCAATTATGGCTCGTCTATGTTTTGACGGTCATGCAGCTTCTCTTCTCTTCGTTCTTTGAACCGGCGAGGACGGCGGCCATCCCCTCCATCGTCAGCGCGCGTGAACTCTACTCTGCCAATACCATTTCAGCCGTCACATGGTCTACGATGCTCACGCTCGGCGCGGCCATCGGCGGAGTCGTGACGGGCTGGTTCGGGACGCGGGTCGCCTTTGTTCTGGACTCCGTGACCTACCTGGCCTCTGCGGCGCTCATCTATAGCGTGCGACTGCCCAAACGCCCGCCGCGCGAGAAGGTCAGGCTCACGTTGGCCCACGCGCTGGGTTTGACGGACACGATAGAGGGCGTGCGTTACGTGTTGAAGCGTCCGCGCGTGCTGGCGGCGCTACTGGTCAAGCCAGCGTGGGGAATCGGCGGCGCGATTATGGCCCTGCTGGCGATCTTCGGCGAAAGGATTTTTCCCATAGGGGGCAGCGCCGCGTTCGGCATCGGGGCGCTCTATGCGGCGCGCGGCGTCGGCACGGCCATAGGTCCTTTCGCCGCGCGTCGCCTTTTCGGAGAGGTGAGAGGGCGGATGCAGTTTGCCATCGGCGTCTCGTTCTTCGTCAGCGGTATTTTCTACGTCGCTTTCGGATGCGCGACGAACTTTTTGCTCGCGGTCCTGATGCTGCTCATCGCGCACATCGGCGGTAGTACTCTGTGGATTTTCTCGACGGTGCTGTTACAACGGACCGTGGAAGATGAATTTCGCGGGCGCGTCTTCGCGGCTGAGATGGCCCTGCTCATGCTGATGATGGCGGGTTCAAATTACGCGATGGGCGAACTGGTGGATCGCTCAGGATATTCGCCCCGCACGATCACCGTCAGCATCGGTCTCATCTTTTTAGTGCTCGGCGCGATCTGGTTTGTGACTCGCAGATGGTGGAACAACGGACGCGAAGACGCGTGCGCCACCGAAGAGCTAGAAACAAGCATGCCCCTCAAAGCCGAGACCGCATGAAGAGTCAGGAGTTCAGAGTCTAGAGTCGGGAGTCTGAAGAGGGTTTGAAGTTTGGGCTTGAGATTTGAGGTGTAAAGTTAAAGCCCACGGCTCAAGTTAAAGGCGACTGTTTTTGACTCCTGACTCCGAGACTCCTGACTCTGGACTCCTGACTCATGTTGAAGATGAGAGTTAAGGTTGGCGTGATGGGATCGGCTGATGATGCGCTGCCGTCGGGCGTGGCGGAGGAGTTGCGCCGGAAGGCAGAGGCGTTGGGGGATGCTCTCGCCGCGCGTGATGTGGTCGTGCTGACGGGCGGGACGACGGGACTGCCGCATCTGGTAGGCCGGACGGCGCATGAGGGCGGCGCGATTCACGTAGGCATCTCGCCCGCCAGCGATGAAGAAGAGCACAGGACCATTTATGGCCTGCCGACGGATGGCACATCGCTCATCATCTACACGGGCTTTGGTCTGAAAGGGCGCAACGTCGTGCTCGTGCGTTCATGCGATGTAGTGCTCTTCATACGCGGTTCGATGGGCGCGCTCAACGAGTTCACCATCGCTCATGACGAAGGGCGCATCATCGGATGCCTGACGAGCACGGGCGGCGTCGCGGACGAGGCGGAGCGACTGCTGCAACTCTTTCCCAAACAGACTGGCGCATGCGTGCTTCATGGCGACGACCCCGCGCGCCTCCTGGCCGCATGCCTGGAAGCGAATCAAGTGAAGAAAGAGGCTGGAGGCTAGAGGCTGGTCAAAGGCTTGATTGCTTTAACCAGCCTCTAGCCTCTAATCTCCAGCCTCTCGTTCCAACGGAGGTGAATAAATGGACCTGGGATTAAAGGGCCGTGTGGCGTTGGTGGCGGCGGCGAGCCAGGGGATAGGCTTCGCTGCGGCGCGCGAGTTGGCGAGCGAGGGCGCGCGTGTCTTTCTCTGTTCGCGCGACGAGGAGCGTGCGCGCGTGGCTGCGGAAAAGATAGAGGCCGAGACGGGCACGCCATGCGTCGGTGTGCGCGCGGATGTGACGAGCGATGAGGACGCGTCGCGGTTCGTTAAATTGGTCCGGGAACAGGCCGGCCGGATTGACATCTGCATCACCAACGCGGGAGGCTCGCCCGCCTCTACCTTCGCCACGACGGACCTAGAGATGTACCGCAGTGCTTTTGAACTCAACGCTCTTTCGGCCATCAGGCTGGCACATCTCGTCATTCCACTAATGCGCGGGCAGCGTTGGGGACGCCTCATCAACGTCACTTCCATCTCCGTCAAGCAACCCATAGACGGGCTGCTGCTCTCCAATACAGTGCGCGCGGGACTCACGGGTTGGGCCAAGACTCTCTCGACCGAAGTGGCTGCGGATAACGTCACGGTCAACAACGTCGCGCCCGGATATACTCTCACAGAGCATCAGGACGAACTGGCCGAAGCGCGGGGACGCGCCGCAGGGAAATCCCGGGAAGAGATGATCGAAGGATGGACCAGCCAGATACCTATGCGACGGCTGGCGCGACCCGAAGAGATCGGCGCGGCCATAGCCTTTCTGGCCTCTGAACGCGCCGCTTATATCACGGGCGTCACGTTGCAGGTTGACGGCGGGTGGATTCGCGGCCTGTTTTAAATTTGATTTGGAGGGACTTGGAAATGGACCTGCCGCATCAAATGATGGATGATGAAAGAGAGGCTGTCTCGCATGGAAGAAGACGAATTCTCGTCAACGGTTTGTGGTCTATCATTTTGCTGGCGGGCGCTGGTCCCATCCGGGGGATGTTGAAGAACTTGAGTCCGGTATCCGCGAACGAGATAGAAGCGCGGCACACGAAGCTTGAGTTGGCCGCCGCTGACCTGGACCACCCTGAGTGGAAGAAAGCCAGCGCCGTTCGCATCACTCGTTACTGGTCCAGCGAGAATGCGCCGCCGCAGCGACATGCGGAAGCGAGGCTGCTCTGGTCCAGGGAAGCTCTGTGCGTGCGTTTCGTCTGCCCACAGGCGGAGCCGCTGGTCGTCAGTGAGAAACCGCAGACGGACAAGAAGACCCTCAACCTGTGGGACCGCGACGTGTGCGAAATCTTTATCGCGCCGGATGCGCGGGCCGTAGAGCATTACTACGAGTTCGAGGCCGCGCCGACCGGCGAATGGGTTGACCTGGCGATTCACTGGAAGCCCGACGGGCGCGAGACGGAATGGGAATTTCATTCGGAGATGACGGCTGCCGGGCGCATCTCAAAAGGCTCTGTCATGATGGCGATGCGCGTGCCCTGGCAGGCTCTGGGCCGGACGCCCGTGCCCGGCGAGAGATGGCGCGCGAATCTCTTTCGCTGCGTCGGGTCAGGCGCAGGGCGCGGCTATCTCGCATGGCAACCGACGCGCACGGAGCAGCCAGCCTTCCACGTCCCGCAAGCCTTCGGCTCGCTCTTCTTTAAGGGATGAGTGGTGAGATTGATTCATTTGTTCATTGCCTCATTGGTCCAATTAAGAAACTGCGGATGAAGTTGTGAGGCGGAGTTTGACACTTATGAAAGCAGTCGTGTTATCAATCTGTGCGGTGCTGGTCGGAGTTGTGCTTATCTTGATGCGAGGAGATGAGACTCATATCAAGTCTGCCTCGGAGTTGTACTCTCAGACAAAGACGGATTCGGGCGCGTTGATGCCATTGAAACTGCCGCTGTTGAATCCGAAGATAGTGGTCCAGAAAAGCAAGCGGCGGTTGATGCTCTACGCGAATGACAAACTGTTAAGAACATACCCGGTGGGACTCGGCTTTAATCCCTCGAAGGATAAGATCAGGGAGGGTGACGGGGCGACGCCCGAAGGCGAGTTTTATATCTTCACCAAGAATGAGAAGAGCGCTTACTATCTTTCGCTGGGCATCAGCTATCCCAATCTTGAGGACGCGCAGCGCGGGCTGCGTGACGGGCTGATTGATAGACAGGAATATCAAAAGATAGCGGAGGCCATAGAGAAAAAAGAGGCCCCGCCCCAGACGACCGCGCTCGGCGGGCAAATATATATTCACGGACGCGGCGCGCAAAAAGATTGGACGTGGGGTTGCGTGGCGCTCGACGATCAAGACATCAAGGAACTATTCGACGCCGTGCCCGTCGGCACGAGAATCATCATCGAACATTGAAAGCGGTGCGGCTACTCACCTGTCTGACCCGTAGTTGAAAGTTGCTCATGACACCTACTTGAGCGTCTTCAGATATTCTTCAAAGAGCGTCCAGTCCTCTGCGCTCATGCCTGTGAAGCGCACGCCGACGAGATAGAGTTTTTCTGTCGCCTCTTCTTCGAGACGTTCGTAGCGCGCGGGAACGGCCTGTATCTGAATTGGACCAGCGGGCAATTCGAGGGTGATGAGCAGGGTGCGGCCTTCGCCCGTGAGATGCTCTTCGCCTATCAGGATGCTGGGGAGGATGAGGGCGAGGCCGGTCGCGCTGAGGTCGCGCGTGTGGCCGCCGAGCGCGGGGGCGCGTCTGGCTCCGGTCGCAGCCTTTTGTCTGACGGCTATCGAGACGGTCAGGGGCAGTCGCGCTGTGAGCCTTGGAGACCGGCGGCGATTGCCTACGATGCTGCGTAGACGGGCCGCGATGGAACGAATCAACTCCGGCATCTCGCCAGGGCCACCTCCACGAATTGCAATTCAAGTACACAAGGGAGAGTACATGAAGGACCGCTCACGTACAAAGTTTCGCTGAGAGCGACAAAGGGGACCGCGTGGGGGTTTCCAGAGAGCGCGATGAACTATTAAGATGTAATCCTTATCTCTTAATCGTTAATCATCATTTCGTGATCGGCGCGATAATCTCTACGCTTCCCTGCCCGTTCGCTTGCAGGGTGACGTGTGGCGCGCTGGCGGCTCGCGCTTTGATGAACTCCTCGCCTGAGAGAGACGTTTTCTCATCGTCTCGCACGACGATGAAGAGATATTCACCCGGCGCGCCGTTGACGGAGAATGTGCCAGCGTCATCCGTGCTGCCGGTGATAATACGACCGGAGCGCGTCCACAGGCCGGGGTCCGTCGGGTAGAGCATGATGCGAACGTGGCGCAGGGGAGCGCCGCCGGGTGCGGCGAGGACGCGGCCCGTCAGTGTGCCGCTATCGGCAGAGATAACGATACGCACGCCGTTTATCTCTGCGGATTCCTGGACCAGCAGGGGTTCGCGCATGAGGTCTACGCCGTTGGCGAGAATTGATTTCGTGTAGTACTTGGTGTCAGTCGTGAAGACGTAGAGATTTACTTTGCCGCCGGGCAGGCCGTCCAGCGTGAAATACCCGTTCGGACTCACCATCGCTGGCGATAACTGGACACTATCTTCGCCGGGAGCTTGAGCGGAGATGTACACAGAGCCGGGAATCTGTTTGCCGCCTTCCACCGTGACAGTGCCGGTGACGCGCGCGCCCTCCGCCATCTCTATGATCAGGCCCGTGACATCGTGCCCGGCCACCTTGATGTCCTGTCGCTTCTGCGAAAACTTTTTTCTGTCGTGGGAGACTATGCGCGCGGCGGATTCGTCCTGCGATTCCGTGTTGACGGGCGAGGCTTCCGGCGCTTCGTAAACGGGCTGGATGTTGATGAAATACTGGCCGTCAGGGATTTCGTTGAAAGACCATTGGCCCATCTCGTCCGTCTCGGAGTTGGGCATGAATTCCTCGAAGGGCATGACTTGAGTCACGCCCTGTGTATTCTCTTTGCTGCTCAGGATGACGTGTGCGTGCGCGAGCGGGCGACCATCAAGACGCAACCTGACGATCCCGCTGATGGTGTGCAAGGGGCGCTCCGCGAGCGTGATGTCAACATTCTTTTCTTCCGCGCCCGCTTCAATCTTGATGGACGTGGCGTTGCGCGCGTTGGTCGCGTCCTGGTAGTAGGTCATGACCAGAGAATTGCCGCCGAAGAGGGCTGCGCCCATGAAATCGTCATCGGCGTTGCGCCGCGTATCGCCGTGCTCTATGTTTTCCGTTGCGCCCACGACATACTCGCCCGGAGGCAAACCCGCGAAACGGTAAACGCCACGGTCGTCCGTCTGGTAGCCGAAAATGACGGACGGCGAGACGCTTGTCAAAAACCGCTGCAACTCTCCATCCTTGCGGCGCATGATGGTGACGCGGACGTTGACGGCGGGATCTCCATCCGAGTACGTGATGCGGCCCGAAATCGCGCCGCCGCGTTGCACGCGGACTTCCACTTCCTTATCGTTGATGCCGTCAATGGAGACTTCTTCAAACTGCTTCGAGATTGCCTCATAGTCCACGTTCTCGTTGTTGAGTTTCTCCAGGTCAACGAGACTGAGCGGCGTGACGACTCCGGCGGCATCCACCATGATAAAGTATTTGCCTTCCGGCACACTCTTAATCTGAAAGTCGCCGCGAGAATTGGTGACGCCCGCCACCTCGCCGCCACGAGCGCCCTTCGTGAGCAGTATCACACGGGCGCGGCGGACGGGTCTGCCGGTTCCCTCGTAAACGACATGACCGCGCAGGGTTGATTTGGCGTGGATGGTCTCCTTCACGCCAGCGTCTGTTTGAAGCGGCGCGGGCGGCGCGGGAGCATCCTGCGCGAAAGCATCAAACGCAGAGAGCATGCCTGTCAGGACCAGCGCGCACGCCAGCGTGGACACGCGCGCCGCAGACATCGCCCGCCAATGTGTTAGGTTCGCTGGCCGTCTCGTCATACGCAAAATCTCTCTCTCCTGAAACAAAGGATGCACGCCGGAATGATGTGCCGGAGTATTGGTACACTATGGTCTTGAGTGAGCAAGAAAGGGGCGTCCACCACAGAGGCACAGAGGGCGCACAGAGTTAAGCATTCAACAACTCTGTGCGTCCTCTGTGCGCTCTGTGTCTGCGGTGGTGAATCACAATGTCCCATTGGCTCAAGATCAAACTGGACCACTACCTTCGCCGGAGTTGACAGAAGAAACTCGGCGGACTATTTCGGACCGGGCTGAAGAGCGAGCGGCTTGCCTCCGACATCTCCGCTTCTGATGCCCATCTGGTCCAGGAAAAAAGAGAGGCGGCCCGTACGCCCGTACCGAGCGGGTTCGGCTCCGGCAGTATAACTCTTGGCGTCCGTGGCGAGCGCAATGTGAAAGCGATAGCCGGTCGAATCAGTTGCCTCTAAATCCTTTGGGACGAGTCCGGCGTTGATGAGCGCCGCGAGGTCTCCAAACTGGCCGTTGTGTTGCTGGCCGTAGGCGAGTTCGGCAATCAGTATGCGTTGCAACATGGCCTGCACTTCGTTGTGATGAGTATCAATCCGCGCCTTGAAGAAAAACTCTTTGCCGCTCGCGCGGACGAGGCTCTGGTTATCCTTATCGCCGATAATCCAGTCGTTGCCGCTGCGCATGAGAGCGACAGGCTCTGCTTCGGCGGCCTCGTCGCCGCTCGCCACCTTGACGAAGACGGTGGCGAGATCGCCGCTCGTCTGTTCGCCGTTGATGTTGATTTTTTCGGGAATCGCCGCCGCCATCTTTTCAAAGTCCGGCCTGAGGTCTTCAAACTCTTCCTGGCTCAAGCCTTCAATCGCTGGCTTGTAGATGGACATGGCGAAGGCTTCGCGAAAACGCCTTTCGCGCATCGCCTTGTAAAACTCGCGGACGGTTTCCGTGGGAGTGCGCGCGCCGGTCTGGGCCAACGCAGCGGTCCGCGTGGCGCTCGTCGCGCAGACGAGCAGCAGAGAGGAAATGAGCAGGGATGCAAAAGATGACAGGCTACGAATCTTGAATCTGTGCATGAACGGGCTGTCCTTAAAAGGGATTGATGAAATCCGAAGCTCGCGGGCGTTGGGGAGATGACACACACTCTTGCGCCTCAGATTTAAGAGGCATCAATAGGTTAAAACGTTTGCCTCCCGCTTTGCAAATCGCGGGAGGAGAGGTGGAAGTGCAGTCCGGCTTGAGAGCAGGCGAGAGATGTCTTCACCACAGAGAGCACAGAGGACGCACAGAGATTTATATGATTAACTCTGTGCGTCCTCTGTGTCCTCTGTGCCTCTATGGTGAGTTGTTGGTTTCTGTGGGCTGCCGAGGCGATGCCTGCTTTATACTTTCCCGCGCGGGCGTCCGGCGAGCAGCATCTCTCTACCCACCATGTAGAGCAGGATTGTCAGGACCAGAAAAGGAAGGAGGCCCAGCCAATCTGAGTATGTGCCCTCGAACAATGGATTATGTACTTTGGACCATTCTTCATAATTCGTGAGCCTCGCGGTGATGCGCTCGCTCAGGTTGAGGAACGCGAAGATGACGCCCGCGAGGGTGCCGCCAGCGATATAGCCCGAAGCCAGCAGGACCCCCTGGCTCTTATCGCCTTCGGCGACCAGTTCCTCTTCCGTCAACTTACTGTTTGAAGGTTTGCGGCGCAGGTACTTATCAACTCCCCAGCGCACCATGCCGCCGACGAAGATCGGCAGCGAAGTTGAGATAGGCAGGTAGACTCCGACCGCGAAGGCCAGCGAAGGAATGCCGCTCATCTCCAGCACGATTGCAATCATGACGCCGAGCAGCACTAACCCCCAGGGTAACTGCCGACTCAGAATGCCCTTGATGATGTACGACATGAGCGTAGCTTTCGGCGCGGTGAACTTCTGCACGCCCGAACCGTCCGGTCGCTTATCGTAGATGCCGTTGATGCCAGGGTCCGAGAGATACATGGGCACGCCCTGGTCGTTGACCAGATAGCGTCCCGCAGGGCCATTCTCCGTCGTCGTCTTGTGATAAACGTAATAGCTGTTCGTGTCGCCGTTGGATTGCGAGCCTTCCAGTTTCTCTCGCTTCGGCTCGCTGCCGTTCTTCTCATAAGAGTTCGGGTCCGCGCGGAAACCAGCGGGGAAACTAAAATCCTTGTTGTTGGCAATCGGCACGTAGACCGTGCCAGACTGGTTCAACTGCAAAAGAATTGGACCAAGCACGATGGCGGAGGCGAGCGCCCCGACGAGGATGGCTATCTGCTGATACTTCGGGGTCGAGCCGACGAGAAAGCCCGTCTTCAAATCCTGCGAAGTCGTGCCGCCGTTAGAGGCCGCGATACAGACTATCGCGCCGATGGAGAGGGCCGTCACGTAGTAAGTCGGCGCGGTCCAGCCGATGATTAAAAAGACGAGGCTGGTCAAGAGCAGCGTCGCCACCGTCATGCCGGAGATGGGATTCGACGAAGAGCCGACCTCGCCCGTCAGGCGCGAAGAGACCGTCACGAAGAGAAAGCCAAACCCGACGATTAAAAATGCTCCGAGCAGATTCCACTGCAAGTTGAGCGCACGGGTCAACATGATGGCGAGCAGCATTGCGATAATCCCGCCCAGCACGAACTTCATGGAGAGGTCCTGGTCCGTGCGCGGGGCATCCTCCGTCTCGGCCTTGCGTCCTCTCAAGTCCGCGAGTCCGCCTTTGAGGCCCGCCCAGATCAGCGGCAGAGAGCGAAAGAGGCTGATGATGCCTCCGGCGGCCACCGCGCCCGCGCCTATGTAAAGAATGTACGCCTTCTGAATCTGCGTCACGGACATGTCTTTGATAACGTGGGCCGTCTCAGGAGCGAGCGGCGTCATCCATCCGCCGCCGAAATATTTAATCGCAGGTATCAGGACCATGAAAGAGAGGACGCCGCCCGCAGCCATAATCGAAGCGATTCTTGGACCAATGATATATCCGACGCCGAGCAGCGCGGGGTTGTTCTCCAGCGAGAGCGAGCCGCCCTCGAAGGGTTTTCCGAAGACCTTCGTCGGATACTCTTTCCACGTCTTAAAAATCTGTTCGATACCGTAATAGATGAAGCCTATCCCGAACCCTGCGATGATGGTCTTGCCGCCCGTCGTGGCCTCGTCAATATCCAACGCGTCTGCCCGCTTGACCTCTGACTTGTAGGCAGCCGCTCTAGATTCTTCCGATGCGCCCGCCTTCAAGACTTCCGCGCAGGCCGTGCCCTCCGGGTATTTGAGGAGTCCATGCTGCTGCACGATGAGAGCGCGTCTGAG
Organism: Pyrinomonadaceae bacterium; assembly: GCA_036009045.1. GTDB lineage: Bacteria > Acidobacteriota > Blastocatellia > Pyrinomonadales > Pyrinomonadaceae > DASYML01. The sequence goes on from DASYML010000180.1 coordinate 38,952, forward strand.
CGGAATCATCATCAGGATGCCGAGCAGTCCGCCGAGCACCGCGACCAGCATCACTCTCGTAATCTCCAGGTCGAAGCCCAGAATCATAATCGCGGGCATCGTCACGCCGAGGCCGAAGGCGATGGACTCGCCCGCAGAGCCTGCCGTCTGGACGATGTTGTTTTCGAGAATCGTCGCGTCTCTCAAACCGAACTTCGAGAGCACGCGAAAGATCGTAATCGAGATGACCGCCACCGGAATCGAAGCGCTCACGGTGAGGCCCACCTTGAGCACCAGGTAGAGCGACGACGCGCCAAAGACAATGCCGAGCAGCGTCCCTATGATGAGCGGCAAAAGTGTTAACTCGCGCAAATTTGCGCTGGCCGGAATATAAGGCCGGAAGTTAGCCAGCAAGGGATTCTCCGGCTTCGCTCCGACAATGTCGGGATACTCATTACTCGGCTTTGCAACTTCGACGATTCCACCAGACATCAGAAGTGACCTCCGATACTTTTTTTGTACGCCCAGAGGGAGAGCTAAAGGGGTTTTGTTCGGCTGCTACTTTACCCCGCTCAGGACAAACAGCGCAAGGAATTTCACAGTGGGAACGCGCATCTCACGCCGTCCTTACTCGACTGCCACTCTGATGAATGGTTGACAGCCTCGCGTTGCTGATTATCTCGCTGATTATCTCGCCGCGTTTCGCTTTGCCCGCTTATGTGTTTCTATTACACTGCTCCACACGATTTTCTCATCACACAGGCTTTGGAGATTCAACCATAATGCACAAGCGTTGGCTGGCTGGCTGGCTGATTGTTATCTGTGCCCTATCTTTTTCGGTCGCCGGGCAAAGACGCGTCCCGGCGGGCGGGCAGGGGAAGCCGCGTGCGGGGCAGGGGCGTGCGGGACTGGAGGGTGTGGGGGCGTCGGGTGTGCCCGCGCCGGAGTCGGTGTTGGGGTTCAGGCCGGGTGATGACAGGAAGTTGGCGAGTTGGAGACAGGTGGTTGATTATTTTATGAGGCTTGATGCGGCGAGCGACCGCGTTAAGTTTGAGGAGTTCGGAAAGACGACTCTGGGTGCGCCGTTTGTGATGGCGACGATCAGCGCGCCGGAGAACCTGGCGCGTCTCGATGAGTTCAGGGAGATTCAAAGAGGGCTGGCGGACCCGCGCAGGCTGGGGGCGAACGCTGAGAGCAAGGCGCGGCGACTCATCGCGCGGGGCAAGACCATCGTGCTCATCACCTGCGGGATACATTCGACGGAGGTCGGCTCGTATCTATCGGGCATGCTCATCGCGCACAGGCTCGCGTCGTCGGATGAACCGGAAATAAAAAATATTTTGCAGAACACGATTATCCTGCTCGTCCCTTCGCTCAACCCGGACGGCGTGGACATCGTCAAGAACTGGTATGACCAGACGCTCGGCACGCCTTACGAGGGGACGGACCCGCCTTTGCTTTATCACAAGTACACGGGCCACGATAACAACCGCGACTGGTACGCCTTCACGCAGATCGAAACGCGTCTCGCCGTGGAGAAGATTCACAACGTCTGGCATCCGCAGATCGTCCACGACATACACCAGCAGGGCGCTTACGGGTCGCGTCTTTTCCTGCCGCCATACATGCGGCCCGTCGAGCCGAATGTGCCGCAGCAACTCGTAGAGGGCTATACGGAACTCGGCAACGCGATGGCAGCGGAGTTGCGCGCGGGCGGCTTGCAGGGCATCACCAACGATTCAACCTATGACGCCTGGACGCCGGGCCGCGCTTACTCGCATTATCACGGCGGCGTGCGGATTCTTTCGGAGACTGCATCGGCGCGCATAGCCACGCCCATCAACGTCAAGTTTGAGGAACTCAGACCGGGCGAAGGTTATGATCCGACGAAGGAGGCCGCCAATTTTGGACCAGTCTGGCGCGGCGGCGAGTGGGGCTTGCGCGACATCACCGGCTACATGACGAGCGCCGCGTTCTCGCTCTTAAAGCACGCCGCGACACACAGAGAAGAATGGCTCCAACGCTTTTATCAAATCGGGAAGGAGGCCGTGCGCCCGCGCAAGGCGGGTCAACTATTCGCATTTATCATCGGCGGAAAGAATGACCCGGTGCTGTTTGAAAACGGGC
>DASYML010000181.1:0-20686 GCA_036009045.1 Pyrinomonadaceae bacterium
AGCCCAACTCTTCTGCCACGCGCCGCGCATCATACACATCATCGAGCGAACAACAGCGCGACGGCAGCGGCTCGCCCTCCGCGTCCACACTTAACCCACGGCGCTGGTTCCACAACTGCATCGAAAAGCCGACCAGGTCGTGTCCCTGCGCCTTCAGGATAGCCGCCGCCGCGCTCGAATCCACGCCCCCGCTCATTGCCACTGCAATCTTCATAACTCTCAAAACAGTGATGAGTGATGAGAGACAAGCTATTAACTCATCTCTCATCACTTTTTCCGCCGTTTGCCGCTCCTTCGCGGCGGGTGTTAAGATGCTCGCTCAGTTGAAAAAACGTGCTTCATCATAAACATATAAGGATACCTTAAACGGAGCGAAACGTCAGCCTTTCAAACAGTCCAGGAGTCTGAGAGTCTGGAGTCGTGAGTCAAAAGCAAGAACTCGCTCTTGGCTTTTGACTCCTGACTCCAGACTCTGGACTCTCAGACTTCTTGAGGATTATGTCAGAACAAGCCATCGAAGAATATCGTGTCACGAAGGAGCCTTATTATTTGGCCGTGGCGCGCGAAGTGGAGTTGTTTGAAGCGGCGCACGCGACCCGTCTGCCGGTGATGTTGAAGGGGCCGACGGGCAGCGGCAAAACGCGCTTTGTCGAATACATGGCGTGGCGACTTAATCGCCCGTTGATTACGGTCGCCTGTCATGAAGACCTGTCCGCGACGGACCTCGTCGGGCGCTTTCTGCTCGAAGGCGAAGAGACCATCTGGCATGACGGGCCGCTCACGCGCGCCGTCCGCAACGGGGCCATCTGCTACCTTGATGAAGTGGTCGAAGCGCGCAAAGACACGGTCGTTATCATCCATCCTCTGACGGACCACCGCCGCCGCCTGCCCATCGAAAAACGCGGCACGGTCCTCGATGCGACGGACGATTTCATGCTCGTGGTCTCTTACAATCCGGGCTACCAGTCCATCCTCAAAGACCTCAAACAATCCACGCGTCAGCGCTTCATCGCCCTTGAATTCGACTACCCGCCGCCGGAGATGGAAGCCGAAATCGTCGCCCGCGAGGGCGGCATTGACGAAGGCACTGCACGCGACTTGGTACTCATCGGCCAGAAGGTACGCAACCTGCGCGGCCACGGCCTCGAAGAAGGCGTCTCCACGCGCCTCCTCATCTACGCCGCCCAGATGATCGCGCGCGGCATCCCCCCCATCGCCGCCGCCGAAGTTGCCCTCTGCACCCCCATCACCGACGACCGCGAATTGCAGCGCAGCATTAGAGAGATTGTGACGACTGTGATTTGAAGTTTAAGAGTGTGTGGCGTCTTGAGCTAATCGAATTTCTTGAAGGGTTCGCTCTTTAAGCCACTTGCGAGGATTGCCGCACATCCAGCATGAACAGACTTTACGAGAGTGGGCCACGAGGCCCGTGCAGCGCGGACTGCTTGCGGCCCATCCGTTGTAATAGGCTCTCACTCGCCGCTTAATACGTTCTTCGTGATGACGCCTAATTGCTCGTGTCCTCATGCTCTCCTATACTATCACCGATTGCAATAAAGTTTAATAACATGAAAGTTGGAGCATGTTAGAAGAGGAAGAAGATAAGCAGACAGAGAATCCGCAGTCGCTTGAGCGAGCGTTTCGTGAGCGTTTGCGCGCGGTTAAGAGTGTCACTGAGCGGCGGCAACTGGCGGGGTTGGCGCGGCGTTTGGGCGGGTTGCCGTTGGAGCAGTCGCTGGCGGCTCTGGAGACAAGCGCGGCGATTGCGGGGGTGAGTTGGCGCGCGAGTATAGAGTTTTTGCGGGCCGTGCCTCTGGCGGTGCATGTGTTGGAGGCGGAGGAATTGCGCGCTTGGGGCGAGATGGGGAGACGCCTGGCGATGGGGGATGTGGAGACGGGCGTGGCCTTTTTCACGGCGGGCGTGGAGGATTTCGAGGGCGTGCCGAAGGAGGCCAGGCCGCTCATCTTTCAGGTCTGTACAAGGCAGATGACGCTGTCGAGTTCGGTGGCTAACGAGACGTTCCGTGTCGCGCCACTGCTCGCGGGAGTCGTCAGGGATGCGGAAGTGCTGCGATTGATTTTTGAAGTCGCGGCGGAGATTTCGCGTCGCTCGGCCAAGCATAGCGCGGACTTTCTCAACCTGACGCCGCAGGTTATCGCGTGCTTCGATGAGTTCGGAGCGGAGGATGCGCCGCAGGTCGCGCGTGCGGCGACACTGCTCGCTTTGGCCTTTGCGACGCGCGCGGGCGGCATCGCGGCGGAAGCCTGGGCGGCGCTGCCTTCGACGCTCGCGGGTTTGCGCGCGTTGGACGCGTTGCGACTTATCAGAAGCGCTGGCGAATTTTTGGAGCGGGGCGGGAGCGCGGCCTTGAATGTACTGACGGCGGGCGGCGAAGTCCTGCGCGCGATGCCGGAAGCCTTCGCGGATTGGACCAATTTACTGTGTGCCATCGCGGAGCATGGCAACGCCGGACTGATAGCTTTTGTGCGTTACAGTCCTGCTTTTTTCCGTGCGCTCGCGGGCGAGAAAAATCATCTGCGCGCGGTGGAGTTGGCGTTGCGTATCATCGCCGTCACGCTCATGGTGGCGCGTGTGGACGGCGAGGCGGCGCTCGCCTGTTTCCGGTCCAGCCCGAAAGCTTTGCGCAGCGTCTCCGTCGAACAGTTTGAAGAGTGGGTCCTGGAGGGTCTCTCTGAGGAACACGCGGAGCCGCGCGCGCGCAGGAGTTATTACGCGCTCGAAACCAGAGGTAGTCATGAAGCCTTGCACACGGGCGGCGAGGGGCTGGCGCTGGAAAAGGTCCAACATACTTTGCGGCTCTACGTGGAGGCTTTGACGGGGCGCGCGCTGGAGGTCGCGCCGCTCGCGGCTGTCCCGGACGAAGCGCGCATAGGCGACGGGCGGACCATTCACCTGCCTTCCGTGGTCGCTTTGTTCGGTGATGAAGAGATGGACTTTCGTCTCTACAAAGTGCTGGCCGCGCATGCCGCTGGTCAAGTCGAGTTCGGGACGCACGAGCGTGATGCACAGGACCTGCGCGCGGCCTATGCTTCCATCGCGGAAGCCTTCGCGCCGGAGAACCTGGACGCGCGCGATGCATTCGCGCTCGACGGTTATATCAATGAGATGTTGAAGGGCGAGGCGGCTCTCTCGCCTGAAGAAGAAGAGAGGCGCGCGGCTCAGGTGCGTCGCAGGTTGCCGCCAGATTCGGATTATCGCGCGGTGCTCGCGCTCTTTCCTTACAGGGGATTGGCGACGCGCGTCTTCGGCACGCTCGAAAACGGGCGCATTGATCGCCGCCTGCGCGGGATGTATAAGGGCCTCGCGCGCGACCTGGACATGATTCGTGTCTATCTGAGAAACACTCGCCCGCGCATCATTGATCTGCCGACGACGATGGTTCCATTCGAGTTGCTCTTTCAGATTACGTTGTGCGGCGGCGCGCTCGATGATGCGCGGCAGTTTTACGGTCAGATAGTTTCCGAACTCGAAGGCATCGTCGCAGATTACATTTCTGGACCAACCAGCACGGTCGCCGACACCTTGATGGCGACGAGCCGCGTCTACACGCTCTTTCAATCCGTCGCCGCTGACGAGACGCAACAGCAGTCGAAGGCCGAAGAGGAACAATCCGACGGCGATGATGACAGTGATGCTCTTGAGGCGAGTGATGCTCAGAGAAGACCTGAGCGCCAGCCACGCTCGGATGATGCGCGCGAACTCTTCAACGCCTGGACCAGCACGGATGCCGAGGGCGAGCCGGAAGAGTTGGATGGAGCCGAAGCATGGTCCAACGCGGAGAGTTCCGAACAGGATTTGGAAGAGGGCGAGGTCGCTTTTAACTATGACGAGTGGGACAGGGATTTGACGGATCATCGCGTCGGCTGGTGTCGCGTCATCGAAAAGAGAGTCAAAAAAGGAGACACGGAGTTTGTCTGGCAGACGCGCGAACGCTACAAGGGCGTCATCTCTTCCATACGCCACCAGTTTCAATTGATGAAGCCGGAGAATCTGAAGCGCGTGGCGAACGAACTCGACGGCGACGATTATGATCTCAACGCGGTCATTGATTACGTCGTGGACCGCCGCGCGGACGGCCAACAGTCCGAGCGTATTTATATCAAGCGACTGCGCCGCGAGCGAGATGTCGCCGTCTCCTTTTTATTGGACCAATCATCTTCCACGGCGCGCACCATCGGTCGCCATCCTCTTCAGCCTTACACGCATCCCGGTCGTCGCATCATAGAGATTGAGAAGGAAGGGCTGGTCCTCATGAGCGAGGCACTTGAGGCCGTCGGCGATGTCTACTCGATCAGCGGGTTTACTTCCGAAGGCAGGCGCAACGTCAAGTTTTACGTCGTCAAGGAATTCAACGAGCGTTACTCTGAGGAAGTCGAGCGGCGCATCGGCGGCATCACCTACCAGAACAACACTCGTCTCGGCGCGGCCATCCGCCACGCCGCCGCGAAGTTGGCCCAACAGGAAGCGCGCACGCGCCTCCTCATAGTCCTCTCCGACGGTCGCCCTTATGACCACGATTACGGCGATGCGCGCTACGCACGCGAAGACACGCGCGAGGCTCTGCGTCAGGCTAAGAATCAGGGCATCACTCCCTTCTGCATCACCATTGACCGCGAATCCGAAACGGAGCTACGCGACCTCTACGGCGAAATCGGCTACACCATCATTGACGACGTGCTCACGCTCCCCGAACGCCTGCCGGGAATTTACAGGAGACTGACGACGTAAACAGGCGGGAGCCTCGGAGTCAGGAGTCATGAGTCAAAAGCCAGGAGCGAGTTCTTGTGTTTGACCCCTGACTTCAGACTCCGAGACTCCCGACTTAAAATAGTTGCACTTCTCTTTAACTTTCGTGACGTTCTGAAAGGATATTGAGGCGGAAGGCTTGACCACAGTCAGGAGTCAAGAGTCCAGAGTCAAAAACAAGAACTTGCTTTTGGCTGTTGACTCCGAGACTCCTGACTCCGAGACTCCTGACTCTTTTTATGTACGATTGCATAATCATCGGCGCGGGACCGGCGGGTTTGTCGGGTGCTTTGTTTCTGGCGCGCTACCGGAGGCGCGTGCTGACGTTTCATCACAATAGCCCGCGCAATCTTTACTCGCATGGCGTGCATGGATTTCTGGGCCATGACGGTATTCTGCCGACGGAACTCCTGGCGCGCGGGCGCGACGAGGTGGTGAAGTACGCGGGCTTGATTGTCGAGGGGTCCGTGACGAAAATCGAGCGGATTGGCGGGGAGCAGTTTCGCGTCACGACCGGGGATGAGGCGACGGCGTTGCAGACGTTCGAGGCGCGGCGGCTGCTGCTGGCGACGGGCCTGCGCGATCTGACGCCGGACTGTCCCGGCTTTAGAGAATTCTACGGCGGCACTGTCCATCATTGCCCGGATTGCGACGGGTTTGAAGTGACGGGCAAGCGCGTCGCGGTCCTCGGAAAAGGTAAAGCCGTGGTCGGATTTGCGCTCAACCTGCTGACGTGGACGGACCAACTGACGCTCATCACGGACGGCGATGCGGGCGACATGACGGAAGCGCACCGCGCAAAATTGGCCCAGTTTAAAATTCCCATCATCACGGACAAGAAGATCGCCAGTCTCGAAGGCGATAAGGAAAGCCGTCGCATCGAACGCGTCTGCTTCAACGACGGCTCGACGCTCGAATGTGACGCGCTCTTCTTTAACCTCGGCACGGAGCCTGCGTCGGGCTTGCACACGATGCTCGGCTGCAAGCTGGATGAAGAGTGCGGGCTGGTCCGGGTTGACGGAGACCAGCAGACGAGCGTCCAGGGCGTCTACGCCGCAGGAGACCTCACGCCCAACTCCCAACTCGCCGTCGTCGCCGCCGCCGAAGGCGCGATGGCCGCCATACACATACACAAATCTCTCATCCCCGAAGAGCGGCGTGTCTGAAGCACTCATTAACAAAGCGCTATTCACCACAGGGACACAGAGCGCACAGAGTCAGCACAGAGAAAATCATATAAGTCTCTGTGCTGACTCTGTGCGCTCTGTGTCCCTGTGGTGAATAGTTCTACACGTACACTCAAATAAGAGAGTCGCTCTCTCAACTTTACTTGCCCTTTTCAAAAAGACGAAACGTGAGGCCGGCGGTGATGCCGAAAGGATAGCCGGGTGTGCCGTGGATTCTCGATGGATAGATAAGCCTGTTCTCGTTCGCGTCGAAGCCGAGAGGGGCATCCGTCTGGAGGCGTGACTCGAAGTAGTTTTGCGTCTCGAAGAAACGCTTGTTGGTCAGGTTGTCTACGGACAGATTAAGGTCCATCCAGCGGCGCAGGCGCTTCGTCAGGCTGAGGTCCAGCACGTCCAGACCGGAGGCGCGAATCCGCGCATCCTCCCCGTCCAGACGATAGTTGCCCGTGTGACGCAGCACGAGCGAGCCTATCAGGCCGTGATAATCATTGAGCGTGAGACCCGCGTTGGCGACTGTGTGCGGCGCGCTGTCCACGTACACGCGCGGGGCAGTGCCGCGATAAAAAGAGTTGGAGACCTGCGTCAGTCCGCCGTTGAATGAGAGATGGCGAGTCAGCTTCGCGGAAGTTTTCAACTCGAAGCCGTAGGAGCGTGTCGGGCCTTTCAGTTCAAAGCTGCCGTCGTCCGGGATGTAGACCTGTTCGTTGGAACGATCAATCAGAAAGAGGTCCGTGCTGAGAGAAAATCTTTTGAGATTGTGAGACGTGCCAAGCTGGTAAAAGTCCGTGTTGGAAACCTTCGGGCTGTCGGGTTTCTGGACCACTCCGCGCGCGTCCTGGCTGCTGATGCCGCGACCGTAGTTAAGATAAAACGTCGCGGGAAGATTATCCGACGGCGTGTAGGCGACGCTGAATTTCGGCTGGAAGCGGGCCGCGCCCTGCGTGCCTGAGAGAGACGGGTCAAGCCTGTCTTCGACATCGAACCGGAAATAATCGAAGCGCAGTCCCGCTTCCAGATGCACATGACCGTGTTGCAGGTCCAATCCGTGCTGCACGTAGCCGCCGCCGTTGGTGACGCGAGCATGCGCGCTCGTGACGGCCTCGAACGGGTCGCGCCTGACCGTTTTGGAAAGGCCGACGTTAATCTGGCTGTCCTGATAATTGCCGCCGATGGTGACGAGCGCCTGCCGACCGAAAAGTTTATAAGGGTGCAGGTATTGCGCGTTGGCTCCCTCCTGCAAGCGCGAGTCGTGCTGTTGAATCTCGTCGCCGTTGAGCGGGTCCGCGAGAAAAAAAGTAAAGTTAGAATAGAGGTCGAAGAGCGAGCGTCCCAGGAATCCGTCGAGTTTGAAGGTATCGCCGGACCTGGATTCCCTGCGGTAATACATCGCCAGAATCGCCGTTCGCACGCGCCCGCCATCGTAGGGGTCTACGAAGCCGAAGCGGTCGAGCCGACCTGCGGCGACCTCGTCCAAAGGTATCTGCCCGGATGAGAAAAAATCGTTGCGCCCGAGGTTGAGCTTAAAGCCTAAATCGCTGTTCGCGTCCAGATGCCTTGTGTAGTTGCCCGTCAGGTTGTCGCGGCGATAGCGCAAAGGGTTGATGAACGGGCCATCGGTCTTTGAGCCTTCATAAGCGATGAAGGAATCCGCGCGTTTGAATTTCGGGCTGTAGGCGAGGAAGGTCCGCAAGGTCTTGAACGAGCCGCCCTGAAGGCGCATCGTTAATTGGTCCGGTAATGATTCTTTGAGACGTATGTGGACCACTCCGAGGCCGGAGAAATCCCCGTACTGCGCGCTGAAAGGCCCGTTGAGAATCGAGACATCCTGGACCAATTCCGGCGTCAGGCTCTTTAACTGGCCCAGGTATCCTTGCCCGTGTCCCTGCGTCCCCTGGTTCTGCTGCACGTCGTCAACCAGAACCTTGAGACCCCCATTAACGCCGCCGTGGTCCGCGTTGAAACCGAAGCGACGAATCTCCAAGGACTTACCACCGCCCTCATGCTGGCCCGCGTTGATGCCCGCATCCAGGGTTTGGAAAAGCTGGTCGTCGCGCAGAAAGAGCGTGTTTTTGTAAACGGTATCGTTGCGCTGGTCAATCGAAGGGTCTAGCGTCGTGGCCTCTATGACGACGCTCGCATGGATGGGCGGGACGACGAACGCCACCTTAATCTGAAGATTTTCGCTCGCCTCTCCTGGTCCAATCATCCTTGAGATGAGCGCGATGCTCCGCCCGAAGAATTTAACGGTCAAAGTTCCCTCCGGCACGACGAGACGGAATCTTCCTTCCGCGTCCGTCAACACCTGCGCTTCACCCGCAGCCGAGCGCACCAGTACGGTCAAGCCCGGCACGACCTCATTCTGCTGCGTCATGACGACGCCCGACAGCGTCCGCGCAGGCTTACCCTGGCCCAACACAGACGCGGCTGGACACAGGGAAAGAATGAGCATGATGAGAGAGAAACAAGGTCTATGCACGATTGCCCTCAGAGAGTTTACTTATATATGAGCAGGAGCAGTGTTCGGATTAAAAATATTTTCAGGTTTATAGATTCCTCATCATAACCCTGTCGCGCGAATCTTGAAAGCTGCGTTTCAGTCTGAGGGGCAAGCGAGATTGCTGATCCTGACATCGGACTCAGGTTAAGCGCATGAGACAAAAAAAGAGGAGCGCAGGAGGATGCCTCTACAGGCAACATCTGGCGCTCCTCTTTTACTTACCTGAAGACTTTAATCCTTTAAAGGACCAGAGCCTCCGTGCCGTTATGGTTTGTGATTCGCGTTGCCGTTGGCATTATGGCTCATGTTGCCGTTGGCGTTGTTCGCGTTGTGGTTCGCGCTGTTGGCGTTGTGATTCGCGTTCGCGTTGTTGGTCGAAGTGATACCGGCTGTGTTCTTGTTGCCGTTATCGTTGGTGACGACACCCACGTTCGACGGAACAGTATTTCCATTCATGTTCGCCGGGACGTTGGCGTTCGTCTCGACGACGCCGTTTCTGGTAGCGTTGCTGTTATTGGCGTTGGCGTTGGCCGCATTGCTGTTATTGGTGGTCGTAGTATCGCCACCGCAGGCCGCGCCCAGCGCCACGAAGGTCAGCAAGCACAGCGAAGCTAATGTTCGTCGCATCTTTTCTCCCTCACCTTTAAAGGTCCAATTCAGGGACCTCATTTAGCGGTACACTTCTTCGCCGTGATTCTTCTTCCATTCACTCTCGAAGTATTCCGCGTCCTCATCCGAGCGGGGCGTGACGCCCATCATGATGCCGCCGTTCTTGATGCCTTCTTCGTAGTGCTTGACGCGCTCTTCGGGGATGCCAGCGCCAACCAGCGCGCCGATCAGGCCGCCGGTCGCGCCGCCCGCGCCCGCGCCCGCCAGTGCCGCCGCGAGCGGACCAGCGACGAGCAAGCCGAGACCCGGCAGGGCCAGAGTCGTCCCGATGGCAGCGATAGCGGCGAGCGTCGCGCCGATAGTTCCGCCGATGGCCGCGCCCGTGCCCGCGCCTTCGAGAGCCTTGTTGCCAAGTTCCGTTTCTTTGCCATCCGCGAAATGCTTCTTGCGCGTCTCATCCGACATCAGCAAGTTAACGTCATCCTGTTTATAACCACGGCTGGTGACTGAGCCGTAAGCGCGCTCGGCACTCTCTCTGTCTCTAAACAGTCCAGTTACCATTCTTGAGTGTCCCGTTGCTGAACCCGTTGTGTCTGCCATTTGTTACTCCTCCATGTACTAAACGATTTTAAGTTTCTTTAAAATCCTCAACGCAGCCGCGTCAGCCGCAGACCGCGTCCAGATTTCCATCTCTTACCCGCATGATTTTCGTACCCGAAAATGAGCTTTCACGTAATCAGTTGCAAACAATGGGCCACAGAAGAGCAAGGATGAAGGCGGAAGGCGGAAGGATAAATGATAAAAGAAGAGCTATGAAAGAATAACTATGCGTCTTGCATAGCCACACTCTCATCTTTCATCCTTCCGTCTTCATCCTTGCTTTTCATCGGGTCGTGTTACACAGTTGATGAGAGAACATTCGCTGCGGCGAGGGAAACAGAAGGGACACATGCGAGGGGGTGTGGGAAGAAAGGCTCTATGGTCAACAAGGAAGATTTCACTATCGGGGTTGAGGAAGAGTATCAGATTATTAATCCGGCGACGCGCGAATTGCAGCAGCGCGCGGCGCGTATCCTGCCCGCCGCAGAGGCAGCGGTCGGCGATCAGGTGACGCCCGAACTCTATCTTTCACAAATTGAGATCGGGACGCCCGTCTGCCAATCTCTCAAGGACCTGCGCGGTGAACTCCTGCGTCTGCGCCGCGAGGTCATCGCGGCGGCACACGAGCAGGGCAACTCTATCGGAGCCGCCGGGACGCACCCCTTCTCGCACTGGAAAGAGCAGACCCTGACGCCGAAGGCGCGTTACGTCGGCATCGCACAGGAGTATCAACAACTCGCGCGCGAGCAATTGATCTTCGGCTGTCATGTTCACGTCGGGATACAAGACCGCGAGACGGCGATTCAGGTCATGAACCGCGCGCGTCCCTGGCTCGCGGTGATGCTGGCCCTTTCCGCCAACTCGCCTTTCTGGATGGGCGTGGATACTGGCTACTCAAGTTTTCGCACGCAAATCTGGCGCAGGTGGCCTATGGCGGGAACGCCGCAGGTCTTCGCCTCGCGCGCGGAATACGATCAACTCGTCGAACAGTTGGTCGCCACCGGAAGCATCGAAGACGGGACGAAGATTTACTGGGACGCACGCCCCAGTGCGCGATTCGAGACGATAGAATTTCGCATCACGGATGTCTGCCTGACAGTTGACGAGGCCGTGATGGCGGCGGGGCTGGCACGCGCCCTCGCCCGTACTTGTGAAATGGAAGCGAGGACGGACGCGCCCATGCCGACAGTCCGCCCGGAACTCTTGCGCGCGGCCAAATGGCGCGCGGCACGCTACGGGCTTGACGCGGATTTGATAGACACTCTAGACGCGAGCGCGATTCCCGCGCGGGCGCTGGTAGAAAAATTTTTGGACCACCTGCGCCCCGCCCTCGAAGAATCTGCTGAATGGGAAGAGGTCTCAACGCTGGTCCGGGAAACCATCGAACGCGGGACGGGCGCGAGCCGCCAGCGCGCTGCTTATCAGAGCACGGGGAGCTTTGAGGGAGTCGTTGATTTAATCGTGGCGGAAACATCTCAGGGCGTCAGGTAAAGATGGCGCGCCAGCTTTCACAGAAGTAGATGATGAAACGATGAGCGAAGGTCGTATTTTCCAACTCAACTGCTCGGACGGCGGCGTGCCCAAGCTGGCCGTGCGCGAGGCCGTTTTGACAGAGACGGGACTCGTCGGAGACAGGCAGGCCAAACCCGGCATACACGGCGGGCCGGAGCGCGCCCTGTGTCTCTTCTCGCTCGAACACATCCAACGCCTACAGGCCGAGGGACACAGGATTTTTCCCGGCTCGGTGGGTGATAACGTGACGGTGTCGGGCCTTGATTGGTCCACCCTCGCGCCGGGCAGCCGTCTCGCGCTGGGCGATGAAGTGCGCGTCGAAATCAGCAGTTACACCAACCCCTGCAAGACCATCAGAGGCTCCTTCGTTGACGGCGACTTTCAACGCATCTCGCAGAAATCACATCCGGGCGAATCCCGTCTCTACGCCCGCGTCCTGCAAACGGGCCGCCTCGTCGTCGGACAAACCATCAGAGTGTTGTAAAGGCAGTGACAAGTGACGAGTGACAAGTTAAAACGACTTCTTCTTGTTTTTCTTGCTCGTCACTCGTCACTATTCTCAAGAGTTGAGAGAGATGAGTGCGTGGGGTATGATTATTGGTGATGTGTGGAGGGGTAGCATAATGGTAATGCAGTAGTCTTGAAAACTACCGCCCTCACGGGCTTGCAGGTTCGAGTCCTGTCCCCTCCGTTCGATTAATTTTAGAGTGTGTCCACTAGAGCCGTTCGCGCGCCCCCAAGCGATGCGCGACGGCTTGATTGCTTTGAGACTGGCCGCAACGCATGTGCTTTATTTCTGGACCAGTGAAGAGGGGTTGAGAAAGATGTTGATGGAAAGTTTGAGAAACGTTTCGGCGACGATGTCTGGAATCATGGACCAAGGGCGGATGCTCGCTCTCTTGCTGGAAAACCCTGTCGAGTGGGCGAGGAGCCTCTGGTCATACGTCAACCAAAAATATGAGGTCGGCAATTTCAAGATTTCTCTCTCCAGCGTGGCGATAGGGATTGCGATTTTCCTGGTCGCGCTGACGCTCTCGCGACTCATCTCGGCCTTTCTCCAACGCCGCATCGCCAAGCGCGCGCACATAGACCCCGGCATCCAATACACGATTGTGCGCCTGGTCTATTACGCGATTAATACGATCGGCTTTTTGGCGGCCTTCAGCCAGGCATTCAACGCGGACCTGACGACGCTCGCCGTCGTCTTCACGGCGCTCTCCGTCGGCATCGGCTTCGGCTTGCAGTACATCGCGGCGGACATCGCCTCCGGCTTTATCCTGCTCTTCGAGCGGCCCGTGCGCGTCGGCGACCGCGTCACCATCGGCGACGATGAAGGCGACGTGCAGAGCATCAATTTACGCACGACGACCGTCATGACTAACGACCGCATCGCCATCATCGTGCCCAACTCGAAACTAGTCAGCCAGCGTCTCATTAATTGGTCCTACGGCGACCCGCGCGCGCGCATCTCGATTCCCATCGGCGTCGCCAGCGATTCGGACGTTGACCTCGTCACCAGGACATTGATGCGCGCCGCCGAAGGCGTGGACAACGTCCTCAATGACCCGAAGCCGAGCGTGCAATTTTTGAAGTTCGGCGATTCGACCCTCGACTTTCGCCTGCTCATCTGGACCAACAAACCACGCATTCACGTACAGATTAAGAGCGACATCAACTACAACATCGAACGGCTCTTCCGCGAAAACAACATAGAGATTCCCTTCCCCACACAGGAACTCCGCATTCGCGGCGGCCAGCTTCACGTCGCCACCACCGACGACGATGACCTCCTCAAGCAGGAACCCGAAGAAGCCAAGGTTTCATAAGTCCAAAGTCCAAGGTCCAAAGTCCAAAGTCAAGAGGCGGAAGCATGCTGTTCTTAACATTGGACTTTGGACCTTGGACTTTGGACTCTTTTTTAAGGTAGGCTAAGAATCCGACTGAGTGATGGTTCATTCAGTGCGGCTTCCACGTTCAAGGGATTTCGGATGGCGGGTTTTGGCTGGTGGATTGAAGACCGGAAAAGTCTTCGAGTACTGGTCCAAAAATTCGACTCATCCGCAATCTGAAATCCGAAATCCGAAATTGACCTGATGCGTTCTGTTCGTTCACTTTCTTCCGTCCGTCCCAACGTCGCCGATAAGCGCGAAGCGATTTTGCGCGCCGCGACAAAGGTCTTCGCACGCAACGGCTATTTCAACGCCAAGGTCGCGGACATCGCGCGCGCGGCGGGCGTCGCGGATGGGACCGTCTATCTTTACTTCAAAAGCAAGGAAGAGATTCTGCATTCCATCTTCGACCGCAGTATGGGCGAAGCGATTACGGAAGGACGCAGGCAACTCGACGCGATTTCGGACCCGCGCGAAAAGTTGCGCCGCATCGCGCTCTTGCATCTCGAACGCCTCGGCGCGGATCGCGATCTGGCCGTCGTCTTTCAGGTCGAACTGCGCGGCTCTACCAAGTTCATGGAGGAGTTCTCAGCCGCAGGCTTCGCGCAATATCTCTCGCTCATCCGCGAGACGTTCGAGGAGGGCCAGCGCGTCGGCGTCTTTCGCCGCGAGTTGAACGCGAAGGTCGTCGCGAAAGTTCTCTTCGGCGCGCTGGACGAGATGGCGACCAACTGGATTCTCTCCAAACGCCGCTATAAACTCGCGCCGATGGCGGATCAGGTGCTGGACATTTTTCTCAACGGGGTGAGCGCGGATGACGTTTGAGACGAGAGACATCAACTCTCCTTCCGTCGTCTCGGAAGTCTCGCGCCCACCACGCGTGCCCTTGAGGCCCGACGAGCCTCGCACCCTCTTCGAGATGTTCGAGCACGCGTCGCGCCTGCATCCGAAGAAGGACGCGCTTAACTACAAAAAAGACGGCGCGTGGCACTCCATCTCGTCCGCTGAAATGATGCTGCGCGCAAGGCACATCGCGCTTGGACTCTATTCTCTCGGCGCGCGTCAGGGTGATCGCGCGGCCCTGCTCTCGCAGAACTGCCCGGAATGGACGCTGACGGATGCGGGCTGCCAGTTCGCGTGCATCGTTGACGTGCCCATCTACACGACGCAAGCGCCCGCGCAGGTCGGCTATATTTTGAAGGATTCCGGGACGCGCATTTTCTTCATCCAAGATCGCGCGGCGTATGAGCGCATCCGTGAAGCGATTCTTGGTTGCGACGCGTTGGAGCATCTCATCTTTTTCGATGCGAGCGAGACGGAAGAAATCGCTGGCGCGATCTCGCTCGCTTCGCTTGAAGAGCGCGGGCGCGCACTTCAGGAATCGCAGCCGGGACTTTCCGAAAGCCTCGCTCGCATGGCCCAGCCCGAAGACCTGGCGACCATCATCTACACTTCCGGGACGACCGGCGAACCGAAGGGAGTGATGCTCACGCACTCCAACCTCGTCTCGAATTTGATAGACTCTTCGGATCATCTTGAGTTTGGCGAGACGGACATCGCGCTCTCCGTGCTGCCGCTCTCTCATGTGCTCGAACGTCTCGCCATGTACATGTACATACATCACGGGATGAGCGTCTTCTACGCCGAATCTTTGGAGAAGCTGGGCGACAACCTGCGCGAAGTGCGGCCCACGCTCTTCATCGGCGTGCCGCGCCTCTTTGAAAAAATCTACGCGCGCATTAAAGAGAAGGCGGCGAAGCAGGGCAAGCTCACGGCGAGCGTCTTCAACTGGGCCGTCTCCGTCGGCAAGCTACACGCGCAGCACACTACGAATCATCTGAGCATCCCTCGCATGCTCGCCTTCAAACACAGGCTCGCCAGGCGTCTCGTCTTCGACAGGTGGCGCGCAGGATTGGGCGGGCGCATACGCGTCTTCGTCTCCGGCGGCGCGGCGCTCTCCGACGAGATAGGCTCTATCTTTCAGGGCGCGGGCATGCCCATCGTGCAGGGCTTCGGGCTGACGGAGACTTCGCCCGTCATCTCCGCCGGGCTGCTCGAAGATAATCGCATCGGGACGGTGGGCCGTCCGATTAGAAACGTCGAAGTGAGAATCGCCCCCG
The DNA here is from genome assembly GCA_036009045.1 of Pyrinomonadaceae bacterium. Lineage (GTDB taxonomy): Bacteria > Acidobacteriota > Blastocatellia > Pyrinomonadales > Pyrinomonadaceae > DASYML01. Next base: position 15,183 of record DASYML010000181.1, read on the forward strand.
ATGGCGAGATAGAGACGCGCGGGCCGAACGTCATGCTCGGCTACTACAACAAGCCCGCTGAGACGCGCGCCGCGTTCACAGAAGACGGCTGGTTCAAGACCGGCGACATCGGCACGCTGGACCGGGATGGATTCCTTCGCATCACGGACCGCAAGAAGGAACTCTTCAAAACATCCGGCGGCAAGTACATCGCGCCGCAAGTCATCGAGCAGAAAATCAAAGCCTCTCGCTTCGTCAATCAGGTCGTGCTCATCGGCAATGGACGCAAGTTTCCCTCTGCGCTCATCGTGCCGGATTGGGAACAGCTTGACTCTTATGCTCAACTGAAAGGCATAGAGCCGCGCACGCCCGCCGAACTCTGCCAGCACCCGCGTATTCTGGACCTCTTTCAAAGACAGGTTGATGCCCACACGGCGGACCTCGCGAAGTACGAACGCGTCAAACGCATCGCGCTCCTCGAACACGAAATGACGATAGATGGCGGCGAACTGACGCCCACCCTCAAGGTCAAGCGCCGCGTCGTGGATGAAAAATATAGAGACGTGATTGATCGTCTCTACGCAGAAGCAGAGGCCGCCTCCAACTGATTTCAACTCACAACTGATTTCAACTGGGGCCAACCGGGATTCACATCGCGACATCGCGCAAGGGTTGTTTATGAAAGCAAAGGAAGCACGCTCGCTCATCATCAAACGCGTGCGCGATGAGGCGCGCGAGACACGCTCGTTTGACATGTCGCCCGCAAGCGCAAGCGGCGGCGCGCATGGCTTGACCTTTCTGCCTGGACAGGTGGCTGTCCTGCGCGCGGGCGATGATGGACCCACGGCTTACTTCGCTTTCGCCAGCGCGCCGGAGGACGATGAGATTGAATTTCTGGTCAAACGTGCCAGCGGCGCGAGCGCTTCTATTTATGAGATGAAGGAGGGCGACAGCGTCGAGTTGTTGGAGATAGTCGGACACGGCTTTGCGCTCGACGAGCAGCACGGCAGAGACCTCGTTTTCGTCGCGATGGGCACGGGCGTGGCTCCTCTGCGCTCGGCCCTGCGTCATGTCCTCACGCGCCCGGACGATTTCGGTCAACTCGTCGTGCTCTACGGCGCGCGCACCCCTGATGATTTCTGCTACCGCGACGAGACGGAAATCTGGGAGGCCGCCGGTGTCGAACTGCGGCAAGTCATCTCGCGCCCGGACGGTCATGATTGGTATGGCCCAACGGGCTACGTGCAATCATTACTGGACCACGTTCTGCCCGACCTCTCCTCACCCGTCGCCCTCGTCTGCGGCTCGCGCGAAATGATTCAGCAAACGCGCGACCGTCTCCAACAAATGGGCTTCTCCCCGGAAACGATTCTGACCAACTACTGAACAATCGTTGAGCGCAATTTGAGCAGATGGCGATTGAATGTTGGGAATCAACAGACGCTTAAACGCAAAGAGCGCAAAGGAAAACTTTCTTAACGTGAGTTCGACATCAGAGGCTGACTGACAAGCGGTCTGTGCCCTGAAAGGGCAACCTGTGAGAGCCGGGGGCAAGCTCGTAGAGCGTCGCCCACGGTCCTCTCGACACCACACATAACGACCCTCAAGGGGTCGCACCTTAACATTGAATGTGCGACCCTTGCAGGGTCGGCTGCTATGTTGGACCAATAACCGGGGGCGCTGCCCCTGGCTCTCATAGGTATTCACTGACGTGGATAAGGTTGAAGACTGTGCTCTGCCTGACGTCTAACTCACGTTTTCTTAGCGACCTTTGCGTGCGCTCCTTTGCGCCCCTGGCGTTTAAATCTTCCGTTCATGCGATGGCAACTTGCTCTTGATTTCTCTTGACAGGCAAGCTCTCCGACAGTACAGTACTACTGTACTATGGTAGTAATACTCAAAAGAGATGTTCATCAAACCCAATCCGACATCCGGCGTTCCGATCTACGTTCAGGTCATGGAGCAGATCAAGCACGTCATAGAGACGGGGGCTTTGCGGCCCGGCGATCAACTCCCCGGAATAAGGGCGCTGGCCGAGTCTCTGGTCATGAACCCGAACACGGTCGCCAAGGTTTACAGGGAACTTGAGCATGAAGGGGTGCTCGAACTGCGTCACGGGATGGGGGCTTTCGTGACGGACAAAGGACACAGCCGGTCACGCACGAACAAGCTGCAAGCGGCCCAGTCGCAGGTTAAGCAGCTTGTTGAAAAACTACGCAGGCAGGGATTGAGCGAAGATGAGGTGCGGCGACTCTTTGAGGCGGAGTTAATACGCGAAGAGGAATTATTGGGGACCAGATGAGTTCAGCCATATTGGAAACAGTAGCCCTCACCAAACACTATGGCAGGTTCGAGGCCGTGCGCGAACTGAGCCTGGCTGTCCCAGCCGGTTCCATCAGCGGCTTTCTGGGGCAAAACGGGGCGGGCAAGAGCAGCACTATCAAGATGCTGCTGGGGATGATGCGTCCAACCGGAGGGTCCGGCAGGATTTTCGGCTTGAATATTGAAGAGCCTTCCGAGAGCATCGAGATACGGCAGCGCGCGGCCTTCGTCAGCGAAGACAAGCGCCTTTATGACTACATGACCGTCGAGCAGATGATACGCTTTACGCGCTCCTTTTTTCCGGGCTGGCGCGGCGAGCTTGAACAGCGCCTCTTGCGGGAGTTCGAGTTACCGCTCGACCGTAAAATCAAGAAGCTCTCCAAGGGAATGCGGACGCAAACCGCTTTGCTGCTGGCCTTCTGTCGCGGGGCGGAGTTGCTCATTCTGGATGAGCCGACAGAAGGACTCGACCCTGTCAACATCGAGAAAGTTTTAGAGTTGCTCGTCGGCTTCGCTGCCGAAGGGACGACCGTCTTCTTCTCTTCTCACCAGATTGCGGAGGTCGAACAGATTGCGGATCGTGTTTTTATTATAGACAAAGGCCGTCTGCTGTTGGATGCCCCGCTCGATGAGATGAAGGAGGAATACCGGCGTATCAACATGGTCTTCGACACTCCTCTACAGACTCCCGCGTTCGCCCTTGAAGGCATAGAGCGTGTGCGGGTTGATGGACGCTCCGTCTCCATCTTCGCCAGTCATAATATTGAAGGCATCTTGAATCACGCGCACGCCCTTCATGCCACATCCGTAGACGTGCTGCCTGTCTCGCTCAAAGAAATTTTTCTTGAGAGTCTGAAAGCGAGGTGACGGCGATGCTCTGGTACAAGGCATGGCTGGAAACTCGTTTCCGTTTCCTCATCGGTGCGGCGTTGGTGTGCGCGCTGTGCGCCTTCTTCGTGCTGGGTAATCCTTTCATCCTGGGGACCTGGTCTGAGCATCAACAGCTTCATCCTGCCGAAGCCGAGTTGCCGTGGATACTTCGCGCCACCACAGACTACCCTTACTTCATCTGGCATTTTCTCTTCGCGCGACTGCTCCAACAACTCTGGGTTCTCTTCGCCGTCATCATCGGTTTGGGAGGTCTCTCCAGAGAAAGCGCACAGGGCACTGCGGGTTTTATCCTGTCGCTGCCGTTGAGCCGCAGGCGCATCGTCTGCGTCAGGGCGGCGCTTGGTGGCATAGAGGTCGCCGTGCTCGGACTCATCCCTGCGATAGCGATTCCCGCTCTCTCAATATTTATCGGGAAGCCTTATCCGGCATTCCAGGCTGTCTCTCACGCTCTCTTAATGGTGCTGGGAGGACTCGTCTTTTTCGGCCTCGGCGTCATGCTTTCGACCGCCATCCAGAGCGAGCACACTCCCGCTTTAATCGGAGTCGCGATCGTCCTTCTCTTTTACTTTTTTCTCAGTCCATATACGGATGACGGAGTGATTGAGCCGCTCTGGATAAAACTGTTGGACGTGTCCAGAGTGATGGCCGGAACGCCCGCCCTCTCATCATTCTCTACTTACCCTTTAAGGGGAATCTGCATCAGCTTATTAACCGCGTGCGGGTTGTTTTATCTTTCCCTGAGGATGACGGAAAAGCGCGATTACTGAATGAGGCATGAAGCTATGGAAACGAGAGACGCGATGCTCATCTACAAGGCATGGTTGGAGACGCGCTGGCGCTTTCTGGCGGGACTGGCCGTGCTCATGTTGATAAGCTGCTACACGGTCCTGCGTGCTCCCAACATCATACACTTTCGTGAACAGCTTGACCGCGAGCCGCTCACGTATGCTAAGTACATCTGGATTCTACTGTATAAAGGCTTCCTGCAATCGCTCTGGATATTGTCAGCCGTGATGCTCGGTCTGGGCGGCCTGTGGCGCGAAAAATCTTCCGGCGTCGCGGGCTTTACACTCTCACTCCCCGTCACCCGTCTTCGCCTCGTACTCGTGCGCGCGGCGGTCGGAGCGGCGGAAGCGATCATCCTGGCCTTGATTCCATCTCTCCTCATCTGGGCAATTTCACCGCTCGTCAAAGAGACCTATCCACTGAGGGAGGCCATCTCGCACGCGATTCTCATGGCCGGAGGGGGATTAATCTTCTACGGCCTGGGGCTGCTCCTTTCACATCTCATGCAGGGCGAATTCTCCGTGCCGACATTAGCGTTGAGCATCTGCCTGGTGCTCTACATTGCTTTCCAGTTGATGCGCCTTGAAATCTACAATCCCTTCAATCTGATGAGCGGTAAATACTACCTGGACCCGAACACATTCCTCCTGCGCGGAACATTACCCTGGCTGCCGCTCAGTCTATTTTGTGGCATCGCACTCATCATGGTCCTGACATCCGCCAGAATCGCATCATCACGCGACTTCTAAACGCGCAAGGCGACATCTCATGTGGCAATGCGCGACGGCAAAAACTGACCTCTCTTTGTCTTGCAACTCTAAGGGCCAATCCACGGGATGGGATAGTGAGATTCACCACCGCAGACACAGAGCGCACAGAGTTATCACAGAGGCTTGAATGCTGTTCTCTGTGGGTCCTCTGAGTCCTCTGTGTCTGCGGTGGTGAACTCTGCTTTCGTGCTCACCCAAGACCACACTGAACTACTGCTAAGAGTTGAAGGTGCTGGAATATCGCGTTATCATGACGTGCTTTTCCAATCACACTTAAAATTCTGTGACGGCAGTAGGTTATACTAAATTGCGGTAGAAAGAGATGGTGTGAGGTCAGGCAGTCAGTCCCGCCTGCTTAAGCTGGGCGGGTCGTCGCCGCTTGAGTACCCGCCCAGCTTAAGCAGGCGGGACTGACCTCTCTTTTTATTGCAACCTGGTATTAGACGCTTGTTCATCAAACTCTGATGGCGGCTTTAGCAGCCGGGTTCAAACGCTTCATTCCCGGCGATCCGGTCAGAAGTAAGTATGCAATTAAGCACGCCGCAGGATGAGTACATGACTAAGCACGGAGAGCGTGGGGCGAAAGCCGAAGTGATTACGGAAGCGTTTCACCGGAAAAAATCCATCGTCATCAACGGTCTCGAAGCTATCGCTATATTCATCATGCTCTACCCGGCAGGAACTATTCAATTACCCCGGAAACTCGCACCTGTCTAATTGACATCCAGAAAGATAGAAACTCATGGCTACATCCAT